>JAADGG010000051.1 GCA_013152485.1 Nitrospirota bacterium | reverse complement strand
GCCGTCCTTCTTGATTGCAGGCCCGGGTTGTTCATCCCGGTATTTTTTCTTAAGGGGGAACAGGATGGAGCCAGGAAGGCGCGGCTCAACCCGTACCGGCATAGTTCAGTGAAGCGACCGGCCAGTCTATCAGCTTCCTCGAGGCGTCCGTCCTCTTTTCGCACTCGTCCAGCCACCTGTGTATCTCCTCGAGCATGAAAGGCTTCTCGAATATCTTGCATCCGAGGCTCCTGGCGTATGCAAGGTCCACTGCAGACCACGTACCCGACATCACCGCCTTGTTCTGCACTATGCCCCTGCAGCCGTTCTGCATCCGCATACGGATGAAGTCGAGGCCCTTCATGTTGGGCATGTTGTTGTCGGTAATCAGGATGTCGCCGCACACATGACCCGGAGGGCAAGAACACTCTGAATCCAGGTAAAGAGAGTAGCGGGTCGGATCCGGAAATGCAAGGACACTGTAGCCCCGGCTCTCCAGAACGATAGTCAACAAAGACCTTATCCTCTCATCATCATCGAAAACAAACGCCCTCAATCTCATGGTGTTCCCTCCGAATGTCTTGGATTTGAAGCAGGCGGACAGTCCCCCTGCACTGATCTCAAAGCTCATCTCTCCAGCGGCACATCCATGTCCCTTGCGTCCCCAACCCTCTCGATCTCGCCGTCCTTCCTGAGATAGACCACCTCCTTCACCTGGGCATTCAGGATCATCCTCCTGCACATCAGGCACGGCTTGCCCTCGGCTATCCCGCCGTCGTCCTCGAAACCGGCTATGTATATGGTAGATCCCTTCATCCTCTCGGGCGGGCCGTTCACGATGGCGTTCTGCTCGGCATGTACGGCCACGCAGAGCTCGTAACGCTCACCCGGCGGTACGTTCAGCTCCTTCCGCCTGCACACGCCGGAATCGATGCAGTTCACGGCACCTCTCGGGGCGCCGTTGTACCCGGTGCTCACGATCACGTTGTCCTT
Source organism: Nitrospirota bacterium (assembly GCA_013152485.1). GTDB lineage: Bacteria > Nitrospirota > Thermodesulfovibrionia > Thermodesulfovibrionales > JdFR-85 > BMS3Bbin07. The sequence goes on along the minus strand of JAADGG010000051.1, from coordinate 21,704 downwards.
GACTATGACAGCACCGTACCTCCGCCTCAGGCACGTAGACCTCGTGGAGACGACCCGGGCTATCTCGATAAAATACTCGTCCCAGGAAGGCCGGCCGCGCCGTCCGTTCTTCCCGTTTCCTCCACTGCTCGTCACCGTCAACCTCCTTACTTTTAGTGAAACACCGTGCCCGCCGAGGATCCGCGCCGACACACGCTCCTGCCGTCACCGGCAAGTCCCCGCTCCGAGCCGACACCTGGCGCCACTTGTTCGGAACCGGCTCATGGAAACGGCCGGCCTCCAGACAACGGAACCCACCTGCAGCACTGCCTGAGCCGGATCCCGTCCGTGTTCATACGGAAAGCACATACACACAGCCACAGCCGCCTATCCGCACCGGGTATGACCGCAGTTGCGGCAGACCGCACAGCCGCCCTCGTGCTCCACGGTGCCGCCGCACTCAGGGCACGCACCGATCTGCATGACCACGTCATTGAGCTTCCTGCCGTTTCCGTTGCCCTTTCCCTTCGTCATGTAGAGCTCGAGGGCCTTGGCAATGGCATCCGCACAGGAAGATATCTTTCCGCCGCTCGACCAGGCATGCTGGTGGCAGGATATGCCCTTGAGCTGCGTTATGATCTCCTCGGGAGCGATGTTCGACCGGAGGGAGAGGCTCACAAGCCTCCCGATCGCCTCCGACTGGCTCGACGCGCACCCCCCTGCCTTCCCTATATGATTGAAGACCTCGAACGGAAGCCCCTCCTCGTCCTCGTTCACGGTGACATAGAGGGTGCCGCAGCCCGTCTTCATTGCCTGGGTCGTCCCCTTGACAACGTCCGGTCTCTTCCGGGGAATGATCTTCTGCTTCTCCTCAGCCCCCCCCTCGAGGGTCTTCGCGCTCTTCTTGGTGCCCCTGCTCAGCACCTGGCTCTCCCTGGAGCCGTCCCTGTAGACGGTGACTCCCTTGCAGCCGAGACTGTAGGCCTGGAGATAGACCTTCTTGACATCCTCGGGGGTTGCATGGTTCGGGAAGTTGACGGTCTTGCTCACGGCATTGTCTACGTGCCTCTGGAAGGCGGCCTGCATGCGTATGTGGTCCTCGGGGGTGATGTCATGAGCGGTTATGAAGACTTCCTTGACGTCTTCCGGAATCTCTGCAATCCCGCAGATGGACCCTGTCTCGGAGATCCGTTCCATCATCTCCCTCGAGAAGAACCCCCTTTCCCTGGCGACGGCCTCGAAGTAGGGGTTTATCTCGAACAGCTTCGTGCCCTCGAGAACGGTCCTGACGAAGCAGACCGCAAAGAGTGGCTCGATTCCCGAGGAGCAGCCCGCAATGATACTGAGGCTGCCTGTCGGCGCTATCGTGGTGATCGTGGCGTTGCGGACCTTTATGCTTCCGGCGTATATGCTCTTTTCGTAGTTCGGAAAGACCCCCCGTTCCTCTGCAAGCCCTGCAGAGGCCGCCCTGCCCTCTGAAGTGATGAAGCTCATCACCTCCTCTGCAAGGTCAAGGGCCTTTTCAGAGTTGTACGGGATGCCGAGCTGTATCAGCATGTCCGCCCAGCCCATCACCCCCAGGCCTATCTTCCTGTTGGCCTTGGTCATCTCCTCGATCTTCTTCAGGGGATACCGGTTTATGTCTATGACGTTGTCGAGAAAGTGCACGGCCTTGTGTATTATGCCCCTGAGGCCTTCCCAGTCGACCTCGCGGTCTCTTACCATCCTCGCAAGGTTTATGGAGCCGAGGTTGCACGACTCGTACGGCAGAAGCGGCTGTTCACCGCAGGGATTCGTGCTCTCGATCTCTCCGACCTGAGGAGTGGGATTGGACTGGTTGATCCTGTCTATGAATACTATACCCGGCTCACCGTTCTGCCACGCATGCCTGACGATCAGGTCGAAGACCTCCCTGGCGCCGAACCTGCCGTCGACCTTGCGGGTCCGGGGGTTCACCAGGTCGTACTCACCGTCGGTCTCGACCTTCTCCATGAACTCGTCGGTCAGGGCCACGGAGATGTTGAAGTTGTTCAGCCTGTCGTTGTCGTCCTTGCAGGTGATGAAACCGAGGATGTCCGGATGGTCTACACGGAGCATGCCCATGTTGGCACCCCTGCGCGTACCCCCCTGCTTTACGGCCTCGGTTGCGGTGTCGAAGACCGTCATGAACGAGATGGGACCCGAGGATATGCCCTTGGTGGACCCCACCACGTCTCCGCCCGGCCTCAGGCGGGAAAAGCTGAACCCGGTGCCTCCGCCCGACTTGTGTATGATAGCGGCGTTCTTGACCGCCTCGAATATGCTCTCCATGGAATCCTCAACAGGCAGTACAAAGCATGCCGACAGTTGTCCGAGCCGCCGACCGGCGTTCATCAAGGTCGGACTGTTGGGCAGGAAATAAAGGGAAGACATCATCCGGTAAAACTCTTCCGCCAGGATCTCAACCTCTGCAGGTGAACGTCCGTAGTCAAGGTCCGCTGATGCCACCGTGCGAGCCACCCTCCTGAACATATCCTCGGGTCTCTCCGTGACATTTCCATCTTCATCCTTCCTCAGGTACCGCTTCTGCAGCACCTTGAGCGCATTCTCGGTAAGGTTGAGCCCTGAACTCAAAACACCCATCCGGTAACCTCCTCAATTATTTTTGATTTGTTTGACAAGTCATCACCCTCTCCGGCTCCTGCTGTGGACTCTCGAGATCCCTCATCCTGGCAGTGAACCGTCCGAAGGCGTCCTCGTTCTCGATGGGACACGCCTTTGTGCATATATAGGGACATCTCGGGCAATAAAACCAGTCGCCAAGCCCCTTGCAGAAGTCCAAAGCACCCCCCTACAGCTTGTGGCCGATTGTAGTGTTTTATCAATTAAACCACAATATATTGTATTTGTCAAGAAAAAAACGACATCCGTTTAAGGCTTTGATATCAAAGAATTTTTCCTGTGAAATACGTGTTGGTGAAATGTTGAAGAAAAAATCCGGAAACGGAATGCAGGCAACAGAGGGCCGGAAAAGGCATCTTTTGCTATGCAAACGGGCCGGGCATGGTATATACTATGACTATGGAAGATGGAATAAACGGAGACACCAAGGTGGCGACACTCTTCAGGGAGTATCCGGAGACGGTCGACTATCTCCTGTCTCTCGGGCTCTGTGAATGCAAAGCAACGTTCATGATGGCGCTCAGGGATGTTGCAAAGGAGAAAGGCATCGACCTCGAGGACCTCTTGAAAGAGATCAGGGACCGCATAAGGTGAGGCTCTTCATCCGGCACCGCCTTCTCTTGAATCGATCATAAGTGTAACCGGCCCGTCGTTGACGAGAAAGACCCTCATGTGTTCACCGAAAGATCCCGTCTCTGTCCTGATCCCTGCGTCACGGAGTCCCTGTACGAGAGAGTCGAACATCTGTTTCGCCTTCTGCGGCGACTCGGCATCGTCGAAGGAAGGACGGTTTCCCCTGCGGGTCCTCGCAGCAAGCGTAAACTGGGGAACGACGAGGATCTCGCCACCGGCATCGGCCACAGAGAGGTTCATCCTTCCGCGGGAGTCGTCGAACACGCGGAGGGCCAGCACCTTCTTAATAATGTAATCGAGGTCTTTCCGCGTATCCCCCCTGACCACGCAGAGGAGGACGAGGAGGCCCCTCCTTATCTCTCCGCTTATGCGGCCTCCTGTCTCCACCCTCGCCTCCGAGACCCTCTGCAGCAGGGCCTTCATGGGCAGAACCCGCTCATCCTGGCCCGTCTCTCCCATTGGACGGCCCTGCGGTAATCCCTGAACAGTCTCTCCCTCTCCCTGAACTCGCGCGTGTGGATTGCGCGTCTTCCGTTTTTTCTTCTCGATATCCCTATGTCGGCGTGGAGCATCTCGTGGTAGACGACGTATTCGACGAAGTAGCGGGGAACCCTGGAACAGTCGAGCACGGGATTGATCCTTATCGTCCCTGTCTCAGCGTTATAGCTGCCGAGTGTCCTCTTCCTGACGGCCTTTTTCGGGGAGCGCTTACCCCAGGTTATCACTGCATCGACCCTGTCGGAGAAGTACTCCCGGTTGATCCTTTCAAATATCCTTCCGAGGTTGTAGACCTTTCCCTCGGGCTCGGCCTTCTCGCGGACCAGGGCCTTCTTCCTCACCCTCCACTGGTTCCTCCTGAAGAAGTCGTGTACGAGGGGTGTCTTGATGGAGGGCCTCTTGATGAGTTCCGCTATCTCGAGCAGGACCTCAGGAGGCGCGTCGGCAAAGAGGCGCTGGAGCCTGAGGACGACCCTGCCTCGCTCTTTTCTGAAGCTGATTATGCTCGTTCTGTTGTTTGTGAGGACGATCTCCACGGGCCGGCAGACCGCCCTCTCTATAACCCTTTGAAGGTTCATTGAAGATTCCCGAAAAGCTGGTCGGGGCGACTGGATTCGAACCAGCGACCGCACGGTCCCGAACCGTGTGCGCTACCAGGCTGCGCTACGCCCCGTTGTGTTATGCTGACGCCAACAGTAAATAGTAAAGTTAGAGGGGGGCCTGTGTCAAGTATCCCCCTCTCAGCTGACATTGTTTCAGCTCACCATGGCCTGAGATGGTCCAGGAAAGCGTATGCTCACGATATACGATCATGTCGCAAGTCGATCATGGAGAACAGCACTGCCTTGACTGGTTCGAGACGATTAATGGTTGAGCCTCTTTATCCCTGTATCCGGCCGGCACTATACCGGACTTTATCCCGCGTTGTGAAAGGGCTACAATCAATAAACCGTGTAAGTCATGGCAGGACAGGGGATATTAATTTTGAACGGTTTTAATTTCGCAGCAGATTCACCTGGATGGTGAATTGCGAAATTCCCTCGGAGACGTACAGGATGTACGTCGAGAATGAGATGAAAAATTAATATCCCCTGTCCTTGTTGATCGTTTCCGTGTTTTTACCGGACACTAATGGGCTACAGTATATTTTATATTTGTCGGAGCAATCATTATGGTTGTTAGGAGCGGTATCTCTGAACGGTTTCAAGTATCACAAAGGCTTCACCTGGATGGTGAAGCGTGATACTTGCCTCGGAGTCCCGGCCGGATACCTGGACGAGCCGGACGCCGGCACGGGAATGAGTGAAGAGTCTGTCTGTCGCTCCCTTTCCGTAAAATATTCGTTGTCTCATAATAGAGCTGTTCTCAATCCCCCGGCTTTGTGATACAATGCTAATATGGCGAGTGTGCGGGTCGGCTGCAGCGGCTTCATGTACGACCACTGGAGGGGTGTATTCTACCCCGAGGGCCTTCCCAAGAGAGAGTGGTTCAGGCACTATACGGGTGTATTCGACACCGTGGAGCTGAACGTCACCTTTTACCGGCTGCCCCGGAAGGAGACCTTCGAGGGCTGGTACGGACGGAGCCCCGAGGGTTTCTCCTTCTCCATCAAGGGCAGCAGGTACATCACCCACGTCAAGAGGCTCGAAGGCACCGAGGAGGCACTCGAGAGGTTCTTCGAGCCGGCCCTCGGCCTGAGGGAACGACTGTCGGTAGTGCTCTGGCAGTTTCCCCCGGGCTTCGGTCCCGGGCTCTCGAGGCTAGGGAAGTTCCTCCACCTGCTGAGGGGATACGGGGGAGTGAGGCACGCCTTCGAGTTCCGCCACCCGGGCTGGATCGTCCCTGAGGTCGTCTCCCTTCTCAGGGAGGAGGGGCACGCCCTCTGCATGGCGGACTGGCCCGAGTTCATAAACGAACTGCCTGAAACAGCCGACTTTGTATACATGAGGCGGCACGGTCACGGCGGCAGATACGATTCCTGCTACAGCAGTGCCGAGCTCGGGAGGGATGCCGAAAGGATACGCGGATATCTGAAGAAGGGGCTTGACGTGTTCATCTATTTCAACAACGACGCCTTCGGCTATGCGCCGAAGAACGCCATCGAACTGAAGGAGATGCTGGAGCAGGAGGGATGAAGAACCAGGAGATAGCAAGGGCGTTTTCCGAGATGGCCGACCTGCTCGAACTGAAGGGAGAAAACCCGTTCAGGATAAGGGCCTACAGGAAGGCCGCCCAGAACATAGAATCCCTGAGCCGCGACATCGAGAGGCTGAGCGATGACGAGCTGACCGCCATACCGGGCATCGGCAGGGACCTGGCCGGAAAGATAAGGGAGTACCTGAGCGGGGGAAGCATGGAGGCCCTCGAGAGGCTCAGGCAGGAGGTCCCTCCCGGACTCACCGAGATAATGTCTGTACCGGGTGTAGGCCCCAAGACGGCACGGCTCCTCTTCGAGAGGCTCAATGTCAAGGACGTGGACGAGCTCGAGGCCCTTGCCAGGGAGGGCAGGCTGCAGGGGCTTCCGGGGATAAGGAAGAAGACGGAGGAGAACATACTGCGCGGCATAGAGATGCTCAAGAGGGGCAGGGAGAGGCAACCCCTCGGAAAGGTGCTCCCGGTAGCCGAGGACATAATGGAAAAGCTCGGGAGGGTGTCCGGCATTGGAGAACTCTGTCTGGCCGGAAGCCTCAGGCGGTGGAAGGAGACCATCAAGGACATAGACATCCTCGCAACCTCCTCCGACCCCGGAGCCGTGATGAACGCCTTTGTGCGCCTGCCGGGCGTGGAAGAGGTCCTCCTCAAGGGTCCGACAAAGTCGAGCATAGTCACGGGTGAGGGCATACAGGTAGACCTGAGGGTCGTGGAGGAGGGCTCCTTCGGTGCAGCGCTCCAGTACTTCACGGGGAGCAAGGCACACAATATCCGCATCAGGGAGATGGCGATGAAGCGGGGGCTCAAGATAAACGAATACGGTGTCTTCAGGGAGGCGGACGGCAAAAAGGTCGGCGGAGAGAAGGAAGAGGATGTCTACAGGCTCGTCGGCCTTCCCTTCATACCTCCGGAGCTGAGGGAGGACACCGGCGAGATAGAGGCCGCGGTCGAGGGAAGGCTTCCGCGCCTTGTGAGCCCCGGCGACATAAAAGGGGACCTCCATGTCCACAGCAGGTGGAGCGACGGAAGCCACACCATAGAGGAGCTCGTCTCGGCCGCCATGGAGATGGGCTACCAGTACATAGCCGTCACGGACCATTCGAAGGGGCTCGGCATAGCAGGCGGGCTAACTCCCGAGGCAGTGCTCGACCAGAAGCGGGAGATCGACGCACTGAACAGAAAGCTGCGGGGATTCAGGATCTTCTCCGGGGTCGAGGTCGACATACGGAGCGACGGCACCCTCGACCTCCCTGACGAGGTACTGAAAGAACTAGACTTCGTGATTGCTTCCATACACTCGGGTTTCAGGCAGTCTGCAGGGCAGCTCACGAAAAGGCTCGTCAGTGCCATGAAGAACCCGTACGTACGCGTGATTGCGCATCCCACGGGCAGGATCATCGGTGAAAGGGATGCCTACGAGATCGACGTAAAGGAGTTCATGCGGGTCGCAAAGGAGACCGCAACGGTCCTCGAGATAAACGCATACCCGATGAGGCTCGACCTCCCGGACAGGCACGCACGGGAGGCCAAGAGGCTGGGAATCCCACTGGTCATAAGCACCGACGCGCACCTCTCGGCACAGTTACATTACATGCGGTATGGAGTGGCGACGGCGAGACGGGGATGGATTGAACCGGAAGACGTCATAAACACCAGGAACCTGAAGGAGTTCGGCAGACTGATGATAACGCGGCGCACCTGAATAGGGACGAACAACAATACATAAAAATACATTAGTGTCCGGTAAAAACACAGGAACCATCAATAAGGACAGGGGATGTTGATTTTGAACGGTTTTTAATTTTAATTTTGCAGTAGTGACTGCCGTGACGGCAGGCACGCAAAATTGCCTCGGAGACGTACAGGATGTACGTCGAGAATGAGATGAAAAATCAATATCCCCTGTCCTGCCATGACTTACTCTGTTTATCGGACAGTAGTGATAAAAATACATAAAACAGGCTCTTTTTTGCTATACTTCATCACAGGATGCACGGAAGAAAGGGAATAAACGTACTGGTATACGAAAAGGACCCCGAAGGCCTGCGGTTTCTCAGGGGGTTCTTCCGCAGCAGAAAGACCATGAGGCCGCACTTTATCGGCTCTGCAGACGAACTCACCGACAAGATCGAGACTGCCGGCGCCGACGCCCTGATCGTCGGCATTCCAAACGGAAACGACGGGCTTCACGCCGGCGCAGTCAGGGTCCCGACGGTTGCACTCATAACCGGCAACATCCCCTGCTGCCTCAAGGAGGTGATCAGGCACGACATCGAGTACTACCTGTTGAGGCCTTTCCACGAAGACGACCTCGAGCTGAAGCTGAAGACGGCGATCAACAGGAAGAGCTGGTTCGAGAGACTCTATGCGGAAAAGAGGGACCTGGAGGCGATCGTGGAGCTCACCTACCTCATATCATCCACGCTCGACCCCCGCGAGGTGCTCTACTTCGTGGTAAAGAAGCTGAGCGAGATGATAGAGGTCTCACGCTGCTCCGTGATAAGCATAGGGTTCGGAGAGAAGAGGTATGCGCATGTGGTCTCCTCCTTTGAAGACCCAGGGGTATCAGACATACGGCTCGATCTCAGGAAGTATCCGGAGATAAAGAAGGCCCTGACGTCCAAAAGGCCCATCGTGATTCAGGACGCAATGGAGGATCCGGTCATGAAATCCGTGCGGGCCGCCATAGAGCCCCTCGGCATACGGTCGATAGTCGTGATCCCGATCATCTACAGGGACGAGATCATCGGAACGCTCTTCCTGAGGACCTCCAGGGCGAGGTCGGCCTTCAGCAAAAGAGAGATAAACCTCTGCAATGCGATCGCGAACGTATCCGCCAATGTGCTCTACAATGCCTTTCTCTTCGAAAAGCTCGAGAACGAGAAGGAACGGCTCGAGAGGCTCGCAATAACAGACTATCTCACCGGCGTCTACAACATCAGGTACTTCTATCACAGGCTGGAGGAGGAATTCAGCAGGGCCGAGCGTTACGGACACCCCATCTCCTGCATCATGATGGACATAGACCATTTCAAGAACGTGAACGACATATACGGCCACAGGATGGGTGACATGGTGTTGAGGGAGTTCGCCCAGCTCGTAAGGAGGCACGTCCGAAGGAGCGACGTGTTCGCCCGCTACGGAGGCGAGGAGTTCATCATCCTGCTTCCGCAGACACCACTCGACGGCGCGGAGAAGGAGGCCGGAAGACTGCGCGTATTCATCAGGGAACACAGGTTCAAGGGGATAGAGGAACGGATCACGTCGAGCATGGGCATATCCTGCTGGCCCGCACACGACATCAACACTCACGACGATCTGATAACCCTTGCCGACAACGCCCTGTTCGAGGCGAAATCGAGCGGGCGCGACAGGGTCAGGACAAGCGCAGAGCACAGAAAAAAGCTTGGCGTATAGGTTATCCTATCCATATGGACGTTATCGTCTGTCATCTCAATGCGGACTTCGACTGTCTCTCTTCCATGCTCGGGGCCAGAAAGATATACCATCAGGCAATACCCGTATTCCCGGGCTCTCAGGAGCGCAAGGTCAGGGAGTTCCTCCAGACCTTCGAGCCTCTCGACATCATGAAGGCGCGGGAGATAGACCTTGAACGCGTAACACGCCTGATCATCGTGGACACGAAGAACCCCCAGAGGCTCGGCCCCTTCGGGGAGGTTGCGCTCTCGGGCAGGGTGAAGCTCCACATCTACGACCACCATCCCGTCAAGGAGGACGACCTCAGGGGCGAGGTCGAGGTCATCGAGGACACCGGTGCCACAGCAACGATCTTCACGGAGATAATACGGGAGAAGAAGATACCCCTTACGCCCATGGATGCAACCGTACTCTGCCTCGGCATCTACGAGGAGACCGGCTCCCTCCGCTTCCCGACCACGACAGAGAGGGACCTCCTCGCGGCGGCATATCTCCTCAGGAACGGGGCAAACCTGAACATAGTGTCCGAGTACATAAAGGCGGAGCTCAGCAGGGAGGAGCTGAGGCTCCTGAACGAGCTGGTGGCCTCGTCGCGGGACCTGCTGCTCTACGGCATACGGATACGCATCGTGAAGGCGGCAAGGGACGAGTACTTCGGGGATGTCGCTCATCTCGCCCACAGGATCATGGACATGGAGCACGTCGATGCCCTTGTGATGTTACTCGCAATGGAGGGCAAGGTGGTGATGGTCGGGAGGAGCCGCGTGCCAGAGCTCGACGTGGCAGAGGTGCTCGGAGAGTTCGGCGGAGGCGGGCACCCGGTCGCGGCATCGGCGACCCTCAGTGACGAACCCCTCGAGCTGATCGAGGAGAGGCTCGTCAGGAAGATAAAGGAGACGGTCAAGCCCCAAAGGCAGGCAAAGGACATAATGACCGCCCCGGTCATCACCATCCAGTGGAAGACCACCATAAAGAAGGCCGAATCTGTGATGACGAGATACGGGGTCAATGTCCTGCCCGTACTGAAGGGCGAGAAGTACTACGGACTCCTCTCCAGGGAGATAGTGGAGAAGGCCCTGTTTCACGGATTCGGCCGCAGCAGGGCGTACGAGTTCGCCACGACCGATGCGGAAGTCACACATCCGGAAGCCCCGGTGGCCGAGGTCGAATCCGTAATGATAGAGCAGAACCAGAGATTCATGCCGGTCATAGAAGACGGCAGGGTCGTCGGCGCCATCACCCGGACCGACCTGCTCAGGGACCTCTACGAGGAAACACTCCGCAGGAGCAGGATTCAGAAGGAGGGACTGATAGAGAGGCCTGCGATGGGAAAGAACATCGCAAAGCTCATGACGGAGCGGTTCCCGAACGAAATAGTTGCACTGCTCAGGACCGCGGGCGAGGTGGCGGACACCCTCGGGTGCAGCGTCTACCTCGTCGGAGGCTCCGTGAGGGACCTCCTCATGGGTGAGAGGAACCTCGACATCGACATCGTCGTAGAGGGCGACGGCATCGAGTTCGCCAGGAGGCTCGCCGACCGGATCGGGGGGGTCAAGCTCATCACCCACAAGAGGTTCAACACGGCGAAGATCCGCTTCACGGAGAAGGCGGGACTGAAGATGCCGGCACCCGATTTCACCATCGATATCGCCACTGCAAGGACCGAGTACTACGAGGCCCCGGCAATGCTTCCGAAGGTGGAGACGTCATCGATAAAGAAAGACCTCTACAGGAGGGACTTTACGATAAATGCGATCGCCGTCAAGCTCAACACCAGGGAGTTCGGCCAGCTGATCGATTATTTCGGCGCCCAGCGGGACCTGAGGGAGAAGACGATCAGGGTGCTGCACAACCTCAGCTTCGTCGAAGACCCGACCCGCGCCTTCAGGGCCGTCAGATTCGCCGAGAGGTTCGGCTTCAAGATCAACAAGCATACCGAGAACCTCATAAAGTCAGCCCTCAGGCTCAATCTCTTCGAGCGCGTCTCAGGCACGAGGATCTACGACGAACTCGCCCTGACCTTCAGGGAGACGGCTCCGGTAAGGGCGCTGAAGAGTCTCGCCAGGTACGGCCTCCTCCAGGTCATACACCCGGGGCTCAAGTTCACGGAGACACTCGAGGAGACGCTCGAGGCGGTGCACGAGAGCCTTGCATGGTTCGACCTGCTCTTCCTCGAGGAAGAGATAGACCGCTCCAGGGTCTACATCATGGGACTCCTCACCGGACTCGGCCTCGAGGAGCGGAAGGCCGCGCTGGAGAGGCTCTCCACGCCGCGGCGGGACATGAGCACGATCCTCGACGAGATGGAAAAGGCCGGTGAAGTGATGAAGGAGCTCAGGACCAGGGACCCGGTGAAGATCCACCACACCCTAAAACCCCTCTCTCTCGAGACCCTGCTCTATACGATGGCGGTCTCGGATGACCGGCAGATAAAGAAAGCGATATCCGTATACCTGCTCGAGCTGAGAAAGGTGAAGCCGGCACTGAGGGGGAGGGACCTGATGGCGATGGGTATCAGGCCTGGACCTCTCTATTCGAAGATCTTCGACGCAATACTCGAGGAGAGGCTGAGGGGAAGGATCAGGAGCAGGGAGGAAGAGGTCGCGTTCGTCAGGGACTTCATCAAGGGAGGGATCGACGATGAAAGAGTTTCCTGATTTCCTGAGAGAACACCTGCCCGGCGAGAGGATAAACAAGGATACCCTGCAGCCCTTCGAGAGCGAGGGCACGAAGTTCTACCGCCTGACGAAGGACCTGCCGGGCCTGCCGCGCGGTACTGTCTTCTGGGAAGGCGGCATACTGCACGGCTATCCGAAGATAAAGAGGATCATACACCTCGCCGAGGGTGTGAGGCGGCATTTCAAGGGGATATTCTATGCCGAAGAGAAGATGGACGGCTACAACGTAAGGGTCAGGAGGATCGGGGGCAGGGTCTTCAGCTTCACGAGAGGCGGCTTCGTATGCCCGTTCACGACCGACAGGCTTTTCGACCTGGTCCCCGCCGGCTTCTTCGACGCCCACCCCGGCTACACCCTCTGCGGCGAGGTGGTCGGACCGGACAACCCGTACAACTCCGAGCCCGTGCCTTACATGAAAGAGGATGTCGCATTCTTCGCCTTCGACATCAAGGACCCTGCCGGCAGGAGCCTCCCCCTGAAGGAGCGATACAGGATCTACGAAGATACGGGGGTTCCTGCTGCAAGGCACTGGGGACCGTTTACCGCCGGAGACATCGAGGAGATCATGGGGCTCGTCTTCGAGCTCGACAGGGCGGGCAGGGAGGGGCTGGTGATGAAGTCGGCCGAGGGAGAAGAAGAGGTCAAGTACGTGACACTCGGCTCCTGCATACGGGACATACAGGCCACTGCCCACCTCATGACCGAGATCTCCCCCGGGTTCTACATACAGAGGCTGATCCGGATCGCAGCAATATCGCACGAGTACTCCATCGAGCTCGACGATGCCGTGAAGCTCTCGATCGCCGACGCCCTGACGGGGCCGCTGGTGGACACACTTGGCAAGGTGGCCTCGGGCGAAGGCATAAAAGAATTCTTCACCGTATACGTGAACAGGAGAGAGACACTGGAGGGCCTGATGCGACACCTCAGACGCGCAGGGGTGAACGCAGACCTCGTCTCCGTTGAAAAGGCCGGGGAGAGATACAGGGGGGTCTTCTACAGGACTTTTCCAAAGGGCACGAGGGAACTGAGACGGAAGATCAGGGGGTATGGTTTCTATGACTGACGGGGGTCGGACACGCCGCTTCAGACCTGTAGGTCGAGGAGCCTGGCCTTCTTTATGGAGCTGAGCAGGTAGTCACGGAACTTTTCAGGAAAGAGCCACTTTATGCCGAGTTTCTCGGCCCACTTTATCACACCCTGGTCCGCCGTGACGAGCAGGGCGTCGAGCTCCCTTGCAAGCAGTATGAGGTCCACGTCCTCTTTCGAGTCTATGATACCCTCCCGCAGCGCCTCCCTGTACTTCCTCCTCAGCTCCTGTATGATCGCCTTCTCCCCCCTGCTGACAACACCCCTGACCGCTGACTCTGCAACCCTGAGGCCCTTGTTGATCCTCTCCCTTATGTCCTCTATCAGTTCATAGAGCAGGAAGGCCGGACATGTCAGCTCGTACCTGCTCGGCGGCTTCTGATGCAGGACCACGAGCAGGTCGCCCGAGAGCTTGTCCCTCTGCACGAAGTTAAGCAGTTCCTTGAATATGGAAGGCGGCATGTAGAACTCGAGTATCGGGACCTGCGCGGCAAGAAAGAGGAATCCTTCGAGCGCCTCCGTGGGGGTGTCGCCGAAGTATTTCCGTGCATCGGGATTCACGAAGAGGCTCGTATCGAGGACCACCCTGCCGGGCCTGAACCGTGGCTCTCCTTCTGCGCGGCGGCCGGCCCCCTTATCCCTGCTCTGCATCTGTAACCTTGCAGGAGTCATGGATGTTGAAGTAATAAGTGTTCCAGCGGCCGCAGGACGAACACCTGCCCGCCCACTGCTCGGAGGTGTGGCCGCAGTTGAGGCAGCAGTATGGAAGCCTGAGCGTCATCTTCAGGTTCAGGGCAGCCCCGAACTCCTCTGCAGCCTTCTCGGCCTGGCCCCTCTTGAGGTATATGCCGCCCTTTATCTTGGCTATCTCGGGAAACGCCGACGGATTATCTATGCCCTGTATGGTCTCGAGGGCGTCGTCGAGCATCTCGAGCCTGTAGTAAAGCTTGGCAAGGAAGAACTTGAGGACATTGTCGGAGGGCCGTTCCGCAAGGCTGTTCTTGTAGAGCCTTATCAGCCGCGAGGGCTCCCCGATGTTGAGCAGCAGGTCCTCCAGCCTTGCAAGCACTATCATGGACTTGTGCTGCTGGTAGGTCTTCTCGAGATAGTTTATCGCCTCTTCCGTGTTTTCCTCCTGGACCATGACCTCTGCAAGACCGAGATGTGCGGGGATGAAGTCCTTGTCTATCTTCAGCACGTTCCTGAAGGCCTTCTTCGCCTTCTCTATCTCGCCGGCCTCGAGGCTCTCGCGTCCGTATTCATACTTGTAACCGACCAGCATCTGCTGTTCGTTGTCGTCGTTGGACTGCTTGATGATCCCCTTCTGGAGGTATATCAGGTCGTCCCACCTTGAGAGCCTCTCGAGTATCTCGCGCTTTTTGTAGAGGGCGGTCATGTTCTGTGAGTCGTTCTCGAGTATCTCGTCGATGAAGTGAAGCGCCTCTTCGTGTTCCCCCATCATCTCCTTGACCTTGACGAGACTCAGCAGGGTTTCGACATTCTCCGGGTCTGAAGAGAGGGCCCTCTTGAAATGGTCGAGAGCCTCCTTGAGGTCACCCTGCCCGACGGCAAGCTCACCCAGTCTCAGGAGCGCCTGCACGTTCATCGGGTCTTCCTTGAGTATCTCCCTGAGGGCGTCTCCGGCGACCTCTGTCTTGCCGGCGTATATGGCGCCGAGTGCCCTCGAGTACAGTGACTGGATCTTCTCCTGTTTCTTCTGGCGTTTCTGTGCCTGTATGTTGTCTATGAGCCTGCGCGTATCCCTGATCGTATAGACGACGAGCATGAGGAGCGCCCCTGCCGTGGCAGAGATGAGCACAAGGGCCATCTTCGGTATCTCGTACACGAGGTCGTTCGTGACCAGGACGGTCACGGTCTCGCGGTTCAGGACGGCAAAGTATGCCAGCAGTCCAAGAAACAGGATAAATATAAGCGTGATCAGTTTTCCCATCAGTGACAGTACCTCTCTTCTTTAGTAGTTGCCGTGGCCCTGAAGGTCTTCCTCCTCTATCTCTATCGTGGGCGCATCGAGCCAGAGCTTCTCGAGCTCGTAAAAGGCCCTCGTCTCCTCTTCAAACACATGGACTATCACGTCACTGTAGTCCATCAGCACCCATTGGCTCAGCTTGTATCCCTCCACGCCGGCGGGCTTTATATTCTTCTGTCCGAGCTGCTTCTCGATGTTGTCTACTATGGACCTAACATGGGTGGTACTCTCCCCCGAGCAGATGACAAAGTAATCGGACATTATGGAGAGGTCTTTCAGTTCCAGGATGAGCACATCCTTTGCCTTCTTGTCCAGTGCGGCACTGACCGCCAATCTGGCCTTCTCGATACTGTTTAAAGCAATCACCACCCTTCATGCACTGCGGATTACCGCAAGTCGCTGTAAACCTTATTAGAAATTATATAGGATTCCACTGATTCAGGCAACAGGTATTTTATGCTTCTTCCCCGTCTCAGACGCTCCCTGATGTCGGATGCGGCTATCCCGATAGGGGTGCAGCTTATGGATATCACGCGGCGGCCGCTCTTGAGGGTGAGTACTGCCTGCGTCTCACCGGACAGACGAACCCCCTTGTCCTCGATGAGCGGTGACCTCAGGATCTCCTCTATGCTGTAGGGAGGCCTGTTGACGACGATGAAGTCACACAGCTGTATGAGCCTTTCAGGCCTGTACCAGTTCGGTATGTCGAGGAATGCGTCGACACCGAGGATGAAGAGAGGCTCCGACCGGGGATGCTGCTCCTTAAGCTCCTCGAGGGTCCTGACTGTATAGGACTTCTCCTTCCGCCGGCACTCCATGTCAGAGACATCGAAGTATGGATTGTCCCTGACGGCGAGCCTCACCATCTCGAGCCTGCAACCGCCGTCGGCGAGGTCTCCGGACTTGAGCGGGGGGACGCAGGAGGGAATGAATATTATCCTGTCGAGGCACAGCGCCTCTCTGACCTCCTCTGCGGTCCTCAGATGACCGAAGTGGATCGGATTGAAGGTGCCGCCGAATATGGCGGTGCGGCCCTCGGTCAAGAGAGAGACCTCTGACTCCCCGGAGCAGTTCTCCGCTCGCTTCTCCTTTATTATACTGATTCCTCCTGACTCAGGGATTGCCCTGTACTGTAGATTATTTATTATAACATTACGGGCGTGTCTTTAAGTTCCGGACGCATTGGACGCATGATCCAGCAAGTACCCGGTTTCAGGGAGAGGGAACCTTGATCCGATACACCGGAAGGGAGCGGGCCGCATGCCGCCCGGCCACGCAATGGCGAGAGAGGGGAGTCGAACCCCTACGGGAAACCCCACTGGATCCTAAGTCCAGCGCGTCTGCCAGTTCCGCCACTCTCGCATACGGTCGACCCGAATACCGGAAGAGTCCGGTATTCCCTGGACTCCGGCTGACCGAGCAGGGTTAATTTTAAATGATTTCCAGGCAAGCGGTCAATCAACGGCATTAGCCCATGAAACAATGTCCGTGAACAACACTGTTCGATAAAGAGTGTAAGTCATGGCAGGACAGTATGGGCTTACAGTATTTACTATTGTTATCTCATAATTGAGCTGACATTGTGTCGGCTCAATACGGCCTGAAATAGTTCAGGAACTCCACTCCGTATACTCACGATATCCATTCGTGTTATAACTCGATCATGGAGAACAGCACTGCCTTGACTATTGTGAGACGATTAATAATTGCCGAATCCTGCAATAATTATGGTTGTTGGGAGCGATATGACAGACTCTTCACTCATTCCCGCGCCGGCGTCCGGCTCGTCCCCGGCGTCCGGCCGGGACTCCGAGGTAAGTATCACGCTTCACCTTCCAGGTGAAGCTCTTGTGATACTTGAAACCGTTCAGAGTCTGTCATACCGCTCCCTTCCCATGATTGAGGCGTTTTATCGATGGAGCGGAAAATAGTGAATAAAACCGCTCAAACCTCGGTATATGAAAACCTGCCCCGGCAATAAAACACCCTGTGAATTTGCTGCGAAGTTAAAACCGTTCAAAATCAACATCCCCTGTCCTTTATTTATGGTTCCTGCGTTTTTACCTGACACTATTGTACAACGGCTCATTTCTCGGACACTCTATCTTGATCGAACGGGCAACAGCCCCTTCCCGTCAACGGGCCAACTGGATGAGCCGGCGGTCCATAGGAGAACGGTTTCACCATAGTGGGACGGTTCTGCTATTATGGTTATTATGAAGCGGATCAGGATCGGTAACCAGACTGCCTTCTCAGCGCCTCCAACGCTGCCATTCGAGTATGCAGCAGCAAACGGGTTCGATGCATTCGAATGGTTTCCCGACAGGGACGAATCAGGCGCAGGATGGGACGTGCAGGACATGGACCCCGGAACACGCAGATACATCAGGGAGACCGCCGAGACACACGACATCGCACTCTCGGTACATGCATCACTGAAGGCCAGCCCCATGATACCGGAGGCACACGGCCAGTTGGTCGAGGAGTTCGTCTTTGCCCGGGATATCGGTGCAAAACTGTTCAACATCCATCTCTACACCGACGAGGGGATAGAGGCCTACGTCAAGGCGATCACCCCGGTCGTGATGCTCTCGGCGAAGATGGGAATGAGGCTCTCGATAGAGAACACCCCGCTTACGTCTCCGGATGACTTCAACCGCCTCTTCAGACTCCTCTTGGAGGTGGGAGGGGCAAAAGTGGCGCATGTGGGTATGTGTCTCGACGTGGGGCACGCAAACCTCTGCGCATCTACCCGCAACGACTACCTGGGATTCACAGGACGGATCGAACCCTTCGTCCCTGTAGTCCATATCCACATGCACGAAAACTACGGCGACTCTGACAGCCACCTGACGGTCTTCACCGGGCCGTCGAGGGAAGACCCCTCGGGGATCGAAAGCTTTATCAGCGGGATCAAGGCCCGCGGGTTTTCAGGCTCCCTGATCCTCGAACAGTGGCCGCAGCCTCCAGCGCTGCTCGATCAGGCGCGTGACAGGCTCCGCCGGATGCTCGGCCCGGGAAACGAATGACTCCAATGACATGAGGTGGTGGTGCCGTGGCTTTGTCACCGCATTCGGACTGAAGGCTCCATCACAAGGAGAGAGAGATGAAGAAACCGGAAAAGATGATAATCTACAATCTGTTCCCCCTGCTGGCAGGGCGGTTCACCGAGTGGGAGAGGCACCTCGAGAGGGCCTCCGAGATGGGCTTCAACTGGATATTCGTCAACCCCATCCAGCTGCCCGGCGCCTCCGGAAGCCTGTATTCCATAAAGAACTACTTCAGCCTGAACCCCCTGCTGATAGACCCCAAGGCGAAGGCGTCTCCGAGACAGCAGGTTGAGGAGGCCGTCGAGACCGCGGGAAGACTCGGTCTCAGGATGATGATCGACCTGGTCGTGAACCACTGTGCCGTCGATTCGGACCTGATAAAGGAGCACCCCGAATGGTTCCAGTGGGAGGACGGGAGGGTGGCGAATCCGTTCTGCTACGAAGACGGAAAGAAGGTCGTCTGGAAGGACCTCGCAAGGTTCGATCACCGTAACACGCCGGACAAGGAAGGGCTGTTTCAGTTCTTCCTCAAGGTGGTGACCTACCTCGTCAAGCTCGGATTCAAGGGGTTCCGCTGCGACGCAGCCTACCAGGTCCCCGGAAGCTTCTGGAGGAGGCTCATCAGCGAGACGAAGGAGGCACATCCGGACGTGCTCTTCTTCGCGGAAACACTCGGGTGCCCCGCGGACCAGACGCGGAAGACCGCTGCTGCGGGGTTCGACTACATATTCAACAGCTCCAAGTGGTGGGATCTCAACAGTCCGTGGCTGATGGAGCAGTACCATCTCACCCGGGAGATAGCCCCGTCGATCAGTTTTCCCGAAAGCCATGACACGCAGAGGCTCTGCGAGGAGTTTCACGGCAATCTCAACGGCATCAAGCAGCGTTACCTCTTCTCAGCCCTCTTCTCTGCAGGGGTCATGATGCCCATAGGGTTCGAGTTCTGCTTCTGCAGAAGACTCCACGTGGTCAGGACGAGGCCCGGGGACTGGGAGGAGACAGGCATCGACCTGAAACCGTTCATCGAAAAGGTCAACGGCATCAAGGCACGGCATACGATCTTCCAGGAGGATGCACCGACCGAGATCCTTCCAAGCAGCAACGCCAACGTCCTCGTGATGTGGAAGGCATCCACGACCACCCACGAGGAGGCACTCATAATCCTCAACAAGGACATTCACCACAGGCAGCACTTCTACGCCGACAGCCTCTACGAGTTCGTTCAGGCAGGAGCACCCCTGAACGACATATCCCCGGAACACCACATCGACTACATACCCGAGCCCTTCTCATACGAACTGCAGCCCGGCGAGGGCATAGTGCTCATAACCACAAGGGACCCGGGCGAGGACGACTGAGCTCCCGTACGACCATGCATGAAGGCCGCATGCTCGCGCCGGACAATGCGCAAGAGTCAGCCCGGCCGGGAGGAGAGGTCACTTCTCCCGGATGTACTCGTATATGTTCATGTAGTGTCCACCGGGGTGGTTCCATGAGTAGTCGTACCTCATTCCGTTCACCATCAGCTCCCTGAAGTACTGCGGATAGACGTACCACATGCCGATGGCGCGGCGCATGGCGGATTCCAGCCCCTCGTAGTCTGCATCGTTGAAGACGTAGCCGTTGCGTTCGTTGTAGGGCCTGTCAGAGTAGTCCGCATCGAAGACCGTATCCTTAAGCCCGCCGGTCGCCCTCACGATGGGAACGGTACCGTACTTCATGGCGATCATCTGCGTCAGTCCGCACGGTTCGAACAGGCTCGGGATGACCATCATGTCGGCACCTGCATAGATCAGGTGGGAGAGTTCCTCATTGTATCCTATCTCGAGGTGGCAGTCAGGATTGTCGTTCAGGCGGTGCTTTAGGTGCCAGAACGAGTCGTTGATCCCCGGGTCGGGGCTCGAGCCGAGCAGCACGAACTGACAGCCGTTGTCGAGGGCATAGAAGATGGCGTGCCTTATGAGGTCCACACCTTTCTGGTGGTCGAGGCGACCTATGTAGGAGACGATCGGCTTGAACTCCTGCCTCAGAAGCAGGCGGTGGCGGAGAGCCTCCTTGTTTCCGTACTTGAGGTCGAGGTTTCCGATACCGTAATTGTAGGGGATGAGACGGTCGATCTCCGGATTCCACACATCGTAGTCTATACCGTTGAGCACCCCGCCGAACTTCCCGCCGTGTACGTGCAGGGTGTGGTTGAGGCCGTATCCGAGGTCCGTGTTCTGTATCTCCCACGCATATCCGGGAGACACGGTGGTGACGAAGTTCGAATAGACTATACCCCCCTTCATCAGGTTGATCGCCGAGGGGTTGAAGTTGTCCTGGAGGCGGTCCTGGCAGAAGTAATAGTCGGGCCGGTTCAGGCCCACGGCACGCAGTATGAACTCTCCGGTCACGCCCTGATGCTTGAGGTTGTGGAGGGTGTAACAGACGCGCGGGTGTGTCATGCCGAGGTACTTGTAAATGTCGAAAAGGAGCACTGGCACGAGGCCGGTCTGCCAGTCGTGGCAGTGTATGATGTCCGGATGCTTGTTCGACTTGAGCATGAACTCGAGGGCGGCCCTGCTGAAGAAGGCGAAGCGCTCCGCATCGTCGTGATGGCCGTAGTAGATGCCGCGGTTGAAGAAGTTGTGGTGGGAGTGGGGCTCGATGAAGAAACACTTCCTGCCGTGTACGAACCCGAAGAATACCGTGCAGTGTATCCACTCGTCATAGAAAGGCACCCAGAGGTCGTGAAACACCTCCTGCAGCCCGTAGTGTGGTCGTACCTCATGCAGTCATACTTCGGCAGTATGATCTCGACCGAGTTTCCCCTGATCTCGAGCTCCCGGCTCAGCCCGAAGACCACGTCAGCGAGGCCGCCCACCTTGGCCACCGGCGCGCACTCTGTTGCTACCATGACTATGAACATACTGGCTACTCCTTGAGAGGCCCTGATGAAATCACAAAAAAATACGTTGACAGCGGACAGCAGCGCTGAACTAAAGAGAGTATACCACAAGGGAAAGCCTGATACAACATTAATTGGGTTCCGAACAATAGTGTCCGACAAAGAGTGTAAGTCATGGCAGGACAGGGGATGTTGATCTTTCACTCATTCTCCCGGCACCCGGCTCGCCCTGGCGTCCGGCTCGTACCGACGTCCGGACGGGAGGACTCCGAGGAATCCCGAAGCATTTCGGGACAATTCACAGGGTGTTTTATTGCCGGGGCAGGTTTTCATATACCGAGGTTTGAGCGGTTTTATTAACTATTCCCCGTCCCATCGATAGAACGCCTCAATTATGGAAAGGGAGCGGTATGACAGACTCTGAACGGTTTCAAGTATCACGGAAGCTTCACCTGGATGGTGAAGCGTGATACTTACCTCGGAGTCCCGGCCGGATGCCGGGGACGAGAATGAGTGAAGAGTCTGTCATATCGCTCCCAACAACCATAATTATTGCAGGATGCGGCAATTATTAATCGTCTCACAATAGTCAAGGCAGTGCTGTTCTCCATGATCGAGTTATAACACGAATGGATATCGTGAGTATACGGAGT
>JAADGG010000091.1 GCA_013152485.1 Nitrospirota bacterium | reverse complement strand
TGGAGCGGCGCAACAACAGCGGAGACGACGGCGACCTCTACCCTGGCTCGGCAAACAACAATTCGTTCACGGGCTCCAGCTCTCCCGCCAGTACCCTTTACAGCGGGGCCGAAAGCTACGTGAAGGTGACAGCCGTCAGTGCCCCTGCCCTGACCATGACTGCAACGCTCTCGGTTTTGCCGGAGCCCGACATCTCGGTCACTGACTCGTCGGGGCCGGGCAGGGACCGCAGGGTGCCTTTCGGTGACGTGCCTGATACGTTGCATACGGTGACCGTGACCAATGTCGGTGACACTGATCTCAACATAGGACAGATACCATATGTCGACGGCCGGCCGGAGCTGTTTTGGCCGTTCGTCATAACGGACGGCTGTTCCAACCTGACCATAACACCAGGAGGTACCTGTACGGTCACCATCCTCTTCAGCGACCCCGCGCCGGAGACCGGGGCATGGGGCAAGGTGCTCCGCATCCCCTCTGATGACCCTGACGAGCCCGAGGTCGTGGTGGCCATGTGTGGTACGTCTCCCGGTGAGCCGTGGCCCTGGAGCGCCCCTGCAGGGATGGATCCCGGGGCGTTCGAGAGGGTGTCTGGTTCGTGCCTTCCCCAAGAGGGCAATCATACCCCGGGCAGGCCCGAGCCTCTCGCTCCGGAAGACGGTTCAGCCGGCCTGGGGACGACGGTGACGTTCAGGTGGCTGGGAGTCTCAGACCCCGAGGGTGATCCCGTGACGTATGAGATCGTGTATTGTGAAGAAAGCGGGGGGCTTGAGGAGAACTGTGTTGCCGAGGAAGCGACAGCGGCTTCCGCTGATACGGACAGGACGTTCCGTGCAGGGCTTGGAGCAGGGGCCGGAGTCCTGTTGCTCGTGACGCTTCTCTCTGGTGATGCAAGGCGCAAGAGGCTGTTCCTCATGGCGGGAATGACGGTGTTGGCGGCAGTCCTGCTCCTTTCATGCGGGAAGGAGACGGGTTACGAACCGGACGGCAATGCAGGGACGGATGCAGCGGTATTGAGCCATACGGTCGCCGGTCTCAGCCCCGGCACTGCATACACATGGAGGGTCTCGGCAAAAGACGACAGGGGTGCGGCCGCCTTGAGCGAGGCAAGGAGCTTTACGACCGCCGATTAAGGCCTTCCGGCCGCGGATCTCCGCAGAACACGGCAACCGTCCGGCCACTTGAGGATGCGGCGGATTCAGTCTCCGCGTTGTTGTATAATATCAGGTAGCCTGCCGGAGAAGCATCTCCGGTTTTTTCAGAGGAGGAGGTCTGTCCACGGCATGATAGGAACCCTGAGAGGAACGCTCTCGCTGAAGCGGCCCGAGTGCATAGTGGTCGAGGCCGGAGGGGTCGGTTACGAGGTGTGTGTGCCGCTGAGCGTGCTCTCCGAACTGCCCGAGGAGGGCGGGGAGGTCTTCCTCTTCATCCACACGAACGTGAAGGACGACGCCATAGACCTCTACGGCTTCCTGGATGAAAACGGCAAGAGGGTCTTCAGGTCCCTCCTCGGCATATCCGGGGTGGGCCCGAGGCTTGCGCTGAACATCCTCTCCGGTTCCACGGTCGAGGACTTCCTGAGGGCGGTCGAGACAGAGGACGTGGGGCTGCTGACGAGGATTCCCGGTGTCGGCAAGAAGACCGCGCAGAGGATAATACTCGAACTCAGGGAGAGGCTCCCGTCAGGAGGAGAGAAGAGGGAAGGTGCCTATGATGATACCCTCTCGGCCCTGGTCAACCTCGGCTACAAGAGGGCCCACGCCCAGGAGGCCCTTGAGAGGGCGTACCAGCGGGGGATCAGGGAGATTGAGAATCTCCTGAAGGAGTCGTTAAAATATCTGAACAAGTAGTATTTCCTGATTTTTTGAATCTTGAATTCTTGAGGAGGAAGTTTTCCCTGAAAGAGACGGACGACAGAGAGGTTGCCCCGGATGTGTCACAGGACGACCTTGTACTGGACGTAACCCTCAGGCCGAGGACGTTTGAGGAGTTCATCGGTCAGGAGCGTCTCAAGGACAACCTCCGTGTATATATCCAGGCGGCGAGACACCGCGGGGAGGCACTCGACCATGTCCTCTTCTACGGCCCGCCCGGGCTGGGCAAGACCACGCTCGCTCATATCATCTCCAACGAGCTCGGCGTGAGCATAAAGACCACGTCGGGCCCGGTGCTCGAGAGGCAGGGAGACCTTGCCGCAATACTGACGAACCTCTCAGACCATGACATCCTCTTCATCGACGAGATACACAGGATGCCGAGGATCGTCGAAGAGGTCCTCTACCCTGCGATGGAGGACTTTCATCTCGACATCATCATCGGTCAGGGGCCGAACGCCCGTTCGCTCAAGGTGAACCTGCCGCGTTTCACGCTCGTGGGAGCCACCACACGGACGGGGCTTCTCACCTTTCCCCTCAGGGACCGCTTCGGCGTGATCGTGAGGCTCGAATACTACAGGCCCGAGGAGCTCGTAAGGGTGGTCAAACGCTCATCGGCCATTCTCGACGTGCATATAACCGATGAGGCCGCCTATGAGGTCGCGCGCCGTTCGCGGGGGACGCCGAGGATCGCGAACAGGCTGTTGCGGAGGGTGAGGGACTTCGCCCAGGTCAAGGGAGACGGCACCATCGGGATGGAGATAGCACGGTATGCACTCGAGGCGATGGATGTGGACGAGAGGGGTCTTGACGACATGGACAGGAAGCTCCTCCTGACCATCATCGAGAAATACGGTGGAGGCCCTGTGGGCGTGGACACCCTTGCAGCATCGGTGCGGGAGGACAAGGAGACGATAGAGGACGTCTATGAGCCGTTCCTGCTGCAGGAGGGCCTTATAGAGCGCACTCCGAGGGGCAGGCTCGCCACGCGCGGGGCCTACGAGCACCTGAAGATCGACGTCCCGAACAGGCTGTTCTGAGTGCCTGAGCCGTATGCCCGGCATCCGTTCATCTCACCCGTGTGTTCTCTCTGATACAGGGATAAAAGGGAGTTTCCGTATGCGCATATATGCACGTGTTGTTTCAGCGGTATTCTTTGTGTTTGTGTCTCTCTGCCTGAGCGGCATCGCCGCCTCTGCACCACCGGTGTATGAGCTCGATGTGAGGGTTTTGCCGCAGGACGGTTCGATCGAGGGAAGGGCGAGGGTTGCGTTGCCGGAGGGACGGAGGACCTTCCTCCGGACGGACGGACTCGACATAAGGGCCCTGAGGATAAACGGCAGGGAGTACGCCTCCGGAGAGGAGGCAGCCGGCCTCCTTGAATCAGGCGAGGGGGAGAGGATCGTGGAGATCGAGTACTCGGCGGTGTTCGAACCTGCAGAAGGGGAGGGCCCCGGTGCAATGGGCGGAAACTCGGTGGATGCCTCTGCTGCAGTGCTGCTCGAGCATTGGTACCCCGTGTTTGAGGGGGTTTTCGTCTACAGTCTCACCGTGGAGGTCCCGGGTGATTTCGAGGCCGTGTCGGAGTCGGAGGCTGAGACCGTCTCGGTCGGAGACGGGGTCAAGACCGTAAGGTTCGAGTTTTCTCATCCGCTCGAGGGGATAACACTGGTCGCCGGGAGGTACCGGGTGCAGGAGGAGCGGTTCAGGGGTGTTCTTATAAGGACCTACCTCTTTTCCGGAGATGAAGGACTCGCTGCGGCTTACATCGAAAACACGAAGAGATACCTGGAGCTCTACGAGGCGATGCTCGGGGACTTTCCATACGCGAGGTTCTCCATCGTAGAGAACAGGTACCAGACGGGCTACTCTTTTCCCACATACACGCTGCTGGGGTCGAGGGTCATACGGCTTCCCTTCATTCTGAAGACCTCGCTCGGCCACGAGATACTACACCAGTGGTTCGGTAATCATGTCTATGTCGACTACGAGGCAGGCAACTGGTCCGAGGGGCTCACGACGTATCTCGCCGACCACTGGTACAGGGAACTCGACGGTGAAGGGGCTGAGTACAGGAAGAAGATCATGATCGACTACATGAACTACGTCCCGGCGGACGGCGGGATTGCGCTCAGGGACTTCGTGAGCCGTGAGGACCTATCCTCGAGGAGCATCGGATACGGGAAGGCTGCCATGGTCTTCCACATGCTGAGAAAGAAGATCGGGGACGATGCCTTCTTCAGGGGGCTGAGGGACTTCGTTGAATCCAACAGGTACAGGGATGCCTCGTGGGACGACCTCCGGGAGTCCTTCTCATCCGCAAGCGGCCTCGACCTGCAGGATTTCTTCAGGCAGTGGATCGACCGCAGGGGTGTGCCTGCGTTCGATGTCAGGTCCCCTGAAGTCGTCTTCAGGGATGGCAGGTACCTGCTGAGACTCGACATCGTCCAGGAGGGTGATGCATTCGTCTTTGATCTGCCTGCCAGGGTCGAGACAGAGGCGGGCGGGGAGGAGTTCGTCATCAGGGTCGACAGGGCCGACCTCCGGTTTGAAAGGGCCTTTCCGGAAAGGCCGCTAAGGGTCTTCATCGACGAGGAGTACGATACCATGAGGAGGCTTGCAGACAGGGAGGTCCCGCCTGTCGTGTCGGCCTTTACAGGGAGAAAGGACGGCGTCGTCATCGTTCCCGGAGACGGGGAGGAGATCTACGGGGATGCCGCGGAGTTCTTCGGCAGGCAGGGCTATACGGTGAAAGGAGAGCACGAGGTGACCGACGAGGATATAGCCGGAAACTCCATCCTGATAATGTCGGTCGGCAACAGGATCTACAGGCGCCTCTTTGCGGACAGGCCCCTCCCCGGGGGCGGGTTCGTCGTGAAGGTCTACAGGCATCCCGCGGATACGGGAAAGGTGGCGGTGGTCTTCAATGCCAGAGACCGGCAGGAGCTGGACAAGGCCTTCAGGAAGGTGTTCAGGTACGGCAACTACTCGCTCCTCGTCTTTGAAGACGGCAGGAACGTCCTGAAGGAGACCGCTGACTCCGAGGCCGGTCTATACGTCGACCTGAGGCCGCGTCTCGATGCCGTCGAGACGAAGAGTACCATGGGGCTTGACGATGTCGTGCAGAAGGCCGGTGACGCCAGGGTGGTCTTCATAGGGGAGATGCATACCGCCTATGAGCACCACGTGATGCAGTACGAGATCATCAGGAGGCTCTACGGCGCAGGCGGCAGGCTGGTCATCGGGATGGAGATGTTCCAGCGGCCCTTCCAGAAGTACCTCGATCAGTACATCCGGGGGGATATCGACGAGAAGGAGTTTCTCCGGAAGACCGAGTATTTCGGCAGGTGGGTGTTCGACTACAATCTCTACAGGGACATACTCCAGTTTGCGCGCGCCAACCGCATTCCGGTGGTGGCGCTGAACGTCAGGAAGGAGATCGTTAAAAAGGTCTCCAGGGGCGGCCTGGGTTCGCTCTCGGAGGAGGAGTACGCCTCGATACCTCAGGACATGGACATGACGAACCGGCGATACAGGGAGCACCTGAGGAAGGTCTTCAACATGCATGACAACAACCGGGAAAGGAACTTCGAGTACTTCGTACAGTCGCAGATACTCTGGGACGAGACCATGGCCCACAGCATCGCCGGTGCACTCAAGAGATACCCTGACGCACGGATGGTCGTCCTTGCGGGAAACGGACACGTTCAGTACTCGTGGGGGATCCCCGGGAGGGTGGAACGGCTGACCGGTGAGCGGCCGGTCGTCATCCTCAATTACGGCGGAGAGGATTTCGACCGGGGCATTGCGGATTACGTGCTGTTTACGAAACGCATCAGGCCTCCGGAGAGTGCGCGGCTGATGGTCTCCCTCAAGAAGGAAGAGGCAGGAGTGGTCATAGAGAAGGTGATGAAGGGAGGGCCTGCCGAGAGGGCGGGGCTCAGAAAAGGCGACATAATAACGGCTGTCGACGGCGCGGCCGTCGGGGATGTGGCGGATGTGAAGATCGCGCTTCTTGACAGGAGGCCGGGTGATAGAGTAAAGATAAGTGTGAAGAGGAAGCGGTTCATCTTCGGCTGGAAGGAGAGGACCTTTGATGTTGAATTCTGACGCCGGAAAAACAGGATACGGAGGAAAGGTGGTTACATGTCGTTTTTGATAGCACTTGCAGGCAAGGGTGGTACGGGAAAGACGAGCATAGCAGGACTGACGGTTAGGTATCTCATGGAGAGGAGGCGCGGGCCCGTGCTTGCTGTCGATGCCGACAGCAATGCATGTCTGAACGAGGCCCTCGGCGTGAAGGTGCATGCCACGGTGGGACAACTGAGGGAGTCGTCGCTCGAGACCATACGCTCGGGCAGTGACCGCCCCGGCGGCATGAGCATGGAAGAACTCTTCGAGTACCAGATCAACCAGGCACTGATAGAGGCGAAGGGGTTCGACCTGCTCGTGATGGGCAGGCCCGAGGGGCCCGGCTGCTACTGCGCGGCCAACAACATCATCAGAAAATACACCGACATACTTTCGGAGCGTTATCCCTACGTGGTGATCGACAACGAGGCGGGTATGGAGCACCTGAGCAGGAGGACGACGCACAGGGTGAACCTGCTCCTGATAGTGAGCGATCCCACACTGAAGGGCATACAGACTGCCGGGAGGATCAAGGCCCTCGTGGACGAGCTGAAACTCGACATCGACAGGAGCGTGCTGATCATAAACAGGGTCTCCGGCGAGGAGGACGATACGCTCATGAAGCTTGCCGAGGATGCGGGGCTTCACTGCGCCGGGCTCGTTCCGCAGGATGAGAGAATAGCCGAATACGACCTCCGGGGCAGGCCGCTCGTCGAGCTGCCCGGTGACTCGCCTGCGCTCAGGTCGGTCTTCGCCATTCTCGACGGTCTCGACATTCCGTAAGATCCGCTCTTCATAAAATTATAATAATTTTAAATAGTCCAATGCTTTACCGCGGGCTGTATTTTATGTTATCCTTTTCAACCTTGCTTTATACCTGCAGCCGGTCGATTCCCGGAAAAACAGGCATGGAGCAGAACAGGATTTCCGGAATCAGCGATCGGGCTCACCAGGCGGACCGATCACCGACGAAGACTTGAAGCGGGGTATGAAACCCGGAGCCCTTCCCGGGCAGGTGAAGGGTGCGGAACGGTTCATCCGGGCCGGTTCCGTGTCTGTTCAGCCGGCGCTGACGGGAGGCCGGTTCATCAGGAATTCATGACGCCGTGGCTGAAGATCGTATCTGCCGGAGCCTGGCCGTAATACGGACTGAGAAACTGCTAAAAACTTGAAGAAGGAGTCGTGACATGCTGATTATTGGAGAGAAACTGAGTATAATCGCGAAACGTGTCAGGGAAGCAATGATGAAGAGGGACAAGGGGCCGATCCAGGAGATCGCCGTCGCGCAGAAGAATGCCGGTGCAGGCATGATAGACGCCAATATCGGTCCTGCAGAGGACGGTGGAGAGGAGCTCATGGAGTGGATGGTCACCACCATTCAGGAGGCGGTCCAGCTTCCGGTCTGTCTCGACACGACCAATTATGCGGCGATCGAGGCCGGCCTGAAGGTGCACAACAATGACTACGGTACACCGATGATCAACTCCACATCGAACGACCCCGAGCGCTTCCCCATGCTCGAACTCGCCGCCAAGTACGACTGCCTCATCATAGGGCTGACCGTCGGCAAGGGCGGGCTTCCGGCTGACGAGGAAGAGAGGTCTGCCATTGCAGCAGAGATCATGGCGAGGGCCATGGAGTATGGCCTGCCGCTGGAGAACCTCTACCTCGATCCGCTCGTGCTGCAGATAGCCACAACGCAGGAGCAGGCCGTGAAGGTGATAAAGACCATAAAGATGTTCCAGGAGCTGAACGATCCGCCCATGAAGACCGTGGTCGGTCTCAGCAATATATCGAACGGCTGTCCAAAGGACGTGAGGCACATACTGAACAGGTACTATCTTGCGCTCCTCATGTACGAGGGCCTCACCGCAGCCATCGCAGACCCTGTGGAGGTGATCGAGACCGTCAAGACCATAGACGTCATAATGGGCAAGACTCTGTACGCCCACTCGTACCTGGAGATGTGATGCGTTCGGAATCTCGCTTCTGATTTTTGAGTTTTGAGTCTTGAATTTTCAGTCAAGTTTTTGAATCTTGAATTTTGAATTTTGAATTTTCTCAAGGAGGAATAAAATGGCATTCGTACCACCAAAGGAGAGTTTCGCAGGCAGGGTCTTTCCCGTTACCATAGGAACCGGGGTTCAGCAGACCTTTGGGGGAGAGAACACCCTCCCGTTTCATTCCTTTGAGGGTGAGGTTCCGAACAGGCCCCTGATTGCATACGAGATACAGGACGTTCCTCCGGAAGACTGGCCCGAGACCGTGAGAAAGCTCTATGACGGTGTGAGCGACGACCCGGTGAAGTGGGCAAAGTACTGCGAGGAGGAGCTCAAGGCAAAGGCCGTTGCCCTCAGGCTCGTCGGGACGCATCCCGACAGCAAGGACCTCTCTGCCGAGGATGCCGCCAAGACCGTCACCGATGTGCTTGGAGCAATAAAGGTTCCCCTGATAGTGCTCGGCAGCAATCACGTGGAGAAGGACTCCGAGGTGCTCGTGAGGGCTGCAGAGGCTGCAAAGGGGCATGACTGCATAATAGGCAAGGCCCAGGAGGCGAACTACAAGACCATAGCAGCAGCGGCAATGGCGAACGGGCACAAGCTCATCGCCATGAGCGAACTCGACATCAACCTGTCGAAGCAGCTCAATATCCTGCTGACCCAGATGGGCTTCGACAAGGAGAAGCTGATCACCGACCCGATGTGTTCAGCCCTCGGTTACGGACTCGAGTACACGTACTCGGTCATGGAGAGGATAAGGCTCGCCGCTTTGGCGCAGAACGACGCCGTAATGCAGCCTCCGATGCTGGCGGACGTGGGAATGTATGTATGGAAGATAAAGGAGACCCAGGCGCCTGAGGATGTGCTCCCGGAGTGGGGCAGCCTCGAGGAGAGGGGTATCGCCTGGGAGGCCGTTACAGCATCGAGCCTCCTGATGGCAGGGGCGGAACTGCTGATAATGCGCCATCAGAAGGCTGTCGAGGCCGTGGAACTCTTTGTCGATGAGCTCATGTAGGGTTTTTGAGGTCTTGAGATAATGAACTTGAGATAACGGAGGTAAAAGATGGCATTAACCGGGGTTCAGATATTCAAACTGTTACCGAAGACCAACTGCAAGAAGTGCGGTTTTCCCACCTGTCTCGCCTTTGCCATGAAGCTTGCCCAGAGACAGGCCTCTCTCGATGCCTGTCCGGATGTCTCTGAAGAGGCGAAGGCCACACTGGGTGAGGCCTCGGCGCCCCCTGTCAGGCCGGTGACTCTCGGTACGGGGGAAAAGGCCGTAAAGATGGGAGAAGAGACCGTGCTCTTCAGGCACGAGAAGAAGTTCGTCAATCCGCCTGCCATTGCGCTCGAGATCAAGGATACGGACAGCGACGACGTGGTGGAGGCGAAGCTTCAGGATGTAATCGGCTCCGAGATCAACAGGGTGGGACAGCTCCTGAGGATAGACGCCGTATACCTGAGCAATGATTCCGGAGATGCCGGAAGGTTCGGCGCGCTGGCCGAGAAGGTTGCACAGAAGGCCCCGGAAACGGCGGTGATCGTCGGCACAGAGAATCCGGATGCCGCTGATGCCGCAATAAAACCGTTCAGCGGGAAGAACGCGATCCTGCACGGTGCCACAGAGGCGAACGCCGAAAGGATGGCGGAGATCGCCAAGTCTGCAAAGGCCGTGCTGGGCGTGAAGGCGGACGGGCTCGATGCCCTCTCGTCGCTTACGGAGAAGGTGAAGTCCCTCGGGGTCGAGGACATGGTGATAGACCCCGGTGCAAAGTCTGCAAGGGAGATCCTCGAGTACAACACGTTCATCAGGAGGGCGGCAATAAAGAAGAACTTCAAGCCCCTCGGATATCCGGTGATAAACTTTGCACAGCGCGACGACGCCCTGTTCGAGTCCCTTGTCGCCGGGCTCGGCATTGCAAAGTATGCGTCCATCGTCGTCGTGAGTTCGGCGGAGAAGTGGAAGAACCTCGCGCTCTTTACACTCAGGCAGAACATCTATACGGATCCGCAGGTGCCGATGCAGGTGGAGCAGAAGATATACAAGATCGGAGATCCCACGCCTGACTCGCCGCTCCTCATCACCACGAACTTCTCCCTTACGTACTTCATAGTATCCGGCGAGGTGGAGAACTCGAAGGTGCCTGCGCACCTTGCCATAATGGACTGTGAGGGACTGTCGGTCCTCACGGCGTGGGCCGCCGGCAAGTTCACGGGTTCGAAGATAGCGAATTTCATAAAGGAGAGCGGTATCGAGAACGAGATCAATCACAGGGAGCTGATCATCCCGGGTTATGTTGCGATCCTCAGCGGTGCCATCGAGGACAAGCTCGAAGGCTGGAAGGTGACGGTGGGACCGAGAGAGGCCAATGCCCTCCCCGCTTTCCTGCGTTCGGCTCAGGCAGCGTGAGTGAAGGCGGCGGGCCGCCTTGATGATACAGGAGCCTTTGGCTCACTAAGGTGAAGTGAAAACTATAATAATCCTCTCCATCCCCCGAGCAGGAGGGATGGAGAGGATATTTAGATGAAACCAAGGAGGTAAGGGATGTCAAAGATAATCGCCTCGGCTGCTATCAGAGGGTCACATAAAGTCTTCAGGCAGGCGGAGGAGTTGCTTCAGAAGGTTATAGCCGAAAAAGGAGAGGATTACCACTTCGAGTTTCCGGACACCGCTTATGCGCTTCCCATGATTTACGGTATCACCGGCTTCGAGGTGAAGACTCTCAAGGACATGAAGACGGCGCTGCGGATGACTCAGGACCTTCTCCATGATGAACCGGAGGAGAAGATTTGGACACCCTATCTCGGTGAGGCGCTCGATTCCGGAATGGCCACTCTGTTTGCCGAGGAGATCTGGCTCGCACTGAGATACATCGAGGGGCTCGAGCCGACGAAGGATCCCGAGACAGGCTACGTATACAACGGTTTCATTACGGACACGATACAGCGTAACCTCGGCATTCAGCTCGTCGACGGCAGGATGCCGGGCTTTGCAGCGATAATCGGCGCAGCCCCCGACGACGACACGGCCGTGAGGATCGTCAGGGAGCTGCAGGAGAAGAACATACTCGTCTTCCTTTCGGGAAGCTCCAACGGCGACAGTGTCACGAAACAGCTGCTCAGAAAGAATGTCGAGCTCGGCTGGGACGTCTACATAGTCCCCTTAGGCACGGAGACCGAGCATACGCTGTACGCCCTCGACTGGGCGATCAGGGCGTCCATGATATTCGGAGGCATGAAGCCCGGTGACTTCAGGGGCAACCTCCAGTACCAGAAGGACAGGGTCTTCGCCTTCGCCCTGGTCCTCGGAGAGCTCGACGACGTCAAGTGGGCCACCGGTGCAGGTGCCATCAACATGGGTTTCCCGGCCGTCTGTGACACTGACGTGCCGGTTATTCACCCGACGGGCGTATGCACGTACGAAGAGGTGGACAAGGAGCTCGATCACGAAAAGATCGTCCAGAAGGCCATAGAGGTGAGGGGCCTCAAGGTCCTCGTCGAGAAGCCCCCGATACCGATCGCCTACGGCTCTGCGTTCGAGGGTGAGAGGATACGCAAGGAGGAGACCTTCATAGAGTTCGGCGGTACGCGCTCACCTGCCTTTGAGTGGGCACGGCTGAGGGAACTCGATGAGATAGAGGATGGAAAGATAAACATCGTCGGTGAGAACTGGAAGGAGAGGTATGAACAGGGAGGCGTGATGCCCCTCGGAATCCTCGTCGAGGTGGCCGGCCGGAAGATGCAGCCCGACTTCCTCGCCATAGTGGAGCGGAGGCTTCACCACAACATCAACGAGGGTCAGGGCATATGGCACATGGGGCAGAGGGACATCAACTGGATAAGGATAAGCCACTCTGCAAAACAGGCCGGCTTCAGCCTCGAGGACATAGCGAAGATACACCATGCAATGACACACAAGAGGTTCAGCACCATAGTGGACAAGGTGGAGGTCACGCTCTTCACCACCGAGGAGGATGTGGTCAAGTGGAGAGAGGCGGCGAGGACGGACTGGAAGATCCGTGACGAGAGGCTTGCCGCCCTCACGGACGAGACCGTCGATACGTTTTATTCGTGCCTCCTCTGCCAGTCCTTTGCGCCGAGCCATGTCTGCGTGATAACGCCCGAGAGGCTGGGCCTCTGCGGTGCATACAACTGGCTCGACGGAAAGGCGGCGTACGAGATCGACCCCACGGGCGGAAACCAGCCCGTTCCCAAGGGTGAGCTCGTCGACCCGAGGTACGGCCGTTATACGGGTGTCGACGAGTACCTGAAACAGGCATCGGGCGGCGCGGTCGAGACACTGAACCTCTACACGATAATGGAAAACCCTATGACCTCCTGCGGCTGCTTCGAGTGCATAGTTGCGATCATACCCGAGGCGAACGGTGTAATGATCGTTCAGCGCGGACATACAGGCATGACTCCGATAGGCATGAAGTTCTCCACGCTCGCTGGAACCGTGGGCGGCGGCGTGCAGACGCCGGGATTCATGGGAATCGGCGTCAACTTCATAACGAGCAAGAAGTTCCTGTTTGGAGACGGAGGCATAAAGAGGATCGTATGGATGACAAAGGCGATCAAGGAGAGGGTGAAGGAGAAGTTCCAGCAGATAGCAGAGGCCGAGGGAGTGCCGGATCTCCTCGACAAGATCGCTGACGAGACCGTATGTGAGGACTCGGAGAAGCTCGTCGAGTACCTGACGGAGGTGGGTCATCCGGCTCTTGAGATGGAGTCCATAATATGATAACCACCTATTGACAGGTTGTGATTGACTCCATGTACGGTGACGACGAACCGTAAGGCGTCAATCGAGAGTCGTCAATAATAAAAACGGAGGTTGAGATGTCTGAAAAGGTAATAAAAAGTGCCGACAGGGTTGCCGAAGAGATAGTGGAGTGGGCAGGGGCGCACGGCCTCGAGACCGCCTTTGAGAGGGCGGAAAGGCTGAAGCCGTGCCCGATAGGGCACTCGGGTGCATGCTGCAAGATATGCTTCATGGGGCCCTGCAGGCTCGTCGGTCCCGAGGCGGAAGAGAGTGCCCAGGGGGTGTGCGGAGCGACGCTTCCGGTCGTATCCGCGAGGAACTTCCTCAGGATGGTGGCTGCAGGTACCGCAGCCCACAGTGACCATGCAAGGGACATGGCCTACACGCTCCTCGAGGCGGCCACAGGCGAGGCCCCTGACTTTACGATAAAGGACGAGGGCAAGCTCAGGAGGCTGGCCGATATAATCGGAGTCCCGACCGGGGAGAGGTCGAAGGAAGAGATAGCAAAGGATGTGGCCGAGCATATCATATCGCAGTTCGGACAGCAGAAGGGAGAGATATCCTACATAAAGAGGGCGCCTGAGAAGCGTCAGGAGGTTTGGCGCAAGTGGGGTATCGTGCCCCGGGGCGTGGACCGCGAGGTGGCTGAGGCGATGCACAGGACGAACATGGGTGTGGACCAGGATCCTGAAAACCTGATGACCGCCGCACTCAGGGTCTCGCTCGCCGACGGCTGGGCCGGCTCGATGTTCAGCACCGACATCACGGACATCCTCTTCGGTACACCCACGCCGAGGCGTTCCGAGGCGAGCATCGGGATAATGAAAGAGGACGAGGTGAACATAGTGGTTCACGGTCACGAACCATCACTCGCCGAGATGATGGTGGAGGCGTCCCAGGAGCAGGAGATACTCGACTATGCCAGGCAGAAGGGCGCTAAGGGGATCAACCTCGTCGGCATGTGCTGTACCGCCAACGAGGTCCTCATGCGGCACGGCATCCCCACGGCAGGCGGGTTCCTCAACCAGGAGCTGGCCGTGATGACCGGCCTTGCAGAGGCCATTATGGTGGATGTCCAGTGCATCATGCCGGCGATAGCGCAGGCTGCAAAGAAGTTCCACACAAAGGTGGTCACCACCTCCAACAAGGGCAAGATGCTCGATGCGGTTCACATAGAGTACGACGAACACAGGGCCAAGGAGGTTGCGAGGGAGGTGCTGAGGCTCGCAATCGACAATTACGCGAACCGCACGACCGAAGGCAGCAGGGTGCACGAGACCTCGCCGGTCATCGCCGGCTTCTCCCACGAATACATAGAGTACATGCAGGGCGGAAGGTTCAGGGCATCGTTCAGGCCTCTCAACGATGCCATCATGGCCGGCAGGATCAGGGGTGTCGTCGGCATAGTCGGCTGCAACAACCCGCGCATCACGCAGGACAGCGTGCATGACTATCTTGCGAAGGAGTTCATCAGGAACGACGTCCTCGTCGTCTCTACCGGTTGCGGCGCAGCCGCCTGTGCCAAGGCGGGTTTCATGACACCGGAGACGGCGCTCGAGATGGCGGGGCCGGGACTCAAGGAGGTCTGCGAGGCCATAGGCGTGCCGCCGATCCTGCATCTCGGTTCGTGTGTGGACAATTCGAGGATACTGACGGTCGCCACTCAGATGGTCAGAGAGGGCGGTCTCGGTGACGACATCGCCGACCTGCCTGCAGTGGGTATAGCCCCTGAGTGGATGAGCGAGAAGGCCCTTGCAATAGGATGCTACTTCGTTGCTTCGGGCATGTACGTCATATTCGGTTCGGAGAGCCCGGTGGATGCGAGCAGTGAGGTGAAGGAGATAATGACGAAGCAGTGGGCGGAGAGGTTCGGCGGAAAGCTCGAGTTCATCCCCGACCCTGAAGACATACTGAAGAAGACGCTCGAGGCCATTGACAGCAAGCGCGAGGCGCTGAAGCTGAGAAAGTACGAGCC
Organism: Nitrospirota bacterium; assembly: GCA_013152485.1. GTDB lineage: Bacteria > Nitrospirota > Thermodesulfovibrionia > Thermodesulfovibrionales > JdFR-85 > BMS3Bbin07. The sequence continues at coordinate 32,629 of JAADGG010000091.1, read as the reverse complement.
GGGCAGGTTCGGCACCGAGAGGAAACTGATGACCATGGCCGACAGGCGTAAGCTCGAGGCTGCGGCAAGACCGCATGAAGGGGTGAAGTAGAAACTCAAGGTTCAAGATTCAAAACTTAAAATTCACGATTCAAAATTCGAGAATCGAGATTCGGGGGATATCATGGACATAGAAGGTCTTGATGTCGAAAGAGAGATTGGAAAGGTCGGCAATATCATATGCGAGCACGACAAGAAGAAGGGGTTGTTGATCCCCATACTCCACAGGATACAGGAGGACTACGGGTATCTCCCGGGTGAGGCCCTGGAGAGACTCTCGAAGAAGCTCGACCTGCCCCTGGCGGAGATATACAGTGTGGCGAGCTTCTATCACCAGTTCCACTTCACGCCGAGGGGTCGCAAGATCGTGAGGATCTGCATGGGGACCGCCTGCCACGTGCGCGGTGCGGGAAAACTGCTCGAGGCCCTCGAGAAACACTTCAACGTGGGCGTTGGAGAGACGACCGAAGACCTCGCAATGACGCTTGAGACCGTCGGCTGTGTGGGCTGCTGCGGACTCGCCCCGGTCGCGACCGTTAACGATGAGGTCGTGGGCGAGATCGGTCCCAAGAAGGTGGGCGAGCTCATAGAGATGATCGAAGAAGAAGAGGAGTGAAGTCAGGGTATAGTCTTTTACAGCGATAACCGAGAGGAAATCACAACGAAAACCCGGTGAGGAGTGATATGGCAAGACTGAAAAGCATAGAAGACCTGAAGAATCTCAGACTCCTGTTAAAGGACGAGACGTTCAAGAAAGACAAGGAGAGGATAAGGGTCTGCACAGGTACGGCATGTATGGCCTCGGGCGCAAAGAAGGTGGTCGAAGCCCTTGAGAAGAAGGCTGCGGACGACGGCGTTGACGTGGACATCGTCAAGACCGGCTGTCAGGGACTCTGTCAGAAGGGGCCCCTCATGAAGGTCGAACCGACCGGCTACTTCTACCAGAGGGTCAAGACCGATGATGCAGCCCGGATCGTGACGAATACACTCGAGGCCGGCTATCCGGTGAGGCACCTCCTCTACAGGGATTCGATCCTTGACGAGCCTTACGAGATGGCGGACGAGCTGCCGTTCTACAAGAAGCAGTACAGGATTGCCCTGAAGCACAACGGAGTGGTCGACCCGAACAACATCGAGCACTATATAGCCGTGGGAGGATACTCCGCCCTCGAGAAGGCCCTCGGCAGCATGACGCCGGAGGAGATCCTCGACGAGGTGGACAGGGCGAACCTGCGCGGACGCGGCGGCGCGGGATTCCCCGCCGGAAAGAAGTGGCGCCATACGGTAAATTCTCCGGGTGACATAAAGCTCGTGGTTGCAAACGGTGACGAGGGCGACCCCGGCGCGTTCATGGACAGGGCCATAATGGAAGGCGACCCTCACAGCCTGATAGAGGGGATGCTGCTGTGCGCGCGCGCAATCAACGCACAATACGGATTCATATATGTCAGGCACGAGTATCCGCTCGCAGTGAAGAACCTGAGGACGGCCATAAGCCAGGCAGAGGAACTCGGCCTGCTCGGTGACAACATACTCGGTACGGACTTCAGCTTTCATCTCGATATACGTGAAGGGGCAGGGGCGTTCGTCTGTGGTGAGTCCACGGCGCTCGTCGCCTCGATCGAAGGAGAGAGGGGTTTTCCGAGACCGAGGCCTCCGAGGCTCTCGGAGCCGGGGGGAGGCCTGTGGGGCTACCCCACCAACCTCAACAACATCGAGACCTATGCGTGCGTCCCTCCGATAGTGGAGAAGGGTGCGGACTGGTTCCGCTCGATAGGAACCGAGAACTCGCCCGGCACCAAGGTCTTCGCCCTCACGGGCAAGGTCAAGAACACCGGTCTCGTCGAGGTCCCGATGGGGACCACGCTGAGGGAGATAATCTTCGAGATCGGCGGCGGTATAATAGGCAACAAGAAGTTCAAGGCCGTACAGACCGGCGGACCATCGGGCGGCTGCATACCGGAGCGCTACCTCGACAGCCCCGTCGACTTCGACTCGCTCATGGAACTCGGTTCCATGATGGGGTCAGGCGGAATGGTGGTCGTGGACGAGGATACCTGCATGGTCGACATGGCGCGGTATTTCCTGTCGTTCACCCAGTCGGAATCCTGCGGCAAGTGCCCGCCCTGCCGGATCGGTACGTCGCAGATGCTCGAGATCCTCGAGAGGATCGTCAGTGGAAAAGGGGTCGAGGGCGACATAGAGCGGCTCGAGGAGCTCGGCAGGCTGATTCAGGCAGGATCCCTCTGCGGTCTCGGCCAGAGTGCCCCGAATCCGGTCCTGAGTACGATCAAGTACTTCAGGGAGGAGTATGAAGAGCATGTATACAACAAGTACTGCAGGGCAAAAGTCTGCAACGGCCTCGGACTGTACAGGATCGAGCACACGGAGTGCTTCCTGTGCGGCCTCTGCAAGCAGGCCTGTGCATTCGGCGCCGTGCGTGAACTGAAGGACAGGTTCTTCATCGACCAGGCATACTGTACGAAGTGCAAGGCCTGCTACAGCGCATGCCCGGTTGATGCAGTAAAGATAGAGAAGGCTTCCGGGGAAACGAGCAAGGATCTGAAGTGAGCGTCTTCATGATCCAGCCCGGAGCACAAGGCTTAAAGCTATAGCGGAGGTATTATGCCCGAGACAAAAGAAAAGAGTTTGAAGGAGATATTCGAAGAGATCGAGCAGCACAAGTGTGTTGTTCAGAAAGGCATCAGACTCCTTGATGAGTTCATCGCCGGTCCCATGTGCGGAAGGTGCCTTCCCTGTCCGATGGGCAGTTACGAGATGAGGCTGAGGCTCCAGAGGCTCGCGGAAGGCGGAGGCACGGAGGCGGACATCGAGGCTGTGAGGACGATAGCGCCGAAGATGCTCGAGACGTCGATGTGCAAGAAGGGAAAGGATACGGCGAGATTCTTCATGGATACGCTCGATGCGGTCCCTGAAGAGTATGCCGCCCACGCTGATGGTGCATGTCCTGCGAGGGAGTGCAAGGCCCTCTTTGTCTTCAGGGTGATCCCGCACAAGTGCACGATGTGCGGCGACTGCCTCGAGGTCTGCAAGGACTTCGCCATCATCGGGGAGAAGAGGCTCCCCAACAGGCTCGGATACCTGCCGTTCGAGATTGCGGAGAAGAGGTGCACGAGGTGCGGAGAGTGCATAAAAGTCTGCAGGGACGAGGCGATCGAGATAGTCGACATCAGGGAGACGCAGACGGTGGAGGCGTGATATGCGTCTGCGGCTTGAAGTCGGATCTGCGGTTTGAAACTTCAGAGTATAAATTCTAAGGAGGACCGAGTATGGGCAAGATGGTTAAGATCAGTATAAACGGTACGGAGTACAAGGTTCCTGCGGGCATGAACCTCATAGACGCCGCAGAGAGCGTGGGGGTTCACATACCGAACTTCTGTTACCTGAAGGGCATGAGGGGGATCGGAGCCTGCAGGATGTGCATGGTCGAGATCGGCGGAAGGATGACCACGGGCTGTATCATGAAGACCAAGGAGGGGATGGAAGTCGTCACCGAGAATGAAAAGATACAGGAGCTCAGGAAGTTCGTCATAGACCTGATCCTCTCGATGCATCCTCTCGACTGCATGACCTGCACCAAGGCAGGCGTGTGCGAACTCCAGAGATATGCCTATGAATTCGGAATAAAGGAATCGACGTTTACGAGAAAGAAGTTCGGCTTCCCCGTAGACGACAAGAATCCGTTCATAAGCCGTGATCCCGACTACTGCATCCTCTGCGGCCGTTGCGTCAGGGTATGCAAGGAGCAGGGGACGTCCGTGCTCGACTTCTACGGCCGCGGTGTCGGCTCGAGGGTGGTCACTGCCGAGGACAAGCCCCTTCACGAGGGAGGGTGCACGTTCTGCGGCAGCTGTGTCGACGCATGTCCGGTGAATGCACTGCTTGAGGCCGACCGGTGGCGCAAGGGCAGGGAGTGGGAGTACGAGAGATACAACTCCGTGTGCCTCTCCTGCGGCAATGCCTGTGATACGGTCGTCAGCGTTCACGGCAAGGACGTGGCAAAGGTTAACGCAGGTGCGGATGACGGCAGGGCAGGGCATTACATCTGTGCATATGGAAGGTTCGGTTTCGACTACATAAACGCAGACACGAGGGTGATGAGCCCCCTGAAGAGGATCGACGGTGAGCTGAAGCCGGTGAGCTGGGACGAGGCATTCGATGCAGCGGCCTCAATGCTCGGGAATCCTTCTGAGGCAGGGATAGTGACGACCGGCGGTCTCCTCAACGAGGACGTCCTCACCCTCAAGAACTTTGCCGCGGCGGCAGGGATAAAGGATATGGATTCCACGGTGAGCCTCTATGCCGATGTGCCTTCACTCCTCGGTGACGAGGCCGATGTCGAGGATGCCGACGTCGTGGTGCTTGCCGGTATCAATCCGTCGCAGTGGCAGAGGGTGCTTCCTGCACTGGATGCCACGCTGAGAAGGATGGTGTCAAGGGGTGCAAAGCTCGTGGTCATCAACTCCGAGCAGATAAAGCTTGCGGATGTGGCGATAAAGGCCCTGAGGGGCGACGAGGCGACAGTGCTCGGCAGCCTGGCGAAGGCCCTGACAGGCCTGGGCCTGAAGGCCCCTGAGGGGCTCGAGATACCCGATACGGAACCGGGCGAGGAGGTGAAGATGGTGGCGGAGCTGTATTCGGTGGCCAAGGCCCCCCTGATCATCTCTTCACCGAGGCTGTATGAGGCATCCGCCAATATAGCCCTCATAAAGGGCGACGCCCTTGCAGTGCCGATCGAGGCGAATGCAAAGGGTACGCTGTTCATGGGGCTCAAGGGTGACGGTGCCACCTATACGGAGATGACGGAAAAGGGTGTGAAGAAGGTCCTCTACGCAGTAGGAGAGGTGCCATCGGGAAGACCCTCGGGTGTGGACTTCCTGATCGTGCAGCATTCGCACCTGAGCGGGCTGGCCAAGGAGGCCGACCTCGTGCTTCCGGCTGCCACGCACTTTGAGACCGAAGGGTCGATCGTCGATTACACGGGAAGGGTGAAGGTCCTCGAAAAGTCCGTCGATCCCTTAGGAGATTCCAAACCCCACAGGGATATATTCAGGGGGGTTGCAAAGAAGATGAATATGGAGCTCAAGCCGGCAAAGACCTCTGACGTGAAGAAGGAGAAGAAAGCCCTGAGCACAGGGACGACCCCGGCGCCGTTCAAGAAGAGGGAGGACCTCTCCTTCAACCCCGAGGAACTCGTCGATGCCCTGAATGCAACCATGATAAACGGTTCGAGGCTTCTGTGGCTGAAGGAGGTCGAACAGGCCGTTGCATAACGGTAACCTGTTTGTATCCTTCCGCCGGGAAGCGAGACAGCCTGGAAAGGGGCCTGCAGAGACTGCAGGCCCCTTTTTTGTGACTTGATCCGGTATCATAGAGGGTATACCTGTGGGACGATCGAGGCTCATAAGATACACTGTCCTGACAGCCCTGTTTGCTGCAGGTATCGTTGCAGGCCTGTTGCTCTGGGAGGGGATCGAGCTGCCGTTTCAGAATCCCTGGGGTGTCAAGGGAAGGCTGACGGAGATTCAGTACAACCCCGCCAACGACGTGCTGAGGTTTGCAGTATTTGTCTCGTTGCCCGTGTTCCTGTTGGCTGCCGTGTACCTGGCCGGCGGACGCAGGATCAGGGATGTGCTCTTTCCAGGAGACCGCGGTCCTTCAGCCGGGGATTCACCCCCCGACCTTCCACCCGTGTGCAGGGTGTTGCTCCCCGTCATCCTCGTCACATGTTCAGTTGTCGCGGCCCTCAACATCCCGACCTTCCATGCATCGGGAAGATTCGACTCATTCCACGAGGGTGAAACCCTCGGGCCTGCGGTATCGTACATGGCCGGGGAGACCCCTTACAGGGACTTCATATTCCTGCACGGCCTGTACGAGAATCCGCTCCGTTCAGTGACGGCCTTCCGCCTCTTCGGCCGCTCGATAGCTTCGGTGAGGACGCTCGAGTCGATCATGAAGATACTGGCGTTCGTGTCGCTCTCCTTGCTCATGCTCGTGCTCTTCCGCGGAAGATACCTCTACTCCTTCACTGCGCTCGCTCTACTCGCCTTCCTGCACCTGTCCGGGAACTTCAACCTGCCCCGGCTGATGCTCGTCAAGACACGGGACATAACCGTGTTTCTGTTCCTGACGACGGTTGTCCTGCTGCGGGATGCGGGCAGGTCGGGAGACCGGAGACTGAAGAGGGTATTCGTGACGGGTTTCTTTTTCTCGTTCATCCCGCTGATCGCCTTCATGTACACGGTGGACAGGGGGGTGTTTCTGTTTGCCTCCTACATGATCATCTTTCCCTTGATGTACCTCCTGTACTTCAGCAGGGCCGATACGCGCGGTTGTTTCCTGTGGTCGTCGTCTCTCGGGCTGTTCTCCGCAGCCGCACTGGCGGCCCTGCTCATCGGGGACGGGCTGCCGGAGTTCGTCAGGTATGCGTTCCTGACGATGCCGAGATACAGGGAGCTGATGAGCGGTTATGTCTACCCTGTCTTCAACAAGCTCTTTCTTGCTGCCGTTGTCCTGATAGCGGCGAATGCGTTCTGGGTTGCGTCCAGGTTTCTCCGGGAGCTTCATCTCGGCGGGGGGAGCTTCAGGTCTTCGGCCGGAAGCTTCATGGAAAAGTATCTTGTCGAGTTCTCCATGCTGCTGCTCTCGGTCTTTCTCTTCAGGACGGCACTCGGGCGGTCGGACTGGCCTCATGTCGCTTACAGCCTGCCGGTTACGTATATCCTGTCTGCTTGTATAGTCCTGAAACACCACAGCGGTATCCTCCGTCCACGGCGCTTCCGGAGCATGTACGGGTATCTGCTCGCCGCCCTGGTCACTCTGACGTTGTTCCTCGGAACGTACCGGATATACGGGGACGGCCTGTTGAGGGAGAACTTCCCGCTCGGTGTCGAGGACTCGGCCATCATACCCGACAACTACAAGGCGACCATATCGTTCCTCAAGGAGAATCTGTCGCCTGACGAGTCGTTCTTCACCATGACGGCCGAGGCGAGCTGGTACTACTTCATCGACAGGCCCTCCCCGTGCCGTTTCCCCGTGATAATATTCGCCATGCCGTACTTCTATCAGGACGAGGTGGTGAGGGATCTCGAGAGGAGGAACGTGAAGTTCGTCCTCTACAGGAACAGTAACTGGTCGAACAGGATCGACGGGTTTCCGAACGAGGAGAGGCTGCAGATCATTGCAGGATACATCAGGGACAGGTTCGAGTTCTACAGGAAGATAGACGACAACGAGATATGGATCAGGAAGGGGCAGGTTCAAGATTCAGAAAAGATAGACGACAGCGAGATATGGATCGGGAAGGCTGAAAAGGGGGGCTAACCGGAGAAGAGCATCACCTCTACGGTCTCGCCCTCGTACAGGCCGTTCTTGTTCATCGGTATCACCACGATACCGTCTGCCTCGACGAGCGTCCTTATGAGGCCAGACTTGCCGAGTATGGGCCTGGCCCATACGCCGTCGTCCCTGAACTCGAGCGCCACCCTGACGTGGTCCTCCCTCCCGGTGGAAGAAGCGACGTTTCTGCCGAAGAGCGCCCTCACGGTCCTGTGTGGAGGCAGGCGGTCTCCGGCCGCCTGCTCGCCCGAGAGCCTTTTCAGGACGGGTTCTATGAACGTATCGAAACAGACGCTGACTGCAGCCGGATGCCCCGGGAGTCCGAAGAGCGGGATCCCTTTGCCCATGCCCCCGATGAGGGGTTTTCCCGGCCTTATGCTCACCCCGTGGAAGAGTATGCCGGGGGGGCCGAGTTCTTCGATGACCCTTGCAGTATAGTCACGCGTTCCCACGGAGCTGCCTCCGGATATCAACACCATCTGGGCCTCCTTTGCGCATTCACTGACAGTGGCCCTGAGGCGGTCCAGGTGATCCGGTATGATTCCCTTCCTGAGCGGAATGCCGCCGCTGCGCAGTATCAGCCCTGCAAGGTTGTAGGAGTTGATGTCGCGTACCTGTCCGGCTGAGACCGGCTGCTCCGGCCGGACCACCTCGTCTCCTGTGGAGACTATGGCAACAACGGGCCGTCTGAAGACCTCCACCTCGAGTATGCCGAGCCCTGCAAGGGCTCCCACGTCCTGGGGTCTGAGCCTCTGCCCGGCCCTGAGGATCACCTCTCCCTTCCTGATATCCTCGCCGGGGAGTATGACGTTTTCATTGGGGGCGACCGCCTTCATCACCTCTACGATGTCCGCCCCTGCAGTGTTTGTGTGCTCGTACATCACAACGGCGTCAGCCCCTTCGGGTAGCATCCCTCCTGTGGGTATGACCGCGGCCTCGCCCCGTTGAAGCGCAAATCCGGGAGTTTCACCCATATGCACCTCTCCGACCAGTGTCAGATACGCCGGCATGCCGTCCGATGCACCGAAAGTGTCTTTCGAGTTGACGGCATAGCCGTCCATGGTGGAGCGCTTGAAGCCGGGAAGGTCTTCCGGTGATACTACATCGGCGGAGAGTACCCTGCCGTAGGCGTTATCGATGCCGGTGCATTCCGTCGGGGGGGGATGCATCGGTTGTTCGAGCAGCAGCGCAAGGGCCTTGTCGACGGTTACGGCCTCTTCTCTACCGAGGAGGTCTTTCATGAGACGGGAGGTCTGTTTCCGGTATACCTGGGTCAGCCATCGTAGAGTCCCTTCAGGAGCCTTCCGATACCGCGGCTCTCCACGTGTGCCACCGGGTCCTTCCCGATGACGTCGGAGCACTCGCCCTTCGTCAGGATGTCCAGTATGCGCTCGAGCGAGTCCTCATGGAGTCCTTTTATCTTCCTGGAATTCGGCATGTCCGGAAGGAACAGGCTCCTGTCTATGAACTCGTTCATCTTCTTCGGAGTGAGATAGGTGAGGAGCACCATGCCCTGATAGATCCGCTTGTTGGTCCTTACGGATAGAAAGGGGCTCTCGAGGGTTGATTCGAGGAACGAGTCGTTCCTCCGTCTGACCTTCCTGTTTATGGAGACAGCCCTGAACCAGTATTTCCGCCCCACAAGGCTGTCGGACTTCATTTCGAACACGGTGTGGCCGAGATGTCTCATTCCGGAGGTCAGCTTTTCATGTGCTACGGTATCCGATGCAAGGTGACTTATATAGCCGTAGACGAAGGCCTTCTGCTGCCTCGTCTCTGCTGCGTCCATCAGCTTGAATGCGACGTCCCAGCTGTGAGAGTTCCTGTTGTAGGGAAGAAACTTCTTTGCGAGGATTATGTCCGCCATCAGGTTCCCGTAGAGGAAGTCCTCCTTGTATCTGCGCAGGAGCTCATAGAGGGCGGCCGGGAGGACCGATGCGATGGACAGGACTTCACTTCCAAGGTATATGTGTGTGAGGGGCCCCCATGCGAAGGCATAGGAGGGTATAAGCATAAAAGATATGAAAAGCAGGAATTTGAGTGTCTTCATCTTGTGCCCCTTGAGGTTTTTTCCATACTGTCTATATTGTAACCCAAAAGGTTCTCCTTTTGCCAGAAGCAGGAAGAAACGCCGGGCGTGCGGCCCTGACCGTGATGCCCCGGCAGTGCGCTCCTTCGGGCCGGTTGACTTGGGAGGAGAGAGAGTCGGGGCAACACTCATTTATACTCTGTTTTCTGGTAAAATAAGAGACTATAGTCAGGGAATTCATCCATACGGTTCATAAGAGCAAGATCTCAATCATCTTTAAGGAGGTTTTTATGCCTGAGTTGAGGAAGGACCCTATCGTCGGACGGTGGGTCATTATATCGGTGGAGCGGGGCAAGAGGCCGTCCGACTTCGCCTCTCCATCACAGAAGAGAAAGATCGCGGGGTTCTGCCCCTTCTGTCCGGGAAACGAATACACTACGCCCGAAGAGATAATGGCCTTCAGGACCCAGGAGGGAAAGGAAGGAGCGGAGTGGACACTCAGGGTCGTTCCCAACAAGTTTCCGGCCCTCCAGATCCACGGCGAGCTCGACAAGACCGGCGAGGGCCTGTTCGACAAGATGAACGGCGTGGGTGCCCACGAGGTGATCATAGAGACGTCGGACCACATGAGTTCCCTCGCCACCATGCCGCTGAAGGGTGTAGAGGATGTCCTGTGGGCGTACGACCTCAGGATAAACGACCTCAAGAAGGACCCGAGGCTGAAATACGTCCTTGTCTTCAAGAACGAGGGAGAGGCTGCCGGGGCGTCCCTCGAGCACACGCACAGCCAGCTGATAGCCCTTCCGATCGTGCCCAAGATCGTGAGGGAGGAGATAAACGCATCGAGGCATTACTATGACATGAAGGAGAGGTGCATCTTTTGTGACGTTGTGGACCAGGAGAGCGGTGACGGCAGGAGGGTCGTCTGTGAAAACGAGCACTATCTCGCCATAGCTCCTTTCGCCCCGCGTGCACCCTTCGAGACCTGGATACTCCCGAAAGAGCACGAGTCAGCCTTTCAGCCCCACGGCAAGAGCTTTGCGAAGCTTGCGGAGATACTGCAGCGGGTGCTCAAGCAACTCGACAAGCTGCTCGATGTCCCCCCGTACAATTTCATGATACATACCTCGCCGTTTACGGACGAGACCAACGAGTACTATCACTGGCATATCGAGGTCATGCCCAAGCTGACCAAGATAGCCGGATTTGAATGGGGGTCGGGGTTCTACATAAATCCCACCCCGCCGGAGGTAGCCGCCAAATACATGCGGGAAGCTCAAATATGAACGTCCTCATAGCATCAGGCGAGGCTGTCCCGTACTGTAAAACAGGAGGTCTTGCAGATGTGGCCGGTGTTCTCTTCAGGGAACTCAACGCGATGGGCATGGATGCAAGGCTAGTGCTGCCTCTGTACGGCGGCATAGAGAGGGAATTCGACCTGGCGGCGACCGGAGTGGAGCTGGAGATATTCATGAACGGCAGGCTCTACTCGGGGAGCGTATACATGCACGACAAGGCCGTCTTCATAAGGTGCGACGAGCTGTATGCAAGGGAGGGGCTCTATGGTGACAAGGCGGGTGACTTTCCCGACAACGCCCTGAGGTTCGCCTTCTTCTGCCGGGCGGTGCTCGAGTCCTGCAAGGCGATCGGCTTCAGGCCGGACATCATACACCTCAATGACTGGCAGACCGCCCTGATCCCCCTCTACCTGAGGATGGAGTACGGCGGGGACGATTTCTTCAGAAACACCCTTACCCTGCTGACCATCCACAACCTCGGCTACCAGGGGGTTTTCCCCAGGGAAGTCCTCCCCGCGCTCGGCGTGGGGGAGGATGTGTTCACCCCCGAGGGTATAGAGTTCTACGGTAAAGTGAACTTCCTGAAGGCCGGCATCCTCTATGCCGACATACTGAGCACGGTCAGCAGGAAGTATGCTGAAGAGATCACGACCCCCGAGTACGGGTTCGGTCTCGACGGCATTCTGGGCAAAAGGAGAGACGTGCTCTTCGGCATCCTCAACGGCATAGATTACAGGGAATGGTCTCCAGACGTCGATACACTCATCGAGAGCAGATACTCTGCAGGTGACCTCAAGGGCAAGGCGCTCTGCAAGGAGAGGCTCATGGACGAGTGCAACATCAGGTTGAAGAAGGGGGCTCCGCTGCTCTCTTTCATAGGGAGGCTGAGCGTACAGAAGGGGGTGGAGCTCATAGTTGACGGCATGGACAGGCTGATCGGTTACGGCTGCGGCCTGATACTGCTCGGAACAGGCACCAGGGAGGCCGAGGAGAACCTGATGTCGATATCCCTGGAGGGCCGGGAGAATCTCCATATCAGGCTGGACTTCGACGAGGTCTTCGCCCATTCCGTCTATGCGGGCTCCGACATGGTCCTGATGCCGTCGAGGTATGAACCCTGCGGTCTCGTCCAGATGATAGCCCTCAGGTACGGGACGGTTCCGGTTGCAAGAAACACCGGAGGCCTCTCCGACACCATAGAAGACTACAACGCCCTCACCGATACGGGAACGGGTTTTCTCTTTGACGACTACAACCTTGCGGTCTTCCTCGAGTCAGTAAAGCGTGCCCTCACGCTCTATCCATTCAGCAGGAGATGGCAGAAGCTCATGAAGAGGGGAATGGAGAAGGATTTTTCGTGGAGGCGGTTTGCCTCGGAATACGCCGAACTCTACAAGAAGGCCCTCAGCGGGGAGCTCGGGAGGGCTTAGATGAGCATAAGGTTCAAACTGTCCATATTCCTGCTCGTATTCATTCTCATAGCCGCCATGTTCGGCGGCGGTACCATGTATATCTTCGACAGGATATCGAACAACCTCGACCTGCTAAAGAAGACATCGGAGGAGTACAGGCTGCACGAGGAACTGAAGATGTCCATCGTGGAGTACTCCACTTATGTGAAGAGCTGGGCGTTTACGGGTGAACAGCGGTACAGGCGGATGTACAGGAAGGCCCTGTCAAAGGTGTACAAGGACTTCGGCGCGCTCGAGGACTATGTGGCGGACAAGGAGGTGCTCAAGGAGGTCGGAGAGAAGTTCCAGGACCTCAACCGGACGGCGAGAAGGATATTCTCTTATCCTAATCCGAAGGGCAACAGGGAGGTCCTCAGACTCGTCGGCCGGATCGAAGAGAAGGAACTGGACATACTGACATCCGTCGAGGAACTTCATACCGTATCCCTGAAGAACGTCACCACAGCGGTGGAAGAGACCGAGGAGTCGAAGGCGAGGCTGACGGTATATGTCGCGGTCCTCGTCTTTATAACGATCTTCTCGGTCGTCTTCCTCGTCCTGCTCATTACGCGCTCGATAGGAAGACCGTTCAAGGACCTCCTGGAATTCACGGAAAAGATCATATCCGGCGAGATAGACACGATGACGGGCCTCGACAGGCACGACGAGTTCGGCATCATCGCGAGCCGTTTCGGCCAGGTCCTGCGGAAACTGAAGGAGTCTGAGGAGAGCCTGAAGAAGAGGCTCTCGGAGACGGAGCTGCTGTTCGAGGTTACGCGTATCGCGAGTTCGACGTTGGAGCTCAGGGAATCACTGAAGCTTATAACCGAGACCGTCGCCGACTGGAAGGGCCTCGATTACGTCGGCGTCTACCTCCTGAACGTTGAGGGACAGGTCTTCACCCTACAGGCGCTGAACAAGGAGACGGACATATTCGAGAAGAGCTTCGCGGTGGACGGCAGCGAGCTGTGCAGGAAGATGCTCGACGTGCGCGAGCCCCTGTACAGGGAGATGCCGACGGACAGGGACGTGGCCTTCATAAGGCGCAGCCTGGGGTCTCTCCTCCTCTTTCCGATCATAAGGGAGGGCAGATGCCTCGGGATATTCTTCATCGGGGTGGAGGTCGTAAGGAGGTTCACCGAGAACGAGCTGAACATAGCAAACATTCTGTCGAACACCATAGGCACCATAGTAAGGAACGCGGAGCTCTATGTCTCTGCAATGGACCAGCTCAACAAGATAACGGTCCTTTACGAGCTCTCCAGGGATCTGACCACGCTGCTCGACCTCGACGAGCTGCTGAAGAGGGTGGTGTTCGAGGTCACGCGTCTTCTCAATGCAAAGGGCTGCATCATAAGGCTCCAGGAGGACCATTCCCTGAAGATAAAGGCATACTACGGCGTTCCGGAGGACTACATAGAGGGGATGGATACGGAGATCGGAAAGGGTATAGCTGGCAAGGTTACGAGTTCGGGCAAGTCCCTGCTCGTTGAGAATGTCTCCGAGATGCCGGAAGATACGCGGGTGCCTCTGCTCGAGGCGAAGTCGGTGGTCTGCGTACCACTGAAGATCGGTGACGAGGTGATAGGGACGATAGGCCTGTACGACAAGAAAGGGCCGGATGGGGAGATTACAACCTTCACCTTCGACGACCTGAGGACTACGGAGGGCATAGCCTCCCTCATATCGCTTGCAATCGAGAAGGCGAGGATCTTCGAGAAGGAACTCGAGAAGGAGAAAGAGGCCCTCGAGGCGAAGAAGCGGCTCGACATACTCTTCGAGAGTGTCCAGGGAGGGATAGTCACGCTCGACAGGAACTACAGGGTCCTGTCCATCAACCGTTTCGTGGAGGAGTTCCTCCACATGAAGGCCGAGGACGTGGTCGGAGGCGTGGCTCTGGAGATATTCCACGAAAAAGGGGGTATATGCCCGCACTGTGCGGCCAAGCTCACCTTCGAGACAGGCGATATAAATGTCATCACGCAATCCAAGGGAGCAAACTACGCCGAACTGAGTTCGTATCCCATAAAGGACGAGGAGGGCAACGTGGTCGAGGCGGTCGTCCTTATCCAGGACATAACCGACAGGGTCCTGTACCAGGAGGAGATACTCGCACTCTACAAGGAGGTGGCACAGACCAAGGAGTACCTCGAGAGCCTGATAGACAACTCGGCCGATGCCATCGTGACCACGGACCTGAAAGGGGTAGTCACGTCATGGAACAAGGGAGCAGAGAGGATATACGGATTCACCGAGGAGGAAGCCATGGGGTCTTTCCTCCCCTTCATCCCCGACTTTCTGCTCGAGACCGAGATGCAGTACATAGAGCGGATCAAGCAGGGCGAGACCATAAAGAACATAGAGACGCTGCGCAAGAAGCGAGACGGTACCATGATAGAGGTGAGCCTGACGCTCTCGCCGATCAAGGATGCCTCGGGAGAGGTCATAGGGATAAGCGGCATATCGAGGGACATATCAGAGAAGAAGAAGGTCGAAAAGGAGCTCATAAGGAGGAACCAGGAGCTGTCGAGGCTCTTCTTCATAAGCTCTGCCATGAGGGGGACGCTCGAGCTCGAGAGGCTCCTCAGGATGGTGCTGACCGCGGTGACGATGAGCGACGGTCTCGGTTTCAACAGGGCCATACTCTTCCTGCTTGACGAGGAGAAGTCCGTGCTCAGGGGGACGATGGGTGTCGGCCCTGCAACCCCGGAGGAGGCATGGCAGATATGGGAAAGGCTGTCGATCGAGAAGAAGAGCCTGCCGGAGATACTGAGGGACATCGAGGACGGCCCGCTGAGAAAGGACTCGTTCCTCGACAGGCTGAGTACGGGAATCGAGATCAATCTCAATGACGATACCGCACTGTCACGGGCGGTGAAGGAGCGGAGGAGCTTCAATATCCACGACGTCAAACATGATGCGCTTGCCGACCCCGCGGTTATTCAGCTCCTCGGAACCGAGGCGTATGCGGTGGTTCCGCTGATCGCGAGGAACAAGGTCATAGGGGTGCTGTGGGTGGACAACTACTTCAACCGCAAGCCCATCACGGATGAAGACATGAGGTTCCTCTCCGGCTTCTCCGACCAGATCGCCTCCGCCATAGAGAGCGCAAGGCTTTTCGAGAAGGTGAAACTGGCGGAGTCCGAGCTCGAGAACATCTTCGAGTCCATATCCGACCTGCTGTACATAACGACAGAGGACTATACGATCAGAAACATAAACAGGGCGGTCGTCGAGAAGATAGGGAGGAAGAAGGAGGAGATAGTAGGGCGCAAGTGTTACGAGATATTCCACGGCATGGACAAGCCGTACGAGAAATGCCCGCATCACAAAACGGTCAACACCCAGAAGGCCTATATCGAGGAGCTCGAGGATACATACAGGGGGGGGACCTTCCTGACATCGACATCGCCGCTTTTCGATTCCTCGGGCAACTTCATGGGAACGGTCCATATCGTCAGGGATATCAGCGAACTGAAGAAGCTGAGGGAGAAACTCGCAATGGCGGAGAAGATGGCCGCCCTCGGAGAGGTTGCAGCCAAGGTCGCCCACGAGATAAGGAACCCCCTCGTCTCCATAGGCGGTTTTTCGCGGAGGCTCGAGAAGAAGCTCGACGGCAAGCTCCTCGAGTATGCCTCCGTCATCACCAGGGAGGTGGACAGGCTCGAGGAGATACTGAAGGAGATACTGAGCTTTGTCAGGGAGGTCAGGATATCCAAGGAGCACCTCGAGGGGGTTGAAATAATCAAGGACATACTGTCCCTCTTTTCACAGGAGATAAAGAAGCGCGGGATTGTGCTCGAGACGGATTTCAAGGATCCCCTCTCCCTCGAAGTTGATCCCAACAGGATCAAAGAGGCTATCATAAACATAATAAGCAACGCGATACAGATAATGGAGGAAGGCGGAAAATTGACCGTGAACACTTACCGGGAGAACAACTACGGCGTGATAGAGGTGACCGACACAGGCCCCGGCATCGACGAGAAGAACCTGCCCTATATCTTCGATCCCTTCTTCACGACCAGGATAGAGGGGACCGGGCTGGGACTGGCCATTGCACACCGTATAATCGAGGAACACCAGGGGAAGATAGACGTCTACAGTACGAAAGGACAGGGAACGACGTTCAAGATATACTTGCCATATAAACACTAACACAGGGGGTGTAAGAGATGAAGATACTTATCGTAGACGATGATCCTTCCATCAGGATGCTTTACAAGGAGGAGCTTGAGGAGGAGGGCTACGACGTGGTTACCGCGAGCTCGGGAGAGGAGGCGTTGAAACTGTTCGAGGAGGAGAATCCCGACCTCGTCACCCTCGACATACTCATGCCGGACATGGACGGCATCCAGGTGCTGAGAAAGATGAAGGAGAAGAAGCCGCGCCTGCCCATCATAATGTCGACGGCCTATGATTACCGTGACGACTTCGCCGTGTGGGCCTCCGAGGCATATGTCGTAAAGTCGTCGGACACCACCGAGCTCAAAGAGACCATAAAGAGGCTTCTCAAGAAGTAATATGAGACTCGAGGCGCTTATTCCCCTCTACGGTGGATACACGCTTTGCCGTGACGATGGAGTGATCTTTCTGAGGGGAGCCCTTCCGGGAGAGGTTGTTGAAGCGGAGGTCGTGGAGAAGAAGAGGGACTATTCGGTGGCTGCA
This sequence comes from Nitrospirota bacterium, assembly GCA_013152485.1. Taxonomy (GTDB): domain Bacteria; phylum Nitrospirota; class Thermodesulfovibrionia; order Thermodesulfovibrionales; family JdFR-85; genus BMS3Bbin07. Next base: position 15,779 of record JAADGG010000091.1, on the reverse strand, counting down.
GTCATGGAAGTGCTGGAGCCTTCCCCCGACCGTGTCGGGCCTGCGTGTCCGGTCTTCGGGATATGCGGCGGCTGCCACTACCAGTACATAGCCTATGAGAGGCAGGTGAGGATGAAGGAGGAGATCGTCCTCGACTGTATAGAAAGGATCGGCAAGACGGATGCCTCACTCGCCCCCTCCCTCGTGTCGTCCCCGTGGCACTACCGGAAGAGGGCCCAGTTCAAGGTCTCCCCGGACGGTAAGACGGGGTTTTACAGGAGGCAGTCGAACGATGTAGTGGAGTTCGACGAGTGCCTGCTTCTGAGTCCCGAGATAAACGACTTCCTCGGGCGCATCAGGGCCGCCGGCGTGCCCCGTGGCGTGAAGGAGATTCACGTCCAGTCCGGTGACGTGCTGCTCGTCTCGGTGAAGGGGGATACGTTCGACACTGCGGCCGTGACGGAAGTGCTCAGGAGTTCGGGCGCCTCCGGCGTGGTTTTCGAGGACGGGACCTCTGTGGGTGCCGGGCGCATATGCCTCGACCTCAACGGATATCACTACATGGTGTCGGAGAGGTCTTTCTTTCAGGTCAACTGGGAGTTAAACAGGGAACTCGTCTCGGTTGTTTCCGCGTTTGCGGACGCTATCAGGCCTGCAAGGGTGATCGACCTCTACTGCGGCGCAGGGAACTTTTCCATACCGCTCTCCCCTTTCGTCTCCGAGATATCGGCGGTGGAGGAGAATCCCCACGCCTTCAGGGACGCCAGGGAGAATACGAAACTGAACAGGACCGGCAACGTAAGGGTAGTGAACAAGAGCGCGGAGGAGTTCGACCCGGGCGGTGGTGCCGACATGATCGTGCTCGATCCCCCGCGGGCAGGGCTGACGAAGAGGGTTGTAGAAAGGGTTAAGGCGGCCTCGCCGGTATGGATTGTCTACATATCGTGCAATCCCTCGACGTTCGCAAGGGACGTCGAGCGCCTCAAGGGGAGTTATGCGCTGGACTCCGTCAGGGTGGTCGACATGTTCCCCCAGACATACCATATCGAAGTCCTCGGCATCCTGAAGAGAATCTGAGTCCCCGTTGACAAAGAGCACCTCCGGGTGTATAATATATAAAACTGATTTTCATTATCAATAATGACCGGTAAGACCGAGAAGGATATATTCGTCAGGTTCCTCGCCGACAGGGGCATGCGCATGACCAACCAGCGGGGGCTCATACTGGATGCCTTCCTGAGGACCGAGAAGCATCTGAGCCCCGAGGAGCTCTATGGACTGATCAGGCGCAAAGACCGTTCGATCGGACAGGCGACCGTCTACAGGACCCTGAAGCTCCTTTCAGAGGCGGGCCTTGCGCGGGAGGTCGACTTCGGCGACGGCGTGCTGAGGTACGAGCACAGCTACGGGCACGAACACCACGACCATATAATATGCGAGAGGTGTCACAGGAACATGGAAGTGGTGGACGAGAGGATAGAGGAGCTGCAGGAGAGGCTGGCGAAGAAATACGGCTTTCGTCTGACGGGACACAAGATGTACCTCTACGGGATATGCAGGGAGTGCAGGAAGAAGCAGGGGTGAAAAATTTTTTCCCCGAAAATGATAACGATTATCATGATCAACTTTTACGGAGGTCTGCATGTTTGAAACAGTCAAGGTCAAGCGGTTGGGTGTCATCTTTCCGCTCATTCTCACGGTGCTGCAGCTGTTGCTGTCAGGAGCGGCCTACGGCGGCAATGGTGCGAACTTCGTCCTCTACAATCATCACACAGCGGATACCGGTGAGCTGGAGGTCATGTTCATGACCGACATCGGCCAGGAACCGGACGGCACCCGTTATACGTCGCAGATGGTGGAGTTCGAGGTCGGGGTCACGGACAGGTGGACCTCGGAGTTCATGATCGAAGGCCAGGTTACGTCGGGAGAGGGAGGGTACAACTTTACGGGTTTCCGCTGGGAGAACCGCTACCGTCCCTTTGAGTACGGAACCTTTCTCAACCCTGTCTTCTACATGGAATACGAGAGCCTTGCTGAAGACACGAAATACCTGATGGAGGTCAGCGGACGCGAGGATGCCGCCGAGAGGGAGAAGGCGAGGCCGAGAGAGAGGGTGCTCGAGACGAGGCTCATCCTCGGCCGCGACATCACCCCCAGGCTCGACATGGCCGTGAACTGGCTCAACGAGAGCGATCTCGACACAGGGGTGACCTCCTTCGGATATGCTGCGGGGCTCAACTACAGGCTTTTCGGCAGGGGACCGGCCGGTCATGCACGGGACGTGGTCTTCGGACTGGAGCTCTTCGGCGGCCTCGGAGACAGTGACAAGGGGATCACGGCCGACCCGGGCGTCACTCAGCACTACCTGTCGCCGAATCTCATGATACGCCTTTCCGGTGACCTGACGGTCAGGTTCGGTGGGGCGATCGGCCTTACGGACGTGAGTCAGGACCTCGCCAGGTTCGCCCTCGGGTACGAGTTCTGACTCCCTTTGCCGCTTAAGTGTTGAACCCGGTACTCTCTTTAGGGTAAAGTACAAGGGGTTATGTCTTTAAGGTGTGAAACAGGACCGCGCGGAAGGCATGAGATCGTAATCAGCGAGAGCCTTTCAACAAAAGAGGCACACAAGGCACTGTTCCGCTTCGATGACGATGCCTACACGATTGCTCCTGAAAGCCTGCTCGATTCACTGCATCGATCGATCAGGGCAGGGGCCCTGAAGATACACGTCTCGGGCGGCTGGGAGTGGATGCTCAGGCTTGCCCTGTGGAAAGACGAAACACCTTCAAGGGGCGAGGTCTTCTTTCTGCTCAAGGGGCTCGGCCTGAGCGATGACGACCTTAGACCGTTTGCATCGTCTGACTGCAACGATATATTCCACTGCCTGTACTACGGGCAGCGCTTCGATGTGCTGAGAAGGCTCTGCAACAAGGCGAGGGAGTCTTCGGAGAAGATGGCCGCCCCTGACGGAGGCGTCAGGATCAACTGCCATCTCGTTGCCGAGGATGCAGGTCTCATAGTGGCCAGCAGTCTCTGAAGGTGCTGAGGTCCCTCGTGAAGGGACCCCGGCGACAAGAAAACAGTGTCGGGCCCATGAGGTCCCTGCTGCGCGGGACCGGAGCAATATGGGCTCGGATTTTCACGGTGGTGAAGACGGAATGAACAGATACATACTTGCGATAACAGGTGCGACGGGTCCGGTCATAGGGCTGAGGGTGCTCGAAAGCCTTCTCAGGGACGCAGAGGTCCACCTCATGATATCACGGCCCGCCGTCTCCATAATAGAAGAAGAGGTGGGTGTGGACCTGTCCCGGGGGCCTGAAGAGGAACTCATTGCCTGGCTGGACCGTAGGAGCGGCTCGTCGGGTGGAGCAGGGGCCCTTTCCGGGAGGCTTCATCTGCACGATGAGAAGGACCTCTGGGCTCCGGTCTCGAGCGGCTCCTTTCCGGTCGATGCGATGTTCATCGTGCCCTGTACCATGAAGACCCTCTCGGCGATTGCCAACGGCTACGCAGACGGCCTGATAGAGAGGGCCGCCGATGTTGCGATCAAGGAGGGCCGGCCGCTCGTGCTCTCTCCCCGCGAGACCCCGCTCAGCGCCGTACACCTCGAAAACATGCTCAAGCTTGCAAGGCTCGGTGTCAGGATCGTGCCTCCTGTCGCCGGCTTTTACAGTAAGCCCGAGAGCATAGACGATATGGTCGATTTCATGGCGGGCAAGATCCTGGACCAGTTGCGTATCGACCATGGCCTGTACAGGAGGTGGCGGCAGTAGCAGGTTCTGTCCTCCGCCCGCCGCGGGTCATGCCCTGTTGCAGGGCCTCAGTGCGATCCTCTCCCACATCTCCTCGGTGAGCTCATCTATGTACTCACTTATGGTGAACGTCTTGCTGCACTCCGTGCAGCATAGCCTTGCAGTCCTTCAGCCTATGAAGAGCCTCAGCTCGGCCTTGCACTCCCTGCAGAGGGGCCTTTTCTCATCCATGAGTCCGTATCTCCATGTCTAAAACCCGTACTCCTTCCACCTCTCGTCCACGAGCCTCTTTATCTCGGGTGCCATCACGACGTCATCGGGCCACTCACGGTCGAAGCCCTCCGAGGCCCACTTCTTCGTGGCGTCTATTCCCAGCTTGCCGCCGTAGGCTGGTATCCTCGAGGCATGCTCGAGCACGTCCAGCGGGCCCTCCAGTATCACCACGTCCCTCGCGGGGTCGACATTGTTTCCCAGTCTCCATACGACCTCCCCGGGGTCCTGGACGTTGACCCAGCTGTCGACTATCAGGATCATCTTCGTGAAGCTCATCTGTCCCATCCCCCACAGTGCGTACATCACCTTCCTGGCATGTCCGGGATAGCGTTTGTCGATGGAGATGATGGCGATGTTGTGGAACACTCCTTCGACCGGGAGGTTCATGTCGACCACTTCAGGGAGCTGTTTCTTCAGCAGGGGCAGGAATATCCTCTCGGTAGCCTTCGCCATGTAACAGTCTTCCATCGGCGGCTTGCCGACTATGGTTGCAGGATATAATGCATCCCTGCGGTGTGTTATGCAGGTGACATGAAATACGGGGAACTCGTCCTTCAGTGAGTAGTAGCCGGTGTGGTCCCCGAACGGACCCTCGACCCTCCTCTCTCCCGGTTCACAGTAGCCCTCGAGCACTATCTCGGCATTTGCAGGGACCTCGAGGTCCACGGTCTCGCACTTCACCAGCTCTACGGGAGATTTTCTCAGGAACCCCGCAAAGAGCATCTCGTCTATTCCCTCAGGGAGCGGGGCGGTCGACGAGTACATGACCGCAGGGTCTGCTCCGATTGCAACAGCCACCTCGAGCCTCTTTCCCATCCTTTCCGCCTTGCGGTAATGCCTGGCGCCGTCTTTGTGCATGTGCCAGTGCATTCCCGTCGTCTTTGAGTCATAGACCTGCATGCGGTACATGCCGCAGTTCCGTTCACCGGTTTCCGGGTCTTTCGTGAAGACCATCGGAAGGGTTATGAACCTGCCGCCGTCGTCGGGCCATGTCTTGAGTACAGGGAAGATGTCGAGCGAGGGGTTGTCCCTCACGATCACCTCTTTGCACGCGCCGCTCTTTACGTACTTCGGCAGGAAATCGCTCAGCCTCTTGAGCTTTGGCAGGGCCTTCAGCTTCTGCATGAGGTTGGTCGGTATCTCGGGTTCGAGAAACTCCAGTATCTCCGTGCCGATATCGTCGAGGTTGTCGACCTCGAGCGCGAGGTTCATCCGCTCGTAGGAACCGAACAGGTTCACGATACAGGGGAATTTCGCCCCCTTCGGGTTCTCGAAGAGCAGGGCCGGCCCGCCTTCCTTCACAACCCGGTCGTTGATCTCCGCGATCTCCAACACCGGGTCAACCTCGGCTTTTATCCTCTTGAGCAGTCTCTTCTGTTCGAGAACCCTGATGAAGTCCCTAAGGTCTTTATACGCCATGCCGTCCTCCTGTTTTTTTTCGATGCGTCACAGTTTGTTTCTTTTGAGTTTGTTTATTATATTTTTTTAATCTTGATTTTTGAGTCTTGAGTTTTGAATTTTGAATTCAAAATCGTCGTGTTTCCACCGTCTATTATATAATACCCGTCTCTTTTTAGAAAGAATTCGACACCTGCGGCAGCCGGACGACATAGAGTCTTGAAAAAGGTTGCCTTTTGCTATAGAATTTCTTTATACTTTTGCGTGAAACTGAGAAAGGGCCACGGCCTGTTCGGCTGGTCTCGATCATGAAAGGTGGTGGTAGAGTATGTAAACGTGGACGAGAGGGGAATGGTGTCTTTAGGGAGATGTTTCAGAAACACAAAATCAGAAAACTAAAAAACTACTATCATGGAGGTGCTTTGGGATGAGGAACAGTTTGAAGATATTGATGACGGTGTTGTCGCTGTTGGCGTTGCTTTCACCTGCTTACGCGTTGAGCCCTGCGGCTGTGAAAGAGCTCGATGCAGTGCTGAGCCAGGGACCTGCCAATAAACATTTCCAGGTCAATGCAAACCAGCTTTACGGATGGATCAAGGCAAAGAAGAACAACTTCCAGGTTGTGGACGTGAGGCTGAAGGCTAAGGATTTCAAGGGGGGGCATGTTCCAGGAGCAATCCATATTCCATACAATGAGATACTCAAGCCTGAAAACCTCAAGAAGCTCCCAAAGGACAAGATACTCGTCCTGTATTGTTACACCGGACAGACACAGAACCTTCCCGTGGTGGCCCTGCGCGCTCTCGGTTATGATGCCCGTGTACTCGCATTCGGTTATACTTCATGGGCGAAAGGCTACTGGGGCGGCAACATGATGAAGAGGGCCATCGGCAATGCAGCAAAGAACAACTTCCCGGTAGAGAGATAAACAATCTTCACTGTTCGAGCAGGGAGGGGTCGATCCTCTCCCTTGCTCAGCAGCCGTCCCCTCCTTTACAGAACCTGAACCGCACGGTTATAATTTGGGTGGAAAAATGGATACTGAACGCACTGCTGTCAATACGGCTCCCTATCTCCTGATAGTCACATTCTTCACGCTGGCCACGCCGGTGGTGCTCTTCTCTCTCCGGTTTCTCGACGACAACAGGCTTACCCGGTGGCAATGGGTATTCAACGGCGTCGACGCAACGAGGATCTTCCTTCTCCTGATCCCCGCCGTCATGATCGCCTACGGGATGTCGAGGATACCGTTCTCTGAACACAAACCGGTCTTCCTCTTTCTCTCGGCCTTCGCGGCGGCCTCTGTCTTCTGGAGCGAACCGGAGGTCATCGTCGATACATCGAGGTATTTCACCCAGGCCAAGCACCTGGAGCTTTACGGCGTCAGGTACTTCTTCAACGAATGGGGAAACAGTATACTGGCCTGGACCGACCTGCCGCTCATACCCTTTCTTTACGGAATAATACTCAAGCTCTTCGGAGAGAACAGACTCTATATCCAGACGTTCACCGCGCTCCTGTTTTCCCTCACCGCCGTGCTGACATATTTCATAGGCAGGACGCTCTGGGACGAGGATACCGGTTTTCACGCCGGCCTGCTCATGTTGGGCATACCGTATCTGTTCATACAGACGCCGTTCATGATGGTCGACGTTCCGACGATGTTCTTCCTCACCCTCTCTGTATTCACGTTCATCATGGCCATGGAGTACGGCGGAGCGGTATGGATCGTCTCCTCGGCCGTCGCCATCTTCTTTGTCATATTCTGCAAGTATTCGACGTGGCCGATGCTTTCGGTCCTGTTCGTCACTCTGGTGGTCTACGCGGGAAGGGACTGGAGGGTTCCGCTCGTCAGGAGCTCTCTGGTGACCCTTGCAGCGGTATCACTCATAGGGGTGGTCATATTGCTCAAGCTGGACTTCTTCATAGGGCAGATAAAGTTCCTCTTCAGCTACCAGGTGCCCGGGCTCAGGCGCTGGGGCGAGAGGTTTGCATCGACGTTTCTGTTCCAGATACATCCTTTCATCTCCGCGGCGGCGCTCTATTCGGTCTATGCCGCGTTCAGAAAGAGGGACCTCAAATACTTGATCGTAAGCTATCTCGTCATCCTCGTGTTCCTGTTCCAGATAAAGAGGATCCGGTATGTTATCCCGCTGCTGCCCATGCTGACGTTGATGGCGTCTTACGGTCTGAGTGATATCAGGGCGAGGGACGTGAGGAGATTCATAGTGTTCTGCGTCATCGGATCTTCGCTCGTGCTGGCCGTTTCCGTCTACCTCCCCTTTCTCCAGAGGTACAGCACGGTGAACCTCAGGGAGGCGGGCAGGTACCTCGACTCTCTCGACATCCGGGACATAGAGGTCTTCACCCTGCCCCAGAAGAGGTCCTTTGTCAATCCTGCCGTAGCGGTTCCCATCCTCGACCTCTTCACGGACAAGGAGATCTCGTACGATTATGAAGTGAACAGGCGGTTTGGACGTCCCATACCGGAGGAGAGACTGAAGAAGTCCTCCCTCAGGTTTACGTGGCTTTACAAGAACCCCGTCTACTACAGGAGCGGACCGAAAAGGCAGCACCGGCCCGGTGCGATTGTCGTGATAGCACAGAGGGCGAAGCAGCCCCTGCCCGGTTATGTACGAAAGAAGGTGAAGGGCTACCACCCCTCCAGGGTCTTCGGCACCGCCACAGGGGTCTTCAGGTACAGGACGATCGTTACGGTCTATGAGCGCAACGGGACGGGAAGGAGTCGGGTCAGATCCTCACATACTCCTTGAGCAGTGCAGGATACATCATGGGATTGAAGAGTATGTTTATCATGAAGTAACACTCGTGTGTACAGAAGCAGCCCTTCTCCTTGATTGAACGGACAACGGACTGCGCCTGCCCGTTCTTCAGCATCTTCTTTATGTCGTATCCGTCTTCTCTTACATTGCCGAGTTTCATCTTGGGACTGAAGTATTCGCAGGGATAGACGTCGCCGTCTTCCGTGATGACGATGTTCAGTTTGCCGGCATAACAGGGGATTATCTGCCTGTTCTTCACCTGTGTCTCATAGATGAGCCTGCGCTGCAGGATGTCCTGTGCCGCCTTGAGCCGCGCACCCTTGAAGCGGTAAGTGGGTGCCTTCTTGTTCCTGAGGTCTTCGGCCATTTTCTCGATCGTCCGGTTGTACTTCTCGGTGTCAACCTCTTTCAGTGCGCCGTCCGATACGTCACCCCTTATCAGGGAGACGGTGTGTGTCTTTATCTTGTCGAGACTGCCGACTATCTCGAGGATCTCGTCCATGTAGTCCTGGTTTATGGAGCAGAAGACCGAGTTTATGCCGAGTTCGAAGTTGGGATACCTGTCGATGAGTTCGCCGAGCGCCCTGTAGGACTCCATCATCTTCCTGAAGCTGCCCTTGACCCCCCGGATTGCGTCATGCACCTCCTCGGGCCCGTCCAGGGAGAGCTTTATCGTTACCACGCTGTTTTTGCAGTACTCGAGGATCTCCTCCGCCCGTTTCCTTATTACGTCGGGCATGAGGCCGTTGGTGGGAAGGAGTATTATGGCAGGCTTGTTCTGTTTGTAGAAGACCTTGACTATCTCGAACAGGTCCTTCCTGAGGAACAGCTCCCCGCCTGACAACGCCAGCCACAGCAGGTTGCCCATCGATGACGATATCTGCTCTATCTCCCCGAGCGTCAGTTCAGTGGCCTCGGCGCTTGCATAGTTGTCTGCCGAGAGATAGAAGCAGAACGGACACCGGGCATTGCACCTTTTGGTCAGAAACAGCGTCAGGTGTATGGGGCTGTGCTTCCAGAATATGGACCCGACATGTCTGAACGGAGAGTAGGACATCTAAAATACCTTCTTTCTCGATAGGTAGTATTTCAACAACCCTGCCATGCCGCCTGTACCCACCGCGAGTGGATAGAGCAATGTATAATACAACGTCGCCAGAAGGGCGAACAACAGGCCTTTCGTCCTGTAGAAGGCGAGGATGAGCCTCCTGTTTATCAGGATGTTGGCTGCAAATATCAGGGGAACCGGGTAGAGCAGTAGACTGTTGCGCGTGAACACCCACATCAGAAGAAACAGAAAGCTCAGGAAGAACGACAGCACGTTCACCTTCAGCTCGACAGAGGCAGTGCCGGAGTCGGCAAAGAGGTCCTTGTTGCTGAGTGAGTATATGGTCCAGTACTTCGACTTCTTGAACGCATTCTTCATGGACCTCGAGAAGGAGTAGTTGAAGATGTGCTGCACCAGCAGCCGTGGGTTCATTATCAGCCTGTAACCATCCCTCCGTATCCTGTGGCTGTACTCCACGTCTTCTATTATGGGCATGAAGGCCTCTGGAAAGCCGCCGCTCTTTCTGAAGGCCTCGGCGTCTATTGCCATTGCGTGTGTTGCGATATAGTCGGGATTTTCGAGGTTCTTGGTCTCGGAGTAGTTGACGAACACCGACTGGAATATGCTGAAGAACCTGTCGTCATAGGGCATGGGTGTGTAGGTTCCGCCGACGACCACCTCGGGGCCGTTCTCTGCGTATGAAGCAGCGGCGATGGAGAGGGCGTCTTCCTGGACTATGCAGTCGGAGTCGATGAAGAACAGGAGCTTGCCCCGGCTGTTCCGGGCGCCGGCGTTTCTTGCCTTTGATGCACCGGAGCGCTCTTTCAGCTCAACGAGCTTGCACGGAAACCGTTTTATGATCTCGACGGACTTGTCGGCGGAGCAGTCGTCGACGACAACGACCTCGAAGTTGTCGTATCTGGAAGAAAAGGCTGCTTCAAGGCACTTTCCGATGGTAGACTCTCCATTGTAATTAGGGATAACTATAGAGATGAGGTCTGACACACTATTAGTATAACTTATCCGGGATCGTTTTGGGTAGTGGCCCGTACCTCCCCGTGCATCGCTTCATCCCCTTTCGTGCTGTCGCGGAATCTGTCCGATTCAGAACAGATTCGAGGCGGGGGTGTCCCGTTTAGGACAGCGGCAGCGTCAAAATATTGTCTCCTTGGTGTCAAAAAGGGCCGAAGATTCGCTGATTGACGGGCGGATCACGCGTGGTATGATTTTTGCCTTATCAGTTGAGACACGTAATGGTTGAGGACGCCGTAAGCCGTGACAATTACCGAATGAAAGGAGGTGATTCGTTCATAGGTTTTCTCTGCAGTTGAATCCTGTGCGACTTTGAAGAAACACCAGAAGGAATCCAAAGGAGGAGATGATGAATTTTCTGAAGAAGACGTTGGTTTTGGCGGTGCTGATGGTGTTCGCCTTCGGCTCGGTTGCCTTTGCCCTGAACCAGGAGGTGTACCCGGTCAAGGGAAAACACAAGGGTGGCGATGTAACCCCGAAGGAGGCCTACAGGATGCTGAGGAAGGACCCGAAGAACACCTTCCTGGTGGACGTCAGGACGAGGTATGAGTACCAGGATATAGGCCATCCAATAGGCGCGTACAACATCCCCTGGAAGTTCTACACCACCAAAGTGGGCAAGAAGGGCTACAAGAAGGTCCTGAACAAGAACTTCTGCAAAGACCTCAAGGCGAGGTTCAATCCGGAGACCGACACGCTGCTGCTGATGTGCCGCAGTGCCGCCAGGACGATACCTGCATCGACGGCTGCCGTCGACTGCGGTTTCAAGCCCGACAAGGTCTTCAACGTACTCGGTGGCTTTGAAGGAGACAAGGTGAAAGACAAGAACAGCCCCTTCTATGGTCAGCGCATGATCGGCGGATGGCGTCTCGAGGGACTGCCGTGGACATACAAGATGGACAAGAATCTCATGTATCAGCCGGACCTCCAGAACTGACAGTTCCAAAGGAGACGGTATGACCCCGACAGGGGCCCGGGACGGAACCAGTCCCCGGGCCCCTGTCTTGTTCAGGCCTCAACCCCCCATCCTCTCGAGTATGCCGAGAAGCTCGGAAAGCCTTTCCCCGATCAGAAAATCCGCACCCTTCAGGGCCTCCGGAGGCCTGTAGCCGTAGCATACACCCACTGTGACGACTCCTGCGCGCTTTCCCGCTTCTATGTCGATGTCACTGTCTCCGACCATGAGCGCACTGTCTGCGTTCACCTTTTCGCGCTCGAGGACGGTGAGTACGGGCACGGGTGAGGGTTTCTTCCCGGTCGTACTGTCACTGCCGAGGATGTGCACAAAGTGGGCTTCCATGCCGAGATCTGACAGCAGCCTGCGGGAGAGCTCTTCCCTCTTGTTGGAGATCACCGCCTTCCTGTAGGCCCAGAGCCTCCCGAGGGTCTCGGTCACTCCCGGGTAAGGTCTGGTATGATCCGTAAGATGGGTTGAGTAGAACTCCATGAATCTCCTGAGGACCTCGTCCCTCATCGCCGCACTTGCGTCTCCCGTGGCCTTCTCTATCAGTCTCGTTATCCCCTCGCCGACGAGCCTCACCGTCTCTTCCACGCTCACCGGCTTGAACCCGCAGGGCACGAGGGCGTGGTTGAGGGCATTGGTTATGTCCCTTGACGAATCGACGAGGGTACCATCGAGATCGAACATTATCAGCCTTATCTTTCCCATTTCAGGTATCATACATCAACGGTTAGCACATTTACAGGGATTGTATTATAATCTACTTATCGGGATTCAGTCACTGTGTATGCTTGAAGACGCCATAAAGAGGATGATCCGGAGAGATGGAGCCGTGACCTTCGAGAGGTTCATGGAGATGGCCCTGTACATGCCGGAACACGGATACTACATGTCCGGAAGGCAGGTCATAGGACCCGAGGGGGATTTCTACACATCTCCGCACCTGCATCCCGTCTTCGGTTGGGTCCTGGCGGTCCAGCTGGATGAGATGAGAAGTCTGCTGGGAGAGCCCGGCGGTTTCACCATTGTCGAGGTCGGTGCCGGCAGGGGATTCCTCTCGGATGGGATCATCTCGTATATCCGCAGGGAACTCGGCTGGGGGGATGGGTGGCATTACGTGATAGTCGAGAGGAACCCCGGTGTGAGGCGGGTGCAGGAGGAAACACTCTCTGAGCACGAGGGAATAGTGGAGTGGGTCTCTTCTCTTGGAGAGACGGGACGCTTCCGCGGCTGTGTCGTCTCGAACGAGCTGCTCGATTCCTTTCCCGTGCACGTGATTCAGATGGACGACGTCTTCTGCGAGGTATATGTGGATGTGACGGATGACGGATTCAGGGAAAGACTCGGGGACTTGAGCACGCCGGAACTGGTGGATTACATAGACAGATACAGGATACCCAGGACAGCGGGCTACAGGACGGAGGTGAACCTGAGGATCAGGGGGTTCCTGGAGGAGGTAAGCCGCATACTTGCCGAGGGGTTCGTCATGACCATTGACTACGGGTATCCGTTCTGGGAATACTATGCAGAGGAGAGAAGCCGCGGGACACTGCTCTGCTACCACAGGCACGCCTGTAACGAAGATCCCTACCAGAACGTCGGGCAGCAGGATATCACCGCACATGTAAACTTCTCCGCCCTCAGGGACTGGGGAGAGGAGACGGGCCTGAAGACGGTCGGCTACTGTTCGCAGGGGACGTTCCTCGTCTCCCTCGGCATAGACAGGATACTGTCGGGGCTGTTGGACGCCGATCCCGGATTTCAGAGCGAGATACCGAAGATCAAGGGCCTTCTGCTCGGCATGGGGGACACTCACAAGGTGATGATTCAGTACAAGGGAGACAGGGCTTTGCGGGGACTGAGGGGATTCGAGCTGAGAAACAGGCTCAACCTGTTATGATGAGACCTGCGTTTAAAGGAGAGGTTCGTTCCTGCGGGATCACGGATCTCGCCGTAATTCTCCGTGTCTGCCGTACCGTCAAGGGGGGTATGCGATGAACGGGTCGTTGCTTCATGGCTCATGGAAGGTGGCGACTATAATGAAGATCCCGATCCGGGTCCACTTCTCGTGGCTTATCGTCTTCGGCCTGATCACGTGGTCGCTCTCCACCTTCTACTTCCCTGAGGCGGCACCCGACCTGCCGGCGGTCTCCCACTGGATCAAGGGGACCGTTGCCGCACTACTCCTCTTCGCCTCCGTTGCATTCCATGAGCTCGCCCACTCCTATGTGGCAAGGAGATACAGGATACCGATAACCAGCATCACCCTATTCATATTCGGCGGTGTCGCACAGATGAGGGGGGAGCCTCCGACTCCCAGGGCGGAGTTCAGGATGGCGATTGCCGGGCCGCTCTCGAGCCTCTTTCTCTCCGGCGTCTTCTTCCTGCTCTATGCAGCCACGGCCGGTGCCGGGATCAAGGCCCTCTTCTCCTACCTTTCGCAGCTGAACCTGATACTCGGGGTGTTCAACCTGATACCGGGATTCCCCATGGACGGAGGAAGGGTGTTGAGGGCGGTCATATGGAAGAAGACCGGGGATTTCTTCCACGCCACCCGCAAGGCCGCCAACTTTGGACAGAGAATAGCACTCTTCTTCATCTTTTTCGGCGTCTTTTCCGTCTTCATGGGGGTCCCGGGGAGCCTGTGGCTCATACTCATAGGCTGGTTTCTCTATACGGCGGCTCAGACGAGCTATCAGCAGGCGAGCCTCCAGGAGACCCTTTCAGGTATCAAGGTCAGGGACGTCATGGTCACCGATATCGTGACACTCGGTCCCGATGCCACGATTGACGAGGCGGTGAACCACTACTTTCTCAAGTACGCCTTCGGTGGTTTCCCGGTGTTCGACGACGGACGGTTTCTCGGCTTCATCACCCTCAAGGACATAAAGAAGGTTCCGCGGGAGGATTGGGAGAGGGTGAGGGTCTCCGACGTTGTGGTCTCACACAGCAGGCGCTGGGAGGTCTCGCCCGAGACCGATGTCATAAAGGCACTCGAGCTGATGTTGAGCGAGGACAGGGGCCGGCTGGTTGTTACAGAGGGGGGAAAGGTCATCGGCCTGATCACGCGCAACGGCATTGCGCGGTACATGCAGATTATGGGAAGATAGTAGACGGTGCATTGTTCGGTCCGTATGTGCGAGGGTCGCCGGAACAATGGCCACGGGTTGCGGTAAGACCGGTTTGCTGCAGCGGCGGCGACACGGCGCTTGTTTATTGACCGAGTTTCGATTCAAGGAGGTTCGAGATGGAAAGGTTTGATTACACGGTACAGACGGAGAAGGGCTTCGACGAGGCGGTCGAGGCTGTCCTCGCAAAGACCAAGGAGGTTCGGCGTGCTCCACGTTCACGACGTCAAGGCAACGCTCGAAGGCAAGGGGTTCAAGAGGGACCCGCTCAAGATCATCGAGATATGCAACGCGAAATACGCCAACGAGGTGCTCAAGGCCGATGTCAGGATAGCCCTCATGCTCCCGTGTCCCATCAGCGTCTATGAGGAGAACGGCAAGACCTTCATAAGCGCCCTGAGGCCGAAGGTGATCGCGGACTTCTATCCGGAGGCGGACATCAAGGAAACGGCTGAAGAGGTCGACAGGATAGTGCTCGAGATTGTAAACGAGGCCAGGTAGGTTTCAGGCTGCGAACTTTATCTCGACGTTAAGGGGAGGACCTGCTGATGGGGGATAATTGACACCCCTGTGTGTTGTGTATCCGGGAGTGAAAAGACACCTCTGTCCCCGAACTTCACTTCCGCCTGTCGAACATGCTAAAATAGATCACCCGGTTTAAATAGTTGAGAGTAGGAGGTTGTTCATGTTGAGGAGGCTTGTTGTAGTTACGGTCCTTCTGTTGTTCCTGTTTCAGGGCGTTGCAGCTGCAGCAGGGACCGAGGGAGAGATTGTCTTCAGGGACGCACTCTATGGCGCCGTGGTCGGTGCCCTGCTCGGCAGTGCCATATACCTCGTCGATCAGGACGACTTTCCGGCAAAACTCGGTATGGGGGTGGCCGTAGGCACACTGGGAGGACTCTTTTTCGGTGTCGCCGAGACGAGGAGTCTCGTCGAGATAAGAGACGACAAGGTGAGACTCGCCGTGCCTTCGCCGATGATACAGAAGAGAAACTCCGGGATCCTTTACACAACATCACTTCTGAGGGTCGACTTTTAGTGTCGTTCCCTGAAAGTGCTGCGGACAGGCGCCTTACCGGATGAGATCCATAAGAATCCCCACGCGGCATATGGAGAGGCTGATACGGCATGCCCGCGCAGGTGCTCCCGAGGAGGTCTGCGGCATACTGGCGGGGACGGACGACGAGGTCGTCGAGGTCTTCGAGATGGTCAACACCGAGCACTCGCCCGTCAGCTACTTCATGGACCCGAAAGAGCAGTTCCTGGTCATGAAGGCCATCAGGGAAAAGGGGCTCAGAATGACGGGCATATACCACTCACACCCGGCATCCGAGGCATATCCATCTGCAAAGGATGTCAGGCTCGCCTTCTATGACGACGTTGCTTACGTTATAATAAGTCTCATGAACAGTGAACCCGTGG
>JAADGG010000006.1 GCA_013152485.1 Nitrospirota bacterium | reverse complement strand
GGGCTGGCTGCTGGCATAATATTTGCGTAAACGCAGCCTCAAATGGTATAATTCTTCTATAAAGTCCGGCAACGGCTTGGCCGTTGAAGAGATGAAGCGGACCCCCTCCATGTCCGCACTTTCTTCCCTGTTCAGGAGAGGGGAGCCTTGGTCACCATGAGAGAGATTCACATATTTAAAAGGTACGGCATTCCGTCTCTTCTGACAGCTGCAGCAGTCCTGATAGTTTCGGTCTGGATCACGACGAAGGGCGCAACGCCGCCATATTCAGCGGGACAGGGCAGGTCCGTGATGAAGGATATAGAGGTGACGTACTACAGGGAGGAGCAGCCCGAGTGGCGGGCCGAGATCAAAGAGGCGCTGTTCCTTCAGGATGAGACGGGCTCTGAAATAAGAGATGTCGATATCTATTATTTCAAGAGCGGCCTGTCTCTCAATTCGAAAAGGGGGTTTTACGACATGACCGACGGCCGGCTCAGGCTCGACGGCACGGTCAACGGCAGGGGGAAGGGGTTTGTGTTCACATCGCCAGAGTTGCTCTATATTCCCTCTGAGGATATGCTTACCGCACCAAGGGGGCTGGTGATCAAGGGGGACGGATACACGATCTCCGGCAGGAACGGAAGGATAAAGGATTCGCAAATCATGGAGGTCACCGGAGATGTCAGGGCGGTATTCTATTAGTATTCTGGGCATCCTGCTGGTCTTGCTGGTGGCACTGCCGTCCGTCTCGGAACCCGCAACAGGAACCGGGAAACAGGGTGACGGTACCGCCGGACGGCCCGAAGAGCTGCCCGTGGAGATAACCGCCGAGAGACTTACGGCAGACAACAGGACCCATACGGCGGTATTCGAAGGCACGGTGGTGGCAAAACAGGGAGATGTGACCCTGTATGCCGACTGGATGAAGGTATTCTACTCGGACTCCGGAGATGTCAGCAAGATAGAGGCAAAGGGAAACGTGAGGCTCACCAGGGGAGGACGGGAGATAAGCTCCGAGGAGGCGGTATACTACAGGAAAGAACAGACGGTCGTCTTCACGGGCAACCCTGTTGCCAAGGAAGGCAACAGCATGATCTCGGGAAGCAGGATGATCTACTACCTCGGAGACGATCGCTCCGTCGTTGAAAACAGCCGGGTAATAATAAAGAGACGAAATGGCCCATAAACTGTCATCGAGAGGACTGGTAAAGTCTTACAGGGGAAAGACCGCTGTGAAAGGTCTCGACATATCTGTAAGGACCGGAGAGATAGTCGGCCTTCTAGGCCCCAACGGTGCCGGTAAGACGACGACGTTCTACATGATGGTCGGCATGATAAAGGCCGACGAGGGAAAGATATTCCTCGACGATACGGACATGAGCAGCCTTCCGATGTATCAGCGTGCAAGGATGGGAATAAGTTATCTGCCCCAAGAACCCTCCATCTTCAGGCGCCTCACGGTAAGGGACAACATCCGGGCGATCCTGGAGATAAAGGGCTACAGCAAGACCGAAACCGAGGAAAGGCTGTTGAGGCTGCTCAAGGAGTTTCAGCTCATGGAGTTCTCCGAACGCAAGGGAATGCACCTCTCGGGGGGTGAGCGGAGGAGGACCGAGATCGCGCGTACACTCGCCACAAAGCCGACCTTCATCCTCTTCGACGAGCCGTTTGCGGGAATTGATCCGATAGCCATACTTGAATTAAAGCAAACATTGAGGTATCTTAAAGAAAAGGGGCTTGGCATACTCCTTACGGACCACAACGTCAGGGAAACCCTGTCCATAACCGACAGGGCATACATCATCAGTGACGGTGCTGTACTGGATGAAGGCGAACCGGAGAAGCTAATCAGCAATCCTGAAGTGAGATCGGCCTATCTCGGTGAGGAGTTTAGTTTGTAATGGCACTTGAAACCAGGCTCGAGATAAAACTTTCGCAAAAACTGGTCCTGACGCCTCAGCTGCAACAGGCCATAAAACTGCTGCAGCTGCCCCAACTTGAGCTGACACAGGCACTGAACCAGGAACTGACGGAAAATCCTTTCCTTGAGGATCAGCAGGAAGATCAGGCAGTGGAGGAACCAACGGGCGGGGAAGTCACGGAGACGGCCCCTGAGCCAGAAGAAGACTCGTTGTCTCCGATCGAAAACCTGATGACCTTCAAGGCAGACGACTATTTCGAAGAGAGGGGCAGTGACGGCAGGGACCTCGGATATTTCACCCCCGGTACCGAGTCCCCGGCATCGTTCGAACAGTTTGTCAGCTCTTCGCCGAACCTTTACGAGCACCTGACGTGGCAACTCAGACTGAACACGAGCGACGAGCGGCTTCAGGAGATAGGGGAAGCCATAATCGGCAATATAGACGACAACGGCTACCTGAACATCACGGACGAGGAACTGGCCGATATCTGCAGGGCCCCCGTAGAGCTTGTGAGAGAGGCCGTAGGGCTCGTGCAGGAGCTGGACCCACCGGGCATAGGGGCGAGGAACCTCAGGGAATGCCTGCTGATCCAGATAAGGCTCCTTGGCCTCGAGGGGACCCTCGTTGAGAAGATAGTGGAGAACAACCTCGGAGAGCTCGAGAAGAAGAAGTACAAGGTTATCGCAAAACAGTACGGTGCAACGTACGAAGACATCCTGATAGCCGTCAGGATCATCGAGGAACTCGACCCGAAGCCCGCGAGGAACTTCTCTTCCCACGAGACGAACTATGTCTTCCCGGACGTATTCGTCGAGAAAACGGACGGCGAATATCAGATCATCCTCAACGACGAAGGGCTGCCGAGGCTGCGGCTGAACAATAAATACAAGCAGCTCCTCAGCAACAAGGCCGCCCTGACCAAAGAAGAGAAGAAGTTCCTCGAGGAAAAGTTGCAGTCGGCGATGTGGCTGATCAAGAGCCTTGAACAGAGGAACAAGACCATCTACAAGGTCACGAAAAGCATCCTCAACTTTCAGCGCGAGTTCTTCGATTACGGTCTGAACCATCTCAAGCCACTGAACCTCAGGGACGTTGCCGCGGATATAGAAATGCACGAGAGCACCGTCAGCAGGGTAACCTCCAGCAAGTACCTTGCCTGCCCGCACGGAATCTTCAGCTTCAGGTTCTTCTTCAGCAGCTCTCTCCAGGGCAGCAAGGAGGGAATATCGTCAACCATCGTAAAAGAACAGATAAAGAAGATCATCTCCCAGGAAAACCCTCGGAAACCCTTCAGTGACCAGAAGATAGCCGACTTTCTCAACCAGCAGAACATAACCATAGCCCGAAGGACCGTGGCGAAGTACAGGGAAGAGCTGAAGATCCCTCCTAACTCGAGAAGGAAGAGGCTTGATGTCTGAGTTTGAAGAGCCGGGACTGTTGCTTGGGAATCACCCAACTTACTTAGAAAAGGAGGACAACATGAACATTATCATCAACGGACGCCATCTCGATATCACTCCGGCACTCCGGGATTATGCAGAGAGCAAGGTGAGGAAGTTCGAAAAATACCTCTCTTCCATAACAGAGGCCGTCGTGACCCTCTCCGTGGAAAAATACAGGCACAAGGCGGAGGTGTTGCTTAAGGCCAACGGCATCATGATACAGGCAGAGGGAGTTACCGGGGAGATATACTCCTCGATCGATGAAGTAGTCGAAAAGCTGGAACGCCAGACCAAGAAGTACAAGGAAAAGCAGATTTCCCAGCGCAAGGATTCAAAGGCTCAGGCGGCCCCGCAGCAGCCTGTTGAAACCGAGTCTGCTGCTGAGGTGAAGATAATACGGGAGAAAAAGGTCGCCATGAAGCCCATGACTCCCGAGGAGGCAGCGATGCAGATGGATCTGATGGGACAGGACTTCCTCGTCTTTACGGATGCAAACAGCGGAAACATCAATGTCATCTACAGAAGGAAAGACGGAGACTTAGGACTAATTGAGCCGGCATGAAGCACCAATCAAGGTAATCGTTATTACAGGGCTCTCAGGCGCTGGCAAGACAGTAGCGCTGAGGGCCCTCGAAGACGTGGGGTTCTTCTGTATCGACAATTTTCCTCCCCAGTTGCTCAAGAACTTCATTTCTCTTTCCGCTTCCGGAAAGAACATCGAGAAGGTGGCGATCAGCGTTGATGTCAGGGAGAGGAGCTTCGTCGACGGTGTGGAGGAGTCGATCAACGCCCTCAGGGAGGAATACGATGCAGAGGTCGTCTTCCTCGAGGCCGAGAGTTCGGTCCTCCTGAAGCGGTTCAAGGAGACGCGGCGGCCTCACCCCCTTTCAGCCTCATCCGGCGGCGATATAAAGGATGCCCTGAAGGTGGAGTCCGAATATCTCTCATTCCTCAGAAAGCTTGCAGACAGGGTCATCGACACTTCATCCTACACGCCGCACCAGCTGAGGTCCTTCATCATGGAGACGTTCGGCGGAGACCGGAAGTCTTCGATGGGAATCAACATCATATCCTTCGGATACAAGTTCGGAATCCCCCAGGACGTGGACTTGCTCTTCGACGTGAGGTTTCTTCCGAATCCTTACTTCATTACCGAACTGAGAGAGCTCACCGGTCTTGACGAGCAGGTCAGGCGGTATGTCATGGAGAGTCCGCTCACGGTCAAACTTCTTGACAAGCTGAAGGAGCTCGTCGAGTTCCTCGTCGCCGAATACCTGAAAGAAGGCCGTTCATCCCTAACCATCGGAGTCGGCTGCACCGGCGGACAGCACAGGTCTCCCGTGATTGCCGAGGAACTCTTCAGGTACCTGAAGTCGGCTTTTGACCTGGAAATAAAGATGATACACAGGGAGCTATGATATACCTCGACCACAATGCCACAACCCCGGTTGACGAGGAAGTCAGGGACGCCGTCTGTGATGCCCTGAAGATCTACGGAAACCCCTCGAGCTCCCACGCAGCCGGCAGAGAAGCACACCGGCTCGTCGAAGATGCACGGGCCGCCCTGGCAGATCTCATCGGGGCAGCCCCCGAGGAGATAGTCTTCACCTCTGGAGGAACGGAGTCGAACAATCTCGCCATAATGGGCTATGCGCGTTACCGCCGAAAAGGACACATAGTCTCCTCACGCATAGAACACCCCTCCGTCATCAATCCGCTCAGGCATCTGGAGAAGGAGGGATTCGACATTACGCTCGTTGGTACGGACCGCAACGGAGTGGTGAGCCCTGAAGAGATCCTCGAGGCGTTGAGGGCCGATACCGTGCTCGTAACCATCATGCATTCAAACAACGAGACCGGCGTCATACAGCCGGTGGGAGAGATTGCCGAAATACTGAAAGAACGGGGGATAGTCTTTCATACTGATATGGCCCAGTCTGCAGGTAAGAGGCCCGTGGACGTCAGGGAGCTCGGTTGCGACATGGCAACCATCGTATCTCACAAGTTCTACGGTCCAAAGGGCATAGGGGCGCTGTACCTGCGAAAGGGCGTAAGCCTGCAACCCGTAATGCACGGAGCAGGGCATGAAAGGGGCCTGAGGCCCGGCACGGAGAACATCCCTGCAATTGCCGGTTTCGGCAGGGCGGCGGAGATCGCCGTCAGGGACATGCACCTGCGAGTCGAACACGCTGAACGGGTTACCGGAATGCTTTACAGCAGACTTCTGTCCCTGATCCCCGACATCAGACTGAACGGAGAAAAGGCTGACAGACTGCCCAACACGCTGAATGTATCGATAAGGGGCATCACGGGATCCGACCTCGTTAACCATCTCAAGGACGAGGTTGCCATATCAGCAGGCTCGGCATGCCACTCGGGCACCTGCAAACCCTCGGATGTACTGCTCACAATGGGACTGAGCACGGCAGATGCAGTCTCTGCCGTCAGGATAAGCACTGGCAAGGACACGTCGGAAGATGATGTTTCGAGGGCATCGGAGCTGATTGCCGAGGCTGTGGCCGCGTGTCGTACATGATGTCGTGCACGGCATGCCACTCGACGAGGCCTTCCGACGCTCAAGCATTCCGGTTCCCCACGTTGCCGCACCGGAGACGGATCGTTTTTCCTTTGAATTTAGTATCGTGAATAATATAAAATGAATATATCATATGAGAGCGCCCGACAGCCAAGAAACCGCAAACTGGTACGTTATCTACACGAAACCCGCACAAGAGGATCTTGTCGCAAAATACCTCCAGATAGCAAAATTCGACGTCCTGAACCCTGCCGTCAGGAAAAGACGTTTCTACAAGGGGCGGTTGCGGATGATAGTGGAAAAGCTGTTTCCATGCTACGTATTCGCGAAGTTCGACCCTGAAAGGGATTACCGTCTCATAAAGTATACCAGAGGGGTCCGTTACGTAATAGGGAGCAGGTCCGGAACGCCCTACACGGTGGACAAGTCAATCATAGACTCCATCCTGTCGAGGATGAAGGACGGATTCATCGACCTCTCGGCCAAGGAACTCAAGCCGGGAGACAGGCTGATAATAACAGACGGTCCGATGAGCGGCTTCGAGGGTGTATTCTTGTGCGAGCGACCGAAAGACAGGGTGCTCATTCTCCTGAGGGAGATATCCTGCAGGCTCGAGATAGAGAAACAGTCCGTATCGCTTGCAGCCAGATAGCCCCCCTGCCCTCTCACTTACGCTCTCCACCCCTGTCCAGCGGTCTCCTGACGAGGTCGTTCCGCCTCACCCCATCCGGGACGCTGAAGAACACCACATCCCCGTTTCTTGCGGAGCAGACATCCGCTCCCTCTTCGTCAACCATCGAATCTATCTCGAAGACTGCACCTTCGAGCCCGGGAGAGAGATACTCAACACGGTCTCCACGGTCAAGCCTGTTCCTCAGTCCCACGCGCGCAGTGTCGCCTTCGATTCCAAGAACAATGCCGACGAGTTCATGGCTCATTCTGTAGATCCCGCCGTTGAAGTTATAATCCTCATCCGGATGTCTTCCGAAGAACATGGCGGTCGTATATCCCCGGTTGCTGAACATGGAGAGCTCTCTCAGCCATCTCGGATTCACCCTGTAGGTACCGCCCTGCATGGAGTCGATGGCCTCTCTGTATGTCTTCACTACGCCCGCGACATAGTTGATCCCTTTCATCCTCCCCTCTATCTTGAAACTGTCCACCCCCGCCTCCACCAGGGCCGGCAGGTGTGCGATCATGCACAGGTCTTTCGAGCTCATTATGTATGTGCCCCTGTCGTCCTCGAAGACCGGCAAGAAGTCCCCCGGCCTTTTCTCCTCAACGAGGGCATAGCTCCACCTGCAAGAGTTCGTGCATCGTCCCATGTTGGCACTTCTTGAGGCAAGGAAGCTGCTGATATAGCACCTGCCTGAATACGAGATGCATATGGAGCCGTGTACGAACACCTCGAGCTCAAGAGACGTTTTAAGGCGTATCTCTGCTATCTCTTCCATGGACAACTCTCGCGAGAGCACGAGGCGCTCTGCTCCGAGGTCCTCCCAGAAGAGTGCGGATTCGACATTGGTGACATTGGCCTGCGTGCTTACATGGAGCGCTATTTCGGGGGCCCTCTTCCTGAACATCATGAAGAGGCCGGGGTCTGAGAGTATTACCGCATCGGGCCTCACAACCTTCAGGAACTCTATATGTTCTTCAAGCGCGGGGAGGTCACGGTTGTGCGGAAAGATATTGGCCGTCACGTAGGTCCTCACGCCTCTTCCGCGCGCATACAGCACGGCCTCCCTCAAACCGGCATCAACAAAGTCCCCGGTCCTGTTTCCTCTGAGGCTGAACCTCGGATCCCCTAGGTAGACGGCATCGGCACCGTAATGGATCGCAGTCCTCAGCTTTTCGAAATCCCCGGCCGGCGCGAGAAGCTCTGGAACCTTCATCTCCTGTACGGCGAGAAACACGCGTTTTCCATTTCTACACCTCCTTGGTCCCTGGTCTTATCCCAATTCGGGGTCCAAGAAAATCCCGGAACGGGGGCATCATCCCCTCCGTTTGCGACAATCCATGATGGCAAGCCTTGCAAGCTCGTCACACCTCTCATTCTCCACATGCCCGTTGTGGCCTTTCACCCATATCCACTCTATATCATGCCCCCTGGAGGCCTTCAGCATCCTCTCCCATAGGTCCCTGTTTGCCACTTCCTTCCGCTGAAACGTCTTCCAGCCCTGCCTCTCCCATTTCTCGACCCATTCCGTCATCCCCTTCACCACGTAAACGGAATCCGTTGTAACCCTGACCCTGCAAGGCACTTTCAGCGCCTCGAGAGCCGTTATCACCCCGAGCATTTCCATCCTGTTGTTGGTGGTCATCTCTTCCGAGTCAGACAGTTCCATTACTTTTCCGCCGGACTTCAATATGGCACCAAAGCCGCCTACCCCGGGATTCCCGCTGCATGCGCCGTCGGCGTACAGCTCGACGAAAGGCCTGTCGTCGTCTCTCTTCATGCCGCCCATCATGACGGGTATTTTACATCTTCGGCGTGACTGATGCCAAATCGAGACACTGACCGGTATGAGCATCGGTCTCTCCGGTTGCCCGGACCTGCCATGGGTAAGGGAGAGGAGGCCCAAAACCGCAAGCTTTACTTTAACATCGAGCCGCCAACATGTTTATTACAAAGAAATAACTCCGAGAGGTTAGGACTATATCCCCATGGCGGTTCAATGCAGGTCCGGGGTGGATCGCATCCGAGCGGATTGCCTAAAAAATTCCTGTGGTTTTTATACAACGCTCTGTAATATAATAGAAGGTCCGAAAAGCAAAAAACTAATCCATCATTCAGAGGAGGTTTTACTATGATCAAGGTTTACTATGATAAAGACGCAAATCCTGAAGCACTGAAGGGAAAGAAGGTCTGCATAATGGGGTACGGCAGCCAGGGGCATGCGCATGCAAACAACCTGCGTGACAGCGGGATGGATGTAATCATAGGCCTCAGGAAGGGCGGAAGCTGGACAAAGGCCGAGGCCGCTGGCTTCACCGTCATGACCCCGGCGGAGGCATCGAAGGTCTCGGACATAATAATGATACTCCTTCCCGATGAGTATCAGGCCGGGATATACAGGAGCGAGATCGCTCCGAACATGAAACAGGGGGCATACCTCGCCTTTGCTCATGGATTCAACATCCACTACGGTCAGATAGTACCGCCGCCCGACACCAATGTATTCATGGTAGCTCCCAAGGGACCGGGACACCTGGTGAGGAGCGAGTATACCAAGGGGAGCGGAGTACCGTGCCTGCTGGCAATCCATCAGGACCCCTCGGGCGACACGAAGGAGATCGGGCTTGCATACGCCTCTGCCGTCGGCGGCGGACGGGCGGGTATCATAGAGACCACGTTCCGGGAGGAGACGGAAACGGACCTCTTTGGTGAGCAGGCGGTCCTCTGCGGAGGGGTTTCGGCGCTCATACAGGCCGGGTTCGAGACCCTCGTAGAGGCAGGCTATGCGCCAGAGATGGCCTACTTCGAGTGCCTTCACGAGGTTAAGCTGATCGTGGATCTGATATACGAGGGCGGCATATCCAATATGCGCTATTCCATAAGCAATACCGCACAGTATGGTGACGTAACGAGGGGTCCACGGGTCATAAACGAGTCAGTAAAAGCGGAGATGAAGAAGATTCTCTCCGAGATCCAGTCAGGCGAGTTCGCCAGGGAATGGATTCTCGAGTGCAGGGCCGACAAACCGGTATTCAATGCCCTGACGAGAAAGGGAGAAGAGCATCCCGTGGAGGAGGTCGGCAAGCGCCTCCGGGGCATGATGCCGTGGCTGAACAAAGAGAAACTGGTTGACAAGTCAAAGGCTTAGATCGTTCACCAACCGGTCTCACCCTTCACTGATCCGGCATAAGGCTGAGACCGGTACATTAGTCAGGGGTTTCATACTATCCATTCTCTCCTTAATCGCCCTCTCTGCGTTTCCTTCGGCTCTCCATGCCGAAGAGATCGAACTCGGGTCCCTGTACGACGGGGAGTTAACCGTCAGGTTTGAGAAACCACTTGAGCGTGCCGCGGAGGAGGTAGCGGCCATCTACCCTGACATCAAGGCAGGACTCGAGAAGACCCTCGGATGGAAGCTCTCCTTCAGACCGACCGTCCTGCTGATAAGGAATGGCGGAACTTTCCGGAAGATGGCCGGCAACCGCCTGTTTGTCGCCTTTGCAGTGCCAGGGAGAAACCTTGTCGTGATCGACTATTCCAGGATGAAGACACGCCCGTTTACTCTCGAGATAACCCTGAGGCATGAACTGTCCCATCTCATGCTCCATTACCATATAAGGAACGGCCTGCCCCGGTGGATCGACGAAGGCGTCTCGCAGTGGGTCAGCGGGGGCATCGCTGAGATCATCATGGACACCAAGCGCTCTCCGCTCAAAGATGCCACCCTGTCGGGGAAATTCATCCCCTTGAATGACTTGACCAGGTCGTTTCCTGCCGAGAAGAACGCCCTGCTGCTCGCTTACGAGGAAAGCAAGAGCATAATGGAATATATCGACGGGAAGTACGGCAGGGAAGCCGTGATCGGGATACTGAACCGTCTGCGAGAGGGCGCTACAGTGCAGGACGCCCTTAACGAAACCCTCGGGAGACCTATGGAGGAGGTCGAAAGCGAATGGCATGAGGAACTGAGAAGAAAGACCACCTGGATTACATTCCTGAGCAACAATCTCTACGAGATACTCTTCTTCCTTGCCGCCCTGATAACGATCGCCGGGTTCATAAGACTCCTGCTGAGAAAGAGGGCCTACACGGATGACGAAGAAGAAGAAGAGGAGTGCTGACTACAGCTTTGCGGATTCAACGGCAGGCGGGGATGTCACTCCTTTGAGTTCGTTCATCAATTCATGCACAGACATCAGGCGGTCTACCCGGTAAGCATTGGCGCCGACCGTATACAACGGTTTTTCCTTGTCCGGATTGTAGCCTGCCGAGCTGAGCAGGCCGTTACATATACAGAAGTGGGACTCGTTGCTCTCGCGCGCCGGACAGCGAGTATACCTGCCTTCCTCGTCTTTAGTGAGGACATACCCCTTGTCACATTTCGGAGGACGGCCGCGCACCAGTGCTTCCTGATACATCGGAGACTGCTTGATCAGCCTTATCGGCAGGCCGCACGGAGAACCCGGCTTCGTTGCCACGATGATGTCGTCGCGCTTTGCCCGTAACAGGGCCGCCTTGTATTCCGGGGTGGCGGAGCTCTCTATGGTCCCGAGAAAGCGGGTCCCCATCTGGACACCGTCGGCACCAAGGGCCAAGAAGCGTTTGATGTCCTCGTTGGTATAGATGCCGCCGGCGACGATTATCGGGAAGTCACCGTACTGCCGGGCTACGTCCTTCACTGGAGGAAGCAGGTTTTCGAGGAGGTTCTCTTCGAGGTTGAGCTGTTCCCACTGGAACCCGAGGTGTCCACCGGCAAGCGGACCTTCAAGCACTGCCGCATCAGGCCGGTAACCTTGACGCTGCCACCTCTTGCAGATGATCTTGAGTGCCCTCGCCGAAGAGACGATGGGTATCAAGGCCGTATGTTTGGGCTTTGCAATCGAAGGTAACGACATCGGCAGCCCTGCACCGGATATGATCATGTCTGCACCGGCGTCAACCGCACCCCGGACGGAATCCTCATAGTGGCGTCCGAGTGCCACCATTATGTTTATCCCTACGACCCCGCCTTCACTCTTGGCGAGAGAAATCTCTTCATAGACCGCCTCGTAGGTATTGTACTTCTTCTTGTTGCGCTTGGACAGCAGCCTGTCTATCGCTGCACTCGATATTACGCCGACACCGCCCTCGGCGGCAACGGCACGGGCCAATGGATAGAGTGAGACCCCTATTCCCATGCCCCCCTGAATTATCGGCACATCTATCTTTTTGTCCTTGATTTTCAATGGCAGAAGCATAAAACTTTCAGGTTAGACGTTGCTCAGGTGATGAGGTGTTTACAAAACATCGCATGCCTTCACTGCAACTATCTTGGTCTTATGATAATACAAATGCCCGACATATTGCAACATGCGCCTGCCGGCGGGTAGACACGATACTCCATGTGACGGAAGGATCCGGGCACGGGGCATTCTCCGGCTCCATGCGACGTCATCCGCCCGAACATGCCCCGGAAACGGCATTCCGGGCACTCCTTCAGGGAAATTGACAAAAAAACGCGATTCTGATACCCTGAGAGACAGGACGTCTGCGTGGACACATTCGAGACCGGCAGGGAGACTATACAGATGAACGACGGCTTTCCCGTGGGCAAACTCAAAGCCGAACACCTGATCCGGCTGCTCGATAAATACAGGGGGGCTCCGGATCCGGCGGTGATCGTAGGGCCCCGGATCGGAGAGGATGCCGCCGTAATAGAGGCAGGCGAGGACCTCCTGATTGCAAAGACAGACCCCATCACTTTTGCCGTCGACCAGATAGGCAGGTATGCAATAAACATCAACGCCAATGATATTGCATGCATGGGAGGCCGGCCCCGGTGGTTTCTCGCAACCATCCTCCTTCCCGAGGACATGACGGACGAGGACCTCGTAGACAACATCTTTTCCCAGCTCTCCGAAGCATGCAAGGCACTCGGCATAGCCATATGCGGCGGCCACACAGAGGTGACCTATGGCCTCAAAAGGCCGATAGTCGTGGGACAGATGCTCGGGACGGTCAGCAGGCAGAGGCTCGTCACGTCTTCCGGTGTCAGGGCGGGGGATCACATAATCGTAACCAAGGGGGTTGCAGTGGAGGCGACGGCACTCCTGGCACGTGAAAAGGAAGACGCACTCTCCGGGGCCTTCGACCGTGAGTTCATAGAGAGGTGCAAGGGTTTTATAGACTTCCCGGGAATAAGCGTGCTGAGGGACGCCGAGATCGCAACCTCAGCAGGTGGTGTCCATGCGATGCACGACCCCACCGAGGGAGGGCTCGCCACAGGGCTCCATGAGCTCGCCGCTGCTTCAGGGGTCGGGCTGGAAATCTTCAAGGATGCAATCCCCGTCTATCCGGAGACACGGCTCCTCTGTGACTTCTTTGGACTGGATCCGCTCGGAGTCATCGCATCCGGCGCACTCCTTATAGCTGCAGATCCGGCATCCACGGAGCTTATAATCGGTTCGCTCCGTGCGGAAGGCATAGATTGTGCCCGCGTAGGAACGGCAAGAGACAGATCCGAGGGCCTGACGCTCGTCAGCGGGACCGAAAAGGTGCCGCTGCCTTGCTTTGAGCAGGACGAGATATCGAGGGTATTCTCATAGGCCTGTTCCTCTGCTGTCACCCGGAGCACCGCCTCCGGAGAGTTTCCGCCTTTTCTTCAACCTGTTGATGAAACGAAACGCATGTCCGCCGGGAAACGAGACGGATACCATCAGGAAGGTCCATGCCTTGCAGTTCAGAGGATATGCCCTGATCGCCTTGAGCAGATAGGGCCTCGCCCTTCCGACCTCGTTGTGTATACAAAGGAAACGCCCCATCTTCCAGTAGTGGAGCGACAGTGTCCTGGCACTCTCCTTTATATCCTCGAGATACTTTTCGAGGATTACTTCTCTGGAGCCTATATGGGCGGCGGTCACCCACCGGAAGCTGTCTTCGGTTACGTAGTAATTCATGAGGGGCTCTCTCAAGTGATAGAAACAGTACTCCTTGCTCAAACGTATGAAGAAATCAAAGTCAACATAATAAGACAGGCGTTCGTCGAAGAGTCCCACCTTCTCAAAACACGACCTTCTGACTACCGATGAACCGATTCCTATTCCGTAAACCTGGTAGTCGAGCGCCTTCCTGTAGAAGAATCCGTCTTCGGGCATGAAGGTCGGAGACCTCCAGAGGCGTCTCCTGCCGTTCCTGTCTATCTCGCACATGTCACTGTAGACGATCCCGACCTCCGGCGACTGGTGCTTGAACACCTCCATCTGCTTCTGCAGCTTCTCAGACAGCCATTCGTCATCACTGTCGAGGAAGGCGATGAACTCCCCTTTTGCAGCCAGAACCCCGGTGTTTCTTGCCGCTGCCTCGCCCCTGTTGTTCTCATGCCTGATATACCGTATATCCAGAGAAGCGAACTCCTTTACCACCTCAGCGGTCTCGTCCGTCGAACCGTCGTCAACGACGATAACCTCGAAATCCCTGTATGTCTGGCGCGCGACACTCGCAAGGGCCCTGCCGAGCAGGTGAGCCCTGTTATACGTGGGAACTATAACGCTCACCGTCGGAGTGGATCTCCTGCCGGATGACCCCAACCCGTTGCGCTCTGTCTCTCTAACGCTTGCCGTATTCATGAAGCTTGGCATCACGGGACCTCCGGTTTAACACCGTCCTCGGCAAAAACTTCACCCCCCTGGAAAACAGATTCAACCAGCCCTTGACGTTCAGGGGGGAGAGCCTGACCGCCTCGATCAGGAAAAAACCCGTCCTTTTCCAGTTCCTCGCCTTTATGCAATGGGGAACGGCAAGAAAGAGCTGGTCCGACATCTCTTTATCGGTCAGGTTCGGAATCCCCGTCCCCAGCCGTCTCTTGTACGCCTTGTACTTCGCCAGGCAAAACGACGATTTCATCGTACCCTTGTTGGCCGGGGCGTGGGACTGTGAGTTCTCCAGGACCCTGTAGAGATACAAGACCTCGTCAACATACAGGAGATCCGTGACTTCCTCCATCTTGAGGGTCAGATCCTTGTCTTCTGCATACAAGATATCATCGTCATAGCCGGGTGTTCTGAAATAGGCGTCTTTCTTGAAGGTTCTGAAAGGCCCGACAATGTCGTGCCTCAGGATGGTCCTGCTGTCTGGTGCCGGGGGCAGGGCCGTGCAGAATCCCTTCTCTACCGGGTTCAGGTCCCTGTCGCAGAACATGAAATTGGAGTATACGAAACCGCAGTGAGGGTTGGTGACATGGGCATTGTACATGATCTCGAGGGCGGTGCTCTTCAGTGCATCATCACTGTCCAGGATGCCGAGGATCTCGGCCCTCGCCTCACTGATCAGCCTTCTCAGGGTCCCGATATAACCCGTGTTGCGACTGTTCCGGAGGAGCCTTATCCTGCCGTCATCCAGGTACGACTCGATGACTTCCACTGAACTGTCGGTAGAACAGTCATCAACTACAACCAGTTCCCACTCCTTGAAGGTCTGGTTTATGACGGACTCGATCGCCGCGGCGATATAGGGG
Source organism: Nitrospirota bacterium (assembly GCA_013152485.1). Lineage (GTDB taxonomy): Bacteria > Nitrospirota > Thermodesulfovibrionia > Thermodesulfovibrionales > JdFR-85 > BMS3Bbin07. The sequence goes on along the minus strand of JAADGG010000006.1, from coordinate 18,595 downwards.
CCATTGTTGTAACTCGCCATCAGGACCGAAAACTTCGGTGTCTCGTCTACTGCATCTCTGTGCATAGAACCCCAACAACCGTTACCGTGGTAGAGTAGCGAAACCGATACTGATATGGTATATGGCCAGAAGCTTTGTGCATCCGCACAAAGTCTCGCGCGCGAAGAGTTGAATAAGGGACAGACTTTCGACTTTTGTCATATGTTATTTTAATTTTAATACAAAAAAGACGAAATAGCAACTTGGTTTGCAGGCATCTGCCGCTTGAGCCGTTTTTTGTCTTACTTGTCTGCTGCAAAATATGATAAAATATCACAGTGAGTCTCTCTGGTGTTCGGCCAAAACATGTTGCGGCGCTTTGGTTTATACGTGCTGTCGGGCTGAAGACGCAACCGGCAGCGAATACGATGGGCACACAGGTCGACAAAGTCGCTCCCTGAACCACGCGGCAAGCCGTAAGCCGGGTTTCCGGATTGCTGTACCATGACACTGCGATCAGCATACTATGATAAAAAACTTCAGTAAGATATTCGCTCTGCTTTCCAGGCGGGAAAAACACCAGATATGCTGGCTGTTCGGCGGCATATTGATCATGGGACTGACGGAGATCACGGGTATCGTCTCCATAACACCGTTCATGGGGATAGTCTCAAATCCGGAAATCATTCATACGAACAAGTACCTGAGCCGGGTCTACGAGTTTCTCGGCTTCTCCAGCTCAAACCAGTTCCTGTTCTTCACCGGAGTCGTCGTCCTCAGCGTGCTGGCCTTCGGCAACGGGTTTTCGTCTTTCATCACATGGCTGCTGCTGAGGTTCACTTTTCTGCAGGGACACTCGCTCTCCGAGCGGCTGCTCAACAAGTATCTGAGTCAGCCGTACGTCTTCTTCCTCAACCGCAACACGGCGGACCTGAGCAAGAACATACTCATGGAAGTCCACAGGGTGATCGGCGGGGTGCTCATACCGGGCATGCAGGTATTGACAAAAATGGTCGTCGCATTGAGCATACTGGCGCTGTTGATAGTGGTCGACCCGCTGCTTGCGTTGACGGTAGCCGTAGTGCTTGGTGGAGCATATGCGGCTGTCTTCGGTCTCGTACGCATGAAACTGGCTCGGATAGGCAAGATATCCGCTGAAGCAAGGACCCAGTGTTTCAAGGTGGCAAGCGAGGCATTGGGAGGAGTGAAGGACCTGAAGCTGTTTGGCAGGGAGTCCGTTTTCCTCCAGAAATACTCCGTAACATCACGTCAGTTTGCCGGTTACGAGGCGACGAGCCAGATACTGTCCCAGTTACCCAAGTACGCACTCGAAACCATCGCTTTCGGTGGAATCCTGTTGATAGTGCTTTACCTGATCGGGGTCAAGCAGAACGCCGAAACAGCCCTGCCCCTGATTTCACTGTATGCCTTTGCAGGATACCGGCTCATGCCGGCATTGCAGCGCATATTCATAGGCATGACGATCATCCGTTACAATCTTCCCGCACTGGACATCCTGCACAGCGACCTGATGCATCAAGGAGCCGGAACGAGCGCCATAACCCATTCCGAACCAATCCCCACCATGAACTTTGAAGACAGCATAGAACTGCGTGATGTCGTATATTACTATCCGAACGCAACCTCTCCCGCCGTCGACGGGCTGAACCTCACCATCAAATCCAACACAACCGCCGGATTCGTCGGTGTCACCGGTTCAGGAAAGACCACGACCGTGGACATCATCCTCGGTCTGCTCTTGCCGAGCAGCGGCAAGCTGATCGTGGACGGCGTCGAGATCACGCCTGAAAACGTCCGAAGCTGGCAGAAAAACCTCGGCTATGTCCCGCAGTCCATCTATCTCACCGACGACACCGTCATACGCAATATCGCATTCGGTGTCAGGGATGAAGAGATCGACATCGATGCCGTGAAACGTGCAGCGAGAATCGCCAACCTGCACGACTTCATCATGAGAGACCTGCCGAACGGTTACGAGACCCTCGTGGGCGAGCGTGGGGTCAGGTTGAGCGGCGGCCAGCGCCAGCGCATCGGGATTGCGCGCGCATTGTATCACGACCCCAAGGTGCTCATCTTCGATGAGGCGACCAGTGCACTGGACGGTATCACCGAAAACGCCATCATGGAGGCGATACAGAACCTCTCCAGGAAGAAGACCATCATCATGATTGCACACCGTCTTACGACGGTGCAGGAATGCGACGTGATCTATATGCTCGAGAAAGGCAGGGTCATCGCCAAGGGCACTTATGCGGAATTGATCGAGTCGAGCTCCCAGTTCCGCAAGATGGCCAACGTCACCCAGCCGTGACCTCTTCTCGGGCAACTGCTCACCTGCACGCACTCGTCACAGGCGCATCAACCATCAAGCGGCGGGTTGACGACGACCGCGTCTTCTTTTGAGTGTGAGAGGACCTTCACCACCCGCCCCTCTACATGAAGCCTTCCCTCTGCGAACAACTTTATCGCGTACGGGAATATCCTGTGTTCGTACTTGAGAATCCTCTCCGAAAGGCTCTCCTCTGTATCGTCATGGTAGACCGGGACAGCCGCCTGGATGATGACGGGCCCGGTATCCATTCCCTCGTCGACAAAGTGTACGGTGCAACCGGACAGCTTGACTCCATAGTTCACCGCCTGCCTCTGGCCGTGAAGCCCCGGGAACGACGGAAGCAACGCCGGGTGTATGTTCATGATCCTCATCCGGAAAGCGTCGATGAGCGGCTTCCTCACAACCCTCATGAAGCCCGCCAGTATGACAAGGTCCACTCCCCGCCTTTTCAGCTCGTCCGCAACGGCCGCATAGTATGAGTCGTGTGAAGGATACCCCGACGGAGACATAACGAGAGGAGGGATTCCGTTGTCTTCAGCGCGCTTTACCGCGTAAGCCCCCGGGTTGTCCGTTATGAGCACACTGACGCTTGCGGGCAGATATCCCGCCTTGATGGAATCTATTATCGCCTGAAAATTCGAACCCCTGCCCGAGGCAAGCACTCCCAGCTTCAGCATTATAAATCCCCCTGATTCAGTTGCTGATCTTGTTGTAGATCCATCCTATCAGAAAGCCGCTTATCAGTCCGTCGGCAAATCCGTATGCAAGTCCTGCAAAGCTGCCTGCAGGCGTTATCGAATAACCGGGATAGATCGATTCTCCCAGTGTCTGGAGAAAAAGTCTTCCGTATCCAGTGTAGTAGCTGATCCAGGTGGTAACAAAGAGCGACCCACCCCAAACGGCCCCGATGGCTATACCGAGAGCAACCGGCTTAAGCTTCATCCTCACCTCCCTGCCTGAGGCTTTCGTCGTACAGCCTCTTCTGGCTGAGGCCGTACTGATGAGCGATCATCCTTGCGGCCTCTTTCCGCCTCATCCCCTTCTTCATCAGGCTCCAAACCTCTGCAACGGCATCCTCTGCAGTGATCCCTTCAATCCCCCTGCCCTCGACCACCAGCACATACTCCCCTGCTATGACCTTATGCTGAAGTTCATCGATCAACCCGGACATCCTGCCCCTCATGACCTCTTCATTCATCTTGGTCAGCTCGTGACATATGGCGCAGTAGCGGTCTCCCAGCACCTCATACATGTCATTCAGCGAATCGAGCAGCCTGTGCGGTGCCTCGTAGAAGACCATCGTCCTGTGCTCGAGTTTCAGTCTTTCGAGCATCTTCACCCTCAGGCTGCGTTTCGGCGGAAGAAACCCAGGATAAACAAACTCCCTCGCCGTTATCCCGGATATGGAGAGGGCGGCGATGATGGCGGAAGGCCCGGGAACTGCCACGACATCTATCCCCTCGTCTATCGCCCTCCGTATAACCACCTCTCCGGGGTCGGAGATCCCGGGAGTACCGGCGTCCGTCACGAGCGCGACATCCTCTCCACCGGAGAGCCTCTCGATCACGGCCTCGGCCTTGACCTTCTCCTTGGCCCCCCAGTAACTGATGAGCCTCTTTGTTATACCGTAGCGGCTTAGGAGCTTTCTCGTGTGTCGTGTGTCCTCGGCCGCAATGACGTCGACCTCTTTCAGGACCCTCAGGGCCCTCAGCGTTATGTCCTCGAGATTGCCTATCGGTGTTGCAACTACGTATAGTATACCGCTCATCTGTCGCCTCTCCAGCCCCTGCGCCGCGGACTCCTGCCCCGGTACCGCGGAAAGAGTCCGGCAGCTGGTCCGTGCCTATCTCGAGAGTCCGTCCCTGAACCTGCTCAGCCACGTAATATGAGACTGTTCCTCCTCTATGATCTCGTCAACGATATCCTTTTCCTTGACCGCCTTCTTCAGGCCGAGAAAATAGAGAAGTGTTTCCTTCTCAAAGGCGATGGCGAACTCGACCGCATCCTGAATCCCTCCGATCTCCTTCATCTTCACCAGGGCCTTGTCGGATCCGAGAAAAAACTCCGACTCCACGAAGGCCCTCATATAGGCCGAGACTTCATCCCATCCCTCTACGCCTTCGTCCGCCAGCCCCTCCATCAGCTTCTCGAAGCTCTGCTTGTGCACCAGTTCCTTCTTGGCGAGTGTCTCGAACAGGTCTTTCAGTTCACGGCTGTCCTTGAACCTCTCGGCCATCGACATGTAAAAATCGTATCCCAGTTTTTCGGTCCTTACGGCCTGGTCGACGACCTCCCTGACGGAAAAAGCCCCGTGTTCCATAGCATAACCTCCGTTCTTTTGGAATTCACAACTTAAAATTCAAACCTCAAGATTCAAGAAAATCAAAGTCAGGATGCGTATACAAGGCCTATTTCTCTGAACGGTCCTGTCCCGCCCGGGCTTCCTCGGTGCCTCCGCCTTCGTAGACGTATCTCCTCAGCCTCTTGTCAGCATCTATGATCCCCTCAAGATCATCTCCTCTGAGCTCCCACGTATAAACACCCTTTGAAGTCCTTTTCAGTACGATCCTTACAGGCTTCCTCGGGGTCAGCTGAACGATTTCGGTGTTGACGGTCTTGCCGAAAGGGCTGTCCGCCTCGGGCTCCTTCTGTCCACACCCGCTGAAAGGCAGCACAATAAACGCACAGAGAAGGAGGATCAAGCATACCGGCCTCTCCATCCCGCAATCCCTCGCATCCGCCATCAGTAGCTCCTGTATCTGTTCGTTATGGGGAACCGCCTGTCACGGCCGAAGGCCCTCGGCGTTATCTTGATTCCGGGGGGAGACTGCCTGCGCTTGTATTCACTCCTGTCGATCATGTCTATGACCCGCTTGGTACACTCCACTTCACAGCCGAGGTTTATGATCTCGTCAAAGCTCCTGTCTTCCTCTATATAGGCCTTGAGCACCGGGTCGAGCACCTCGTACGGCGGCAGCGTATCCGTATCCTTCTGATCCGGTCTAAGCTCGGCCGAGGGTTCCTTCCAGAGCACCCTGTCGGGTATCAGTGCCTTGCCGGCCTTTTCGTTTCTCCACTCGGACAGCCTGTATACGAGTGTCTTCGGGACATCCTTTATTATTGCGAACCCGCCCGCCATGTCACCGTAGAGCGTTGCATAGCCGACGGACATCTCGGACTTGTTGCCGGTCGTCAGGACCAGCCACCCGAACTTGTTGGACATGGCCATCAGGAGGTTTCCCCGAATCCTCGCCTGGATGTTCTCCTCGGCGGCATCGGGGGGCATGTCCTTGAAGAAAGCGTCGAGTGCATTGAGGTAAGAGCGGAAGATCCCGTCGATCGGGATCTCGGAGACCTCGATGGCGAGGTTCCCTGCAAGCTCGAAGACATCCTCCCTGCTCTCATTCGATGTATAGGGAGAGGGCATGAAGAGCCCCCTGACTCGTTCGTTTCCGAGTGCATCCACTGCAATCGCCGCTACCAGGGAGGAGTCTATCCCTCCGCTCAGCCCTATCACGACGTTCTCGAAGCCGTTCTTGTGCACATAGTCCCTTGTTCCGAGTACGAGCGCGGAATAGACCTCCTCTGTCTCGCTCAAGGACGCTGCCGGTGCGTGTTTATACTCGAGCGGCTTTCTTGCGGTCCTGTCGTGCACAGGTATGACGGTGACCTCGTCCCCGCCGAGTGCAAAGACCTCCTGACGCCTTCTCGGGTCATGGAGCCTCCTCATGAAGACGGCATCGAGATTCAGGTCTATCAAGACGAGGTCCTCCTCGAACTGCCTGCCCCTGAAGAGCAGGTCTCCGGACTCGTCAAACAGCAGGCTGTGGCCGTCGAATACGAGCTCGTCCTGGCCGCCGACCATGTTCAGGTACGCAATGATGACGGAGCTGTCCGAGGCCCTCGTAGAAAGCATCCTCTCCCTGAAACGCGCCTTTCCCGTGTGGTAAGGCGAGGCATTGATGTTCACGATGACCTCTGCACCTGCAAGGGCCTGAGTTCTTGCAGGTCCGTCCGGATACCAGATATCCTCGCATATGTTGACGCCCACAACGGCATCACCGACCTTGTAGACCGGGGCTTCGTCCCCGGCCTGAAAATACCTCATCTCGTCGAAGACACTGTAGTTGGGGAGATACATCTTGTGATACACGTGGACGAGCTCCCTGTCGTGGATGATCGCAGCAGCATTGTATATGTCGGACGTCCTGTCGACAAACCCCACCACGGCCACTATGTCACCTGTCGACTTCCTGATCTCCTCGAGGGCCGATAGGTTGTCATCGATAAACTTGGGTTTCAGCAGCAGATCCTCGGGAGGATAACCGGTAACTGCCAGCTCGGGAAAGGCGACCATATCGGCCCCGGCCTCCCCTGCCCTCTCGATGTTGCGAATGATCTTGCCGGTGTTGCCCTCGAGGTCACCAACGGTGGTATTGATCTGTGCAAGGGCGAGTCTCAGGGTTTTCATACAGAAGATTATAGTCTTTAGAAGGGTCTTTTGGCAATCAGAAACCTGCCGCCCTCAGGACGAACAGGGCCCCCATCACGATTACTACCAGGCCCGAGAGAGTATAGAATCTGCGCCTCATCCGTGCCCCTATCTTATCGGCCGCCGTTCCGAGAACAAGCAGGGACGGCATCGTCCCGAGCCCGAAAAGGAGCAGCATGAGGGCCCCCTTCAGGAACCCTCCGGCATGGTCTCCACCTTCCATGCCCGCCCGGACCGCAGAGAGCAGGACCGTATATACGAGTCCGCAGGGGATGAACCCCAGCAAGACCCCCATGGGGTATACTGTACCCGGTGTTACATTGCGGGGAAATGCATTCAGGGCCTTCAGCACAAGACGGCCCACCCCCGCCTTTCCCTCAATGTAGCGTGAAAGCGGAAACACTCCGCTTATCCCCACCCCCATGACAATGATGAGAAGCCCTGCAAGGGCCATCACCGCCCTCTGGATTCCGCCGAGAAGACCGCTGAACCCGATCAGGGACCCCGTCAACCCCATCACACCTCCAAGAATGGTATAAGTGGTGACCCTCCCGAGATTGTAGAGGAGATGAGAGAGGAACTTCCTCTCTGAAGCAGCCACTGAACACGAGACGACGACCGGACCGCACATGCCCAAACAATGGCCGAACCCTCCGGTCAGACCCGTAACAAAGACAAGCAGAAAAAGGTTATCCATGAAAGACCTCCTTTGCCGCCGTCAGAACCGGACTGAAGCTGATCCCTCCGGCAGGGGGAACCGATCCGGTCATGGCCTGTCATCCCCGGTTGCGCCGGGAGGATTCCCGTCATCCGGGAGGTCGTCTTCAAGCATCCGGTATTTCGGCCCCTCGGGGTCCTCGAACTGGCCGTTCCCGACCGCCCACAAGAAGACGAACCATGCGGCAGCGCTGAGACAGGATACCACTGCTATCAGAAAGAATATGCTCCACATCTCCATCTCGTCACAACCTCGCCAGCCGAAGTGAATTACCGACCACCATGAGTGAACTCAATGCCATCAACACCGCCGACATCACCGGGTGCAGAAAACCGGAGGCAGCCAGCGGAACCGCCACTATGTTGTAAGAGAAGGCCCAGAAGAGGTTCTGCTTGACCACCGACAGTATCCTGCCGGAAAGGTTCAGCAGATCGGCTACGGGCCCGGGCCTTCCGTTCATTATGACTGCATCGGCACTGCCCAGTGCAACATCAGCAGCCCTGCCGGCTGCAACCCCGACGTGTGCCTCTGTCAGTGCGGGAGCATCGTTTATACCGTCACCCACCATAGCGACCACCGAGCCGGCAGCCTTCAAGTTCCTGATGATCTCGGCCTTCCCGAAAGGTGTAACTCCTGCGGTCACCTCGACTATGCCTGCCTCTTCAGCGATACGCTCGGCCGCACTGGGATTGTCGCCTGTCACCATCATTACCCGCATCCCCATGTCTCCCAGGGTACCGACAAGTTCCCGCACTCCCTCCCTGAGGGCGTCCACCAGGGCTATGAATCCGCACAACTTCCCGTCCACGGCCACGGCAACCACGGTCTTTCCTCCGGCGACGAGCTGCTCATACAGCGGTTGCGCACCATTGAACACCGTTCCACGCATCAAGAGGAAATCCCGGTTTCCGACAAGGACCAGCTCGTTGCCGATGATCCCTTCGACGCCCCTGCCCGGAAATGCCCTGAACCTGCCGACGGCAAGGAGGCGCCCCTTGTATGCCGTAATGATCGCCCTGGAGATGGAGTGTTCCGAACAGGCCTCAACAGATGCGGCATACCCCAGCAGCCGCTCCGTAGTCCACCCGTCGGCCGTCACGACTACATCCGTCACAACGGGACGTCCCTCTGTGAGCGTACCGGTCTTGTCAAAGACGATGCAATCCACCTTCGAAGCCATCTCGTATACGTCTCCCCCCCTTACGAGAAGCCCCCGCCTCGATGCAACGGCCGATCCCGAGAGGATTGCAAGCGGTGTTGCAAGACCGAGTGCGCAGGGACAGGCGACCACGAGTACGGAGACGGCGTTCATCAGTGCCGGTGTCAGGGCGGTCGGGTCTGAGGAGAGCAGAAGCCGCGACAGGAAGGTCATCACTGCCACGGAGAGCACGGCAGGGACAAACCACCCCACTACCCTGTCGGCCACTGCCTGGATGGGAGCCTTGCGCGCCTGGGCATCCTCCACTGCCTTGACGATCTGAGAGAGCACCGTGCCCTCTCCCGTTCTCTTCACCTCCACGACAAGACGTCCGTTCAGGTTCAAGGTTCCGGCGAACACCTCCGATCCGGCCTGTTTTACTGCCGGAGAGGACTCACCCGTAAGCATCGACTCGTCGACCTCGGATACGCCTTCCACTACCACCCCGTCGAGCGGGATCTTCCCGCCGGGCACTACGGATATGAGATCACCCGGCTCGAGTTCCTGGACCGGAAGGGTCGCAATCCCTGCAGAACGCGGTGCCGGATCCCCGGCCTTTTTCAACAGGCGAGCCTCCTTGGGCTGGAGTGTCATGAGCGCTGCAACGGCCTCGCCCGCCCTGTACCTGGCACCGGCCTCGAGAAGCCTGCCGAGAAGAACGAGGGTGATGATCATGGAGGCTGTGTCAAAATAGACCTCTCCATCCGTCAGTACTGCCACTGCACTGTATGTATAGGCAGAGAAGGAACCGAGGAATATCAGGATGTCCATGCTGAAGACCCCCTGCCTGAGCCCCCTCAGCGAGTTCCTCATGAAGGGATATCCCGAGTAGAAGAGTACGGGAGTGGCCAGCCCCCAGGAGATGAACTGGAAGGCCGTCTTGTACAGAGGGGCCATGCCCTGAAAATAGCCGGCATAGAGTGCGACGGTGTACAGCATCAGTTGCATGGAAAAGAACACGGCCGTTCCGAACCTTACGAGCAGATCCCTTCTCTCCTGGTTCAGGTCGTCCCTGAACAGCGACCCCGTGTACGGCTTCGGCGTGTAGCCCACAGAACATACCCTCCGCAGTATCTCTTCCAGGGAGGTCTTTCCGGAACGCCACCTTATCCTGGCCCTGTGCGTGGCATAGTTGACCCTCGCACTTACAACACCACCGAGGCCGGACAAGGCTCGCTCTATCAGCCATACACATGACGCACAGCGGATTCCGGCAATGAGAAGATCCACCTCCATCTCGTCACCGACCTCGCGCACCACTTCGGAAAACAGGCTCAGGTCGGCCCTTGCAATCTCGGGAGGGCCGGGCTGCCAGTGCCGCCTTCTCGTGTAGAAATCTCCAAGCCCCTCGCCTTGAATCACCCGGTATATCTCGAGGCAGCCACGGCAGCAGAAGACCTTCGGCCCGCCTGCGGCCTCCTCCACGATCGCATCCTTCCGCACGACCTCTGAAAGACAGTGCACGCAGAGACAGATACCGTCCTCCACCTCTTCGATCATCCTCATGCCGCCGCTCATCATTCCACCGTGACGAACCACTTCTTGCCGGTCCTCATCTTTCCGTCTTCGATCCCGAGGTTCAACAGCCACTTACCCCCGGCCGGGATCTCCACATCAGCGGCGTAAATGCCGGCCGTCCGCTCCTTGAGAGGGTATGTCCTGTCGAACCTGGTCGTCGAGATGTTTCCGACGAAGAGCCTCACGTCAGCACCGCTCAGCGGTCCCTCTCCGGTCGAGACCATCACCGAGAAGCCGTTCAAGCCCCTTCTCAGCCCCTCCCCCACGACCGAGACCTTCAGTCCCACGGCCTCCTCCCTCTGCCTCGATACAAAGTAATCCCTCGCACTTTCGTAATAGTTCGTATCCACGAGCCCGTCATAGACATCAGCAGCCACATAGAACGTGGCCCCCATCAGAAAGAAGAAGACCCCGTACAATCCATATATCAGCGCCTTCATAGAAAAGCAACCCTCCTTTCAATCCTGACCCGGCCGGCCCTCAGGACGAAGACGGCCGTCCGCGCTCTTCTCAGTGCCCTCAGCATGACCCTGCCGCTTCTCGCCCCGTAAGGCTCGAGGGCCACATCGGCCGCACCGATGAGCTCAAAAGGGCCCTCGACGGACAGGCTGAGCCTGAGGCGTTCGTTCCCGTTGTTCCTTACCGAGTACCTGTAACTGTTGACACCTTCCGCGCCCTGCAGCGCATCCCTCGTGACGGTGAAATCGACGGCAGGCCTTGCAGAGACCAGCAGGATCAAGACGAGACCTGAAAGCAATGCCACTGCACCGAAGAGAAACGTTTTCGGCCGCTTCACCCTGCCGCGGTATCCGACCGGGAACATCCCGTCCCTGCCTCCGGTCGATGCTGCACAGGCGTCTATGCACTCGGCACAGGCTATACACTCCCTTGCCGTCCCCTTTCTTATGTCGAGTCCGACCGGGCAGACCTTCACGCAGCGTTTGCACCCCGTACATCCCCTGTCCGGCGCATAGGCTATGACCATGGTGTCACCGTCGAAGAGCACGCTCTGCAGCATGGAGCAGGGACAGACCGACCTGCAGAAGGACCTGCCGAACAGTGCGGTGACTGCGTAGACGGCCGCGCCCGTTACGACAAAGAATGCCGTCACGGTCCCTGCTGCAGAAAGCCGCTCCGCCGTCTCGGACGGCGGGACGAAGTACGATATGGCCGTGAAGGAGGCCGCTGCAGAGAAGAACATCAGGACCGCCTTCTCGACGACTACCCGGCGTCTGCCCGGCGACGTGCCGTTCACCAGCCACCCCGCCAGTTCCAGCAGGACCGTCTGTGGACAGAGCCAGCCGCACCACACTTTCCCGAAGGCGACCGTAACCGCGGCGGTCAGGAGCACCAGGAATATACACCCTGCCAGGACGAGATGAAACTCGTTCATCCAGATGACCGTACCGAAGAAGTGGAGCTTCAGGCCCGCGATGTCGAATCTCAGAGCGCTCTCCCCGTTCATCTCGAGGAAGGGAAGCCCTGTCAGCGCCGCTGCCTGGAGGACGAATGCGGTCCTGCGGTATCTCCGCCACATCTGTCAGGGCCTTTCTCCGCGCTCCCTGACGGAGTCGACATACGCCAGCACCTTCCAGATGCGCTCTGTGCCGAGCTGCTGCCTGAAGGCCGGCATGCCCCCCGGCCTGCCGTCTGCGACCGTAACGAACATCTCCCTGTCCTCATCACCATACTTGAGGCTGCCGGTAAGGTCCGGACCGACACCGCCCTTGAGGTCCGCGCCGTGGCACACCGAACAGTTTGAGACATAAAGGGCCTTGCCTTCCTTGACCGCGGCAGCCGAATACTCGTAAGGATTCTCTTGAGCAGCCTCCTCCTTTACGCCTGATGCGGCTTCCATCTCCTCCTCGAAGACCTTGTACTGCGACCAGCCGCTTATCTGCGGCGTGTAAGAGACTATGTACCAAACCAGCCACACTATAACCCCTACAAAAAATATCATCCAACCGAGCGGGATCTTGTTGTGTGCCTCCTTTATGCCATCGAATTCCGCCATAAGACACCTCCTGTTTTGAATCGGATCTTCCGGTAAAGCTCAGTCGTCCTCCCTGAGCATCTTGTACTTGGGCTCTTCCACCTTCTCTTTTCTTGCCGGCCTGTAGAAGTACAGGATTATGCCGAGAAAGGTGGCAGCCAGTACGGTAACGAAACCGAAATACGCCCATACCGTCCAGTCCATACCTATTGCACCTCGCTCTTTCCTGATTCGTTCTCCTGCAGGGCAACCTGCCTGCCCTGCTCGAGCTCCTTGACGTCCCTGCCGAGCTTCTGCAGATACGCCACCAGCGCATCCATCTCGGTAAGGTAGTTCCTGAACTCCGGTGGGGTCACCCTGCTGCGGACATCGCGGGCCGGATAGTCAGGGGCCGTGACCCGCACCCTGTAGGAATCGATCTGTTCCGTCACCTCCTGCCGGCTGTAGCCGTATCCGAGGACCGAGACCTTCCTGAACGTGTATCCGGTATCGAGCCTCCTTCCGGCAAGCCATCCATAGGCCGGCATGTTGGATACCGGGGAGACCGAGGCCGGGTCGGAGAGATGCTGGTAGTGCCAGGCGTCAGGATACTTCCCGCCGACGCGTGCAAGGTCGGGCCCGGTCCTGCGGGAGCCCCAAAGGTGCGGCCTGTCATAGGCGAACTCCTCGGGCTTGGAATACTCTCCGTAACGCGCCACCTCTGTCCTGAGGGGCCTTACGGTCTGGGTATGGCAGTTGTTGCATCCCTCGCGTATGTAGATGTCCCTGCCCTCGAGTTCCACCGCCGTATACGGCTTGATATACCTGCTGACCGGCTGTGTCGAGGGCATGTATATCGGCAAGATCGTTGTGACGAACGTCCCTGCAAGGATCAGCACCACCGACAGCAGTGCAAAGAGTGCTGGTTTCGAGTATATTCCCATGTTCATGCCTCCTTTCTATGCAGTCCTCATGCCGGGGTCGAGACTCGACTTCTTCGAGCCCCTGCCCGTCATCACGAAGTTGTAGACAAAGACGACGATCCCGAGGAAATAGACGAGTCCCCCGACGAACCTGATCTTCCAGTATGGATAGAGCGACGCCACGGTCTCGATAAAGCTGTAGGTCAATGAACCGTCAGGGTTGGTCGCCTTCCACATTGCACCCTGCTGAATGCCCGCGATCCACATGGTGACCGTATACAGCAGCTGTCCTGCAAGGATGAGGTAGAAGTGGAGGTTTGCAAGCCTCACGCTGTAGACCTCGGTCCTGTTCATCTCCTGGACCATGTAATACAGTGATGCAGAGATTATCATGGTGACCCATCCCATCGTACCCATGTGGACATGGCCGACTATATAGTCGGTATAGTGGAAGAATGCGGTGAGCGTCCTGAGCCCCTGGGTCGGCCCCTGTATGGTCTGGAGGCCGTAGAAGGTTATGCCGACGACAAAGAACTTTGTCAGGTAGTTCGTCCTCATGAGATCCCAGTTTCCACGCATCGTATAGTATCCGTTCACGACGGAGCCCCATGAGGGCGCTATCAGGAAGATACTGAATGCTATGGCGACCGTCTGTATCCACTCGGGCACCGGGGTGAGCATCAGGTGATGCGCGCCCGTCCAGAGATAGGCAAAGACGAGTGACCAGAAGGATATTATGGAAAGCCTGTGACTGTAAATCGGCAGGTTCACGGTCTTTGGAAGATAGTAGTAGAACATGGCCAGTATAGGCACGGTGAAGACGAATCCCACTGCGTTGTGACCGTACCACCACTGTACGTTTGCATCGTTGACCCCGGCATATATCGGGTAAGACTTGAACAGGTTCACCGGAACCGAAAGGTTGTTGATTATGTATAGAACGGCCACCGTGACGGTCATGGCTATTATGTACCAGAGCGAGATGTACATCTGTTTCTCCCTGCGCCTGGCGAGGGTCGCAAACACGTTGACGGCGAAGACGACCCACATGATCACCACCACCACATCGAGCGGCCATTCCAGTTCGGCATACTCCTTGGACGTATTCATGCCTGCAAAGAGACTGAGGGCTGCGAGGGCGATCGCTGCATTGAAGAGGTACAGGTGAAACCTCGCAAGCCTGGGAAAGGCGATCGGCGTTCTCGTCAGCCTCTGCAACATGTAGTATGTGCAGGAAAAGATGCCCGCAAGTGCAAAACCGAAGGCAAGGCCGTTGGTATGCACAACCCTGAGACGGCCGAAACTGAGCCACGGGGTCAGATTCAGCCTTGGATAAAACATCTCCGCGGCAAGCCACAACCCTACAACCAGGCCTATAATCAGCCAGAAGAGTGCAGAGTAGGCAAAGCCGCGCACCACGGAATAGTCATGAACACTCTCTTTCATTCTCTCCTCCTTGAATCCGTCCTTCTGTTCCTCAATGAGGTTTCCCCTTCAGAAGTCTCTCGAAGGTGTAGGACCCGAGCTTCTTCTTCATGTCGGCCTGCACCTCCATCCAGACAGGATGCACGGAACAGTGCGAGCTCCTGTCACAGTTTTTCTTGTCCACCACACAGACGTTGAGTGCCAGCGGGCCCTGTACCGCCTCGATGACCTCAAGCAGGGTTGTCTCCGAAGGGGCCTTTCCAAGCACGAACCCCCCCTTGATGCCGCGCCTGGAAGCAGCGATCCCAGCGTTCACGAGCTTCTGCAGTATCTTCGCCGTGAACGGTGTCGACATCCCCTGGGCATCGGCGATCTCGCCCACAGGCGCCGGCCGGCCTGCTGCTGCGGCGAGATACATGACACACCTGACAGCGTAATCCGCCTCTCTCGTTATCTGCATATGCAAAACCTCCGTCGTGAAAGCGGTGAGCCCCTGCCGCATCGTTGCAGGGTCGCGGCTCAAATCAGGAGTAATTTTATCCTATTTTGACGAAACTGTCAACCCCCTCTCGGCTCGACGCTGAAGACAGAGGAAAAAAACCTTTCGTGTCCGGTAAAAACACGGTAATCATCAATAGGGAGAAGGGATGTTGCTTTTGAACGGACTTTATTACACCGGCAATAAAACACCCGAAACCATGGTTGAAAGATTGCAGGAAGCGGTAGTTTTGTCATACCGGGCTTGATCCTGCGACATGAAAGGGCTACGGTATTTATTTGCTGGCTCCTGCAATGATATGGCTGTTGGGAGCGATATGACAGACTCTTCACTCATTCCCGTGCCGGCGTCCGGCTCGTACCGGCGTCCGGCCGGGGCTCAAGCGGGCGTCAACTTGGTTAAAAAGCAAGTGTTTGTTGTAGAATAATATTTTAAAGAGCGGTCGGCTGGATGCAACGGGCTGTCGGTGGTGGGACTTTCATGCGGAAAATACTCGGGACACTCAGGGATAAATGGACGCTGGTCAAGCGGGAGTCGGAGATTGCCGATGTAGGTTTTCTGATCCTGAGAGTCATAGTGCTCGGCGGTGGATACGGCTGGCTGGCATATTCCGAGCTCTCCGAAGAGAACATCAGGGTATTCTCGTCGATACTGAAGTACTTCATTACCTACTGCGTCTCCATCTACCTCCTGCTGTTTTTCAAGTTCGAGAAGAAGAGGGCGATATACGTGCTCTCGCTCGCCTTCGACCTCTCCTTCGTCTATCTCCTGACCAAGTATTCCGGAGGCTTCAACAGCAACTTCTTCATCGGGTTCTACCTCCTGACGGCACTGCACTCGTTCTATTACGGATACCTGTTCGGTCTTGCCGTCGCCGTCATATCTACCGTCACATACATGTTCAGCGGCAATTTCGACTTTGCAACCCTGCACTGGACCGACTTCTCGCTGCGCGTATCCTTCCTCTTCCTGATCGCGTTGCCCCTGGGGCTGCTGTCCGAGAAGCTGAGGCGGGACAAGGAGGAGATCGAATCCCTGAACAGGGAGCTTCTGGAGTCGATAGACGAGCTGAGAAAACTGCAGCACAAGCTCATACAGGCAGAAAAGCTCTCTGCACTCGGCAGGCTCACCGCGGACATCGCCCATGAGATACGAAACCCTCTGACCGCCATCGGCGGTTTTGCCAGAAGGCTCGAAAAACGGGTACAGGAGGGTACGAAGGAAGAGGAATACGCAAAGCTCATAGCCTCGGAGGTTGAAAGGCTCGAACGGATACTGAGGGACGTCCTCAGTTTCTCGAGAGAGGCAAAGTACCACCTCAACTACGAGGACATCAACGACGTCGCAGAGGAATCACTGAAGGCATACATCGAGCTGTGCAGGGAGCAGGGAATCGATATAAAGATGGAGCTGACCCCGGGCCTGCCCAAGATCCTGATGGACAAAGACCAGGTCATTCAGGCGATCAACAACCTCGTAATCAACGCCATCGATGCGATGCCGCAGGGAGGTACGCTGACGGTGAAAACCAGGATGGAGGAAAGGAATTATATTAATTACGTGGTATTTGATATAATTGATACTGGTACGGGTATTCCGGAAGAGAAACTCGAGAGGCTCTTCGAGCCCTTTTACTCGACCAAGCACGTGGGGCACGGTACGGGGCTGGGACTTTCCATATGCAAGAAGATCATGGACGAACACCGCGGCTTCATAAAAGTCTCCAGTACCGTGGGCAAGGGATCCGTATTCAGCCTCTATTTCCCCTATGTGCCGGCTGGAGAGGCATTCAAGACGCAGTGCTGGGAACACAACAAGTGCGGGGTCGACAAAGCCGGAGACGGCGAGGAGAAGACGTGTCCGGCGTATCCCAATTACGGAAGGATCTGCTGGGCGGTGGCCGGGACGTTTTGTGAAGGAAAGGCACGGGGCATGTTTGCTCAGAAGATCGGTGATTGCAGGAAGTGCGAGTTCTTCATCAGGGTCGTTGAAAAGAAAGACCTTTAGCGACACGGCTCTTTCCACACTCACCGGAAAGGAGGCTTATGGATAACGCAACGAACAGGGCAAAGCCGTTTGAGTTCATGCAGTGCATAAGCATTCTCAAGTCAACGGCGAAGAGGGCTGCAAACCTGAGGGAATTACGCGATCTCATCGCCACGGTCAGCGAAGAATCCATATTCCATCATACATGCCAGTATTTTCTGAAGGGCCGGATCCGGGAGTACACGAATGACTTCGCCCACTGGGTGGGGGAATCACTCGAAGAGAGCGCGCTGGCCGAACAACTCTCGAGCATAGACCCTTATGAGTTCAAGAACATCTCCGGGGTCAGGAGCGCCCTGCTTACGGTCATAGACAACTATATCGAGAGCTTCCCCGAACCGAGGGAAGCCCTGAGCGGCGAGGAGTTCTACTTCAATGAAACCATAACGATCGTCTTTCCCGCGCGCATCAGGGCGAGGAACCTCGCAGAGTTCCTCATCGCCATAAGGTACATCGACGCGGCATCTATATACTACCACTTTCACGAGGCCAGGACCAGGCTCGGCGGCGGGACGGACGACTTCTCGAAGTGGTTCGACGAGGTGCTGGGCGAGCAGGAACTCGCAAAGAGGCTGTGGGCCATCGACCCCTTCATGCACAGCATCGAGGGAATAAGGGAGCATATCGTCGAGATCGTCGACGAAAAGGTAAAACAGGACATGGAGATCACGGGGGTCGAGGAATGATAGCAAAGTATACCGGAGTGGCACCCAAGGGCGACCTGATACTCCTGCAGAGGCTCGGCGAGATATTTCACGACAGGTCTTTCCTCCACATAAACTCCACGCGCGCAGGCGGCGGAGTCGCCGAGATACTGCAGAGGATGATCCCCATACTGAAGGATCTCGGAATAGATGCACGGTGGGAAGTCATAGAAGGGGATGAGCGGTTCTTCGACATAACCAAGAAGATTCACAATGCCCTGCAGGGCAACTACGAGGCGATAACAGAGGAGATGTGGCAGTACCACTACGAGGTGAACAGGCGGAATGCAGAGAAGCTCGACCTGGAGGCCGACGCGGTCCTGATACACGATCCCCAGCCCGCACCCCTTATTGAATTCAAGGACCGGGATCCCGGGTCACGAGGAACCCCCTGGCTTTGGCGCTGCCACATAGATGTATCGAATCCCCTGCAGGAGGTCTGCGACTATCTGAGACGGTACTGCGAGAAGTACGACGCAGCCATCTTCTCCGTCTCGAAGTTCGCACGGGCCATGTCGATCGACGAGTTCATCATCCCCCCTTCCATCGATCCCCTGAGTGAGAAGAACCGCGACCTGACGGAGGAAGAGATAAGGGAGACGCTCGATAAATACAAGATACCCACTGACAGGCCCATAATACTGCAGGTGTCTCGGTTCGACAGGTTCAAGGACCCGATCGGCGTCATAAAGGCATACAGGATCGTCAAGAAGTACAACGACTGCATCCTCATCCTCGCAGGCAGCCCTGCAAGCGACGATCCCGAGG
>JAADGG010000028.1 GCA_013152485.1 Nitrospirota bacterium | reverse complement strand
CGGGAGCCATGACGAACTCCATCCCTGAGATAGAGAACAACGACCTGCTGTTCGTCATCGGGTCCAATACAAAGGAGAACCATCCCATCGTCGCCCTCAGGATGATGAAGGCTGCAAGGAAAGGGGCGAAGATCATAGTGGCCGACCCCAGGAGGGTGCCGCTTGTGAGGTTTGCGCACATATGGATGCAGCAGCGCCCCGGCACGGACGTGGCCCTGCTCAACAGCATGATGCACGTCATAGTCAAAGAGGGGCTGGTGGACAAGGATTTCATAGTCTTCCGCACAGAGGGTTTCGACGAGGAGTTCCTGAAGAATCTCGACGAGTTCACGCCGGAGGTCGGTCAGAAGATCACCGGGGTGCCGAAGGAGAAGATAATAGAGTCGGCGAGGCTCTATGCCGGGGCGTCGAACCCCGGCATCTACTACACGATGGGGATCACGCAGCACAGCCACGGCACGGACAATGTCTTCTGCATTGCAAACCTCGGCCTCATGACCGGCAGTCTCGGCAAGGAGAGCTCTGGGGTGAATCCGCTCAGGGGACAGAACAATGTGCAGGGCTCCTCGGACATGGGGTGCAGCCCGAACATGTATCCGGGCTACCAGAAGGTCACGATCCCGGCAGTGAGGGAGAAGTTCGAGAACCTCTGGGGCACGAAGCTGTCCGACAGGGAGGGGATGACGGCGACCGACATGCTCTCCGCTGCAGAGGCGAAGGCTCTCAGGGCGATGTATATAATGGGTGAGAACCCGGTCATGAGCGATCCCGACATGCAGCATACGGTCAAGGCCTTCAAGGCCCTGGACTTCCTCGTGGTACAGGATATATTCATGACAGAGACAGCCGAGCTCGCGGACGTGGTGCTGCCGGCTGCCTCTTTCGCCGAGAAGGACGGCACCTTCACGAACACCGAGAGGAGGGTGCAGCGTGTGCGGCGGGCGGTCTCACCGCCGGGCGAGGCGCGCGAGGACCTCTGGATCATAATGGAGCTGAGCAACCGCATGGGGTACGAGATGAAGTATCCGCGGACCGAGTCGGTCTTCGAGGAGATGGGGATGGCGTGGCCCGCCATGGCCGGAATGTCCTATTCGCGGCTCAACAGGGGCGGGCTCCAGTGGCCGTGTCCCACTCAGGACCACCCCGGCACCCCGTACCTCTTCAAGGGCGGATTCCCGAGGGGCAAGGGGCGCTTCACGCTGGTGAAGTACAGGCCGCCAGTGGAAGAGCCTGACGAGCAGTACCCGTTCACGCTCACCACGGGCAGGGTCCTGTTCCAGTACCACACGGGCACGATGACGCGGAGGGTGGACCCCATAAACAAGGTCTCGCCGGGGCCGTTCATCGAGGTGAACATGGAGGACGCGCGAGAGATGGAGATAGAGGACGGTGCCATGCTGAGGGTGACCTCGAGGCGGGGCTCCATAGAGCTCAAGGCCCACCTGTCGAAGAGGCCCGGCAGGGGAGTGGTCTTCATACCTTTCCACTTCAAGGAGGCTGCCGCCAATGTGCTTACGAACAGCGAGGCACTCGACCCACTGTGCAAGATACCGGAGCTCAAGGTAGGTACCGTAAGGATAGAGAAGGTCTGACGCAATACAAATGCTGCAGCCGGCTCCGGCCGGACGCCGGAGTGGTGATGCGGATCCTATTTAACACGGGAGGGTGGCGATGATCGACATAGCGGATTTGAAGAAGCAGATACTCCTGAAGGAGCTCGACGAGGAAGAGCTCCGGATGATCATGGAGAAGATAGCCGTCGAGAGCTATCCAAAAGGGAAGCTCATATTCAAGGAGGGGGAGCCGACAAAGGGTATCTACCTCGTAAAGAACGGGAAGGTCGAGATATCCAAGACGACCCCTGACGGATGGAAACAGACGCTGGCCATACTGAACGAGGGACACTTCTTCGGCGAACTGTCGGTCATCGAGGACAAGAAGGTGCACGGTGCAAACGTTACGGCCATAGAGAATACAGAGCTCTTTCTCCTCGGGACCGAGGTCTTCAAGTCCCTCGAGCACAGCCACCCCCAGGTGATGTACAAGATCGTGAAGGCCATAGCGAGGGTGGCGAGCAAGAACATACACTCGATGAACGAGAAGCTGGTGAACCTGCTGATAAGTTACTAGGCTCTCAAGAGTGGAGTAATGGAGCAATGGAATACTGGTGTAACCTCCTGATCCGATACCCCATTAATCCATTGCCCCATTACTCCTTGTTTCAACATAAATCCTGAAAACAAGAAAGGGAGGTAATCAATGCCGATTGATCCAACGAAGCACGCGGATTGGGAGGTGGCAGAAGCCGCAGAGAAGAACATGAAGACGGTCTACCAGCTGGCCGAAGAGATGGGGCTCGAGAAGGAAGAGCTCCTTCCGCACGGTCACTATGTCGCAAAGGTCGACTACAAGGGAATACTCGACCGCCTCAAGGACCGTCCCGACGGAAAGTACATCGATGTTACAGCGATCACCCCGACACCGCTCGGTGAGGGAAAGTCGACCACCACGATAGGGCTCCTGCAGGGTATGGGCAAGAGGGGCAAGAACGTGATGGCCGCAATAAGGCAGCCCTCGGGCGGGCCCACCATGAACATCAAGGGCTCGGCTGCAGGCGGCGGGCTTTCCCAGTGCATCCCGCTGACGCCGTTTTCCCTCGGTCTCACAGGCGACATAAATGCAATCATGAACGCTCACAACCTTGCAATGGTCGCAATGACTGCAAGGATGCAGCATGAGTTCAACTACAACGACGAACAGCTCGCCAAGCGCAACCTCAAGAGGCTCGACATCAACCCGCGCAACGTACAGATGGGCTGGATCATGGACTTCTGCGCGCAGGCGCTCAGGAAGATAATCATCGGAATCGGCGGCAAGATGGACGGCTTCATGATGGAGTCGAAGTTCGACATAGCCGTCTCGTCCGAGGTGATGGCCATACTGTCGGTGGCGACCGACCTGAAGGACTTCCGCGAGAGGATGGGCAAGATAGTCGTTGCATACGACAAGCAGGGCAACCCGGTGACCACGGAAGACCTCGAGGTGGCCGGTGCAATGACCGCATGGATGGCCGGTGCCATAAACCCGAACCTTATGCAGTCCATAGAGGGCCAGCCGGTACTGGTGCACGCAGGGCCGTTCGCCAATATCGCCATAGGGCAGTCCTCGATCATAGCGGACAGGGTAGGTCTCAAGCTCTCCGACTACCACATAACAGAGAGCGGCTTCGGCGCCGACATAGGCTTTGAGAAGTTCTGGAACCTCAAGTGCCGCTACTCGGGCCTCAAGCCGCATGCCGCAGTGATAGTGGCGACGATAAGGGCGCTGAAGTGCCACGGCGGCGCGCCGGTGCCTGTTCCGGGGAGGCCGATTCCCAAGGAGTACGGTGAAGAGAACGTCGAATGGGTGGAGAAGGGCTGCGAGAACCTCGTTCATCACATAAACACGGTCAGGAAGTCCGGTGCCAACCCGGTGGTCTGCATCAACGCCTTCTATACGGACACGAAGGCGGAGATCGATACGGTCAAGCGCATGGTCGAGGCTGCGGGCGCAAGGGTCGCAGTCAGCGAGCACTGGCTGAAGGGCGGTGAAGGCGCTCTCGAGCTTGCCGATGCAGTCTTGGATGCCTGCGAGGAGGAGAGCAACTTCAAGTTCCTCTACGACCTCGACGTAACACAGAGGCACAGGATCGAGATGATAGCAGAGGACGTGTACGGAGCCGACGGCGTGGAGTTCTCATCCGAGGCGCTCCAGAAGCTGAAGGCCATAGAGGCGGATCCCGAGCTCGGAAAGCTCGGCACCTGCATGGTCAAGACCCACCTGAGCCTGAGCGACAACCCGGCCCTCAAGGGCGTGCCAAAGGGATGGAAGCTCTTCGTGAGGGATGTCCTCATATTCAGGGGAGCGGGCTTTGTCGTGCCGGTTGCAGGAGACATAAAGCTGATGCCGGGTACGTCTTCGGATCCTGCATACAGGAGGATAGACGTGGATGTGGAGACCGGGAAGGTGAAGGGGCTCTTCTGATACCGGTTTTCGATAAAATTATGGCGATCAGAGAGAGAGGAGCGCCGAGAGACGGTGCTCCTCTCTCTTTTTTTGTATCCGGAGGGGCGGCACCGGAGGGCCTCGGGCGGTCCCGTCCCGGACCGTGTCAGACCGGTACCAGCTTGACAAATACGCCGGGATATGTTACAAATTAAGTATATTCGAAAGTTTATAGTTTCTAAACTTCGGAGTTACGAGGCGGCTTAGGTCCCCGGAAAAAAGAGACAGGAGGAAAGAGATGAGTCAAAAAGTGTTTGAAACCCTTAAACGGCCCCTGCTTTGTTTGCTCGTCGTAATGGCAGCGGTCTTCGGCCCTGTTGCAGGCGCGCACGCAACGAACGGCTATTTCGCTCACGGCTACAGCATCAAGAACAAGGCGCTGGCCGGCGCAGGCGTCGCCCTGCCGCTGGATTCACTCACCGCCACCACGAACCCGGCAGGAATGGTATTCCTCGGCAAGCGCGTCGATGCCGGGCTCACCCTGTTCATGCCATCCAGGAAGTACACGGTCACGGGCTCACCGTCGGGGCTGCCTGGCACGTTCGGCCTGACGCCTGGGACCGTCGAGAGTGGTTCGGAACTCTTCGTGATTCCTTCCGCCGGCCTGAACTGGATGCTGAATGAAAAGAGTTCGTTCGGTGTTTCAATGTACGGAAACGGCGGCATGAATACCGACTACGACACAGCCACGTTCTATGGAACCACGCCCACCGGCATAGACCTGATGCAGCTGTTCATAAACCCCACCTACTCGGTGAAGCTGTCTCCGAAGCATGCCGTCGGCATAAGCGCAATACTCGCCTACCAGAGCTTCGAGGCCCAGGGACTTCAGGCCTTCAGCGGCTTCTCCGCCGACCCGGCCAAACTTACCAACAACGGACATGACGACTCGTACGGCTACGGCGCGCGGATCGGCTACCTCGGCGAGATACTTCCGGATCTGTACCTCGGGGCTTCGTATCAGACGAAGATACTCATGAGCAGGTTCGACAAGTATGCAGGGCTGTTCGCCGAACAGGGAGACTTCGACATCCCGTCCAACTGGACCGTCGGCCTCGGCTACAAGATGAACCCTGCACTGACGCTGCTGCTCGACGTGCAGCGTATAAACTACAGTGAGATCAATTCAGTGGGCAATCCGTTCATGCCGAACATCCAGACCAGCAGGCTCGGCAACGACGACGGTGCCGGATTCGGCTGGGAGGACATGACGGTCTACAAGTTCGGCATACAGTGGCAAGGCAGCAGGGACTGGACGTGGCGTGCCGGTTACTCCATCGGTGACCAGCCGATCCCCGGCAGCGAGGTCCTCTTCAACATACTCGCCCCGGGCGTCATCAAGCAGCACGCAACCATCGGCTTCACGAAGACCTTCGACAACGGCCGCGAGCTCAGCTGCTCTGTCATGCGCGCATTCTCGAACAGCGTCAAGGGGCCCAATCCACTGGAGGCTCCGGGTCAGCAGGAGATAGAGCTCGAGATGAATCAGTGGGAATTTTCTGTGGGTTATGCGTGGAAGTTCTGATCGCGCCGGCCGTCTTAAGGCTTGATCCCGGGAAGCGGGGAGTTCTCCCCCTCCCCGGGGATATGCCCTCCTCGAGGCCCGGGCATCATTCCCCCGCTCCCTCGGCAAGGTACCGGACACATCCGTTTCCTGCCTGCAGCCGTGCGTCGGCTGCACCGGTTTTTTCCTTTTCTTGTTGACACTCAATATGTCATTATATCAATCATCGTCTGAAAGTGTTAAAATATACAATATCATCAGTGTCCGGTAAAAACGCGGGAGCTGTCGATAAGGACGTACACTGTTTAGCGGTCGGTACCGATACAATATGTTCAATGGTGTTTCGACATTGAGGGTGAGTTGCACAAGGTGACATTCAGTCTGTATAGAAGAGCAGCAGGTTGGATCAATCCGTTTTCTCCACGCTTGCTGTATTCCTTCACCGGGGCTGCGCTCTGTTCCACACCTGTTGAGGTGTCGGACAGGTCAGGGGGTTTGAGCTAACAACATATGTGGCTTGAGATAATCCTTATTCTCGTCTTCATTCTCCTCAACGGCTTCTTTGCAGGCTCTGAAATAGCGGTCGTTACTGCACGGAAGACACGTGTCAGCGAACTGGTAAAGGAAGGCAATCACCGCGCCCTCATACTCAAGAAGCTCCAGTCCGACCCTGACAGGTTCCTTGCAACGGTACAGATAGGCGTGACCATCGTGGGTGCCATGGCCTCTGCGATAGGCGGTGCAACCGCGGTGAAGATCATCACCCCGCTGATCAGGAGTGTCCCCCTCGGGATCGTCTCCGATTACAGTGAGGCCATCTCCATCGGACTTGTGGTAGTCGTCATATCGTATCTCTCGCTCGTCATCGGCGAGCTCGTCCCCAAGTCGATCGCGCTCATGAATCCAGAGCGGTTCGCCCTCATAGTGGCACGCCCGGTCTACGGCTTCTCCCGCATATTCTCGTTCTTTGTGAGCATCCTGACATTCAGCACCAATATCATCCTGAAACCCCTCGGAGGAAAACCCTTCACCCAGAGGAGCTTCGTGACGGAGGAGGAGATCAAGCTGCTCATCAAGGAGGGCCGCGACAGGGGTGTCTTCGAGCCCGAGGAGGAGGAGCTGATACACGGGGTGTTCGAGTTTACCGACCTCTCGGTGAAGGAGGTGATGGTCCCGCTGACAAAGGTCGTCGCCTTCTCACTTGATACGCCGATCCAGGAGATCCTCGACACCATCTCAGAGGAGCAGTATTCGAGGTATCCACTACAAGGAGAAGTCGAACATCAAGGGTATCCTCTATGCCAAGGATGTATTCAAGAAGGTATCCGCGAAGGAGTCGATAGACGTCAGGAAGCTCCTCCGTGCACCGTTCTTCGTGCCCGAGTCCATGAAGATAAGCGCACTGCTGAGGCAGATGCAGCGCAAGGGCATACACATAGCCGTCGTGGTGGACGAATACGGTGCCGTGACAGGCATAGTCACCATAGAGGACCTGATCGAGGAGATAGTCGGGGAGATAAGGGACGAGTTCGACGAGGAAAAGCCGGTCATTAAGCTGAGAGACGGTTCATACCTGATAGATGCCTCCATCGCCATCAGGGACCTGAAGGACGACTACGGTATCGACATACCCGCCTCTCCGGATTACGACACCATGGGCGGGTTCGTCATAACCAGGCTCCAGAGGATTCCCGCCACCGGTGAGACCTTCAACGCCGACGGCTGGAATATCAGGATAGTCCAGATAATAGGAAAGAGGATCGCCAGGGTTATCCTGAAGCCGGTCAATGACGCCGATGCGGAAAAGAAGAGAGAGGACGACGGCAACGGCAAGCAATAGGGGGGGATGGACGGGATCCTTCCCGCGCTTGTGATGACGAGGGGGGGAGTCGTGAACCGGATGAGCAGGTCATTCCTGTTTTGGCAGAAGTGGATTGTGCTGATGAGTTGCGGCGGAATCCTGACAGGCCTCTTCCTTCCCCTGCTGAGCACCATCGAGGCCGTTTCCGCAGGCTACAACCGGGCTGTTGCGGAAACTTTCTTCGGACTGAAATCCATGCCGGAAGAGCTGACGGTATATTCCCAATGGATGTGGGGAATGCTCGGTGCAGTGATCGTTGCCTGGAGTATATGCATACTATTTCTTGCGCTCTATCCGTTCCGGAGGCTCGAGAAGTGGTCTTTCTACTGTATCGGCAGCAGCCTCGTTGCAGGCTTTGCCGTAGACGCGGGGTTGTCGGTCTACTTCGGATTCTACGAAGAGGTCGCTGTTGCGACACTCTGGTTCGTCCTGGGGGCGATGCCTATGGCGGCAACATACAGGGACTTCTTTCACGCGTCCCGGCCTAACCCTCCCTCTTTCTGAATGCCAGTATACCAAGGGAGAAGAGGATGGCGAAGTAGAGCATGAGGAGCAGCATCTGGGGCAGCAGGGCCGAGAGGCCGAGGTTTTTCAGGTAGACTCCGTGGATTATCTTCATGAAGTGCATGGTCGGGTAGAGATATGCCACCACCCTTGCCTCTCCCTCGAGGTTTGCCACGGGGATGAGGAGTCCGGAGTAGAGGAAGGCCGGGATTACGGTTGCGATGATCGTGACTATCTGGGCGGACACCATTGTCCTTGTGACCGCAGAGACGAGGAGGCCTATGGATACGTTGATGAGCATGTAGAGGAATGCGCCGGGAACGAGGTTGACTACATGGCCCTTCATCGGGACGTGGAACAGGAACTTCACTGTGGCGAGTATGACCGTGAAGTTGATGGCGGATATGACGAGGTAGGGGATGATCTTTCCGGTCAGGAACTCCCAGCGCCTGATGGGCGAGGAGTATATGTTGTAGATGGTTCCGAACTCCTTCTCCCTGGTTATGGCAAGGGCCGTCAGTACGGCCGGGTTCATCAGGAGCACGATGGCTATGAGCCCGGGTATCAGGGCATAGCTGCTCTTGAGGGATTCGTTGAAGAAGTATCTCGTCTCCGTCCTCACCGGCTGAAGGGACCGTGCGGAATATCCGAGACCGGCCAGCCTGTCCCCCATGATCTCCCTGTTGAAGGCGGCCACGGCGGCCTCTGCATATCCCTTCACGGTCAGCGCCCTGTAGGGATAGCCCCCATCGATCAGGAACTGGACGTCAGCGGTTCCGTCCCTGTACAACCGCCTCGAGAAGTCCGGTGGTATGACGAGTACCGCCCTGAGGGAGCCGTTGCCGAGGAGACGGTCTGCCTCTGCCGGGTCGAACAGCTCCTCCCTCAGGTCGAAGTACCGGCCCTGGAACTTCTCCACGAGCCTGGCGCTCAGCTGGCTGTGGTCCCTGTCGATATAGGCAAAGGGCATGTGTTCGACGTCGAGGCTTATCCCGTAGCCGAAGACGATGAACATCACGAACGGGACACCGAAGGCGAGGACGAGAAAGAGCCGCACCCTCCATATCTCCCTCACCTCCTTTGCCGCCACGGCCAATACCTTCTTCATCCTCTCCTCCCATAATCTGCGGACCGGCACGGACGAGGCATCACTTTTTCTTCAGGAAGTAGATGAAGACATCCTCGGAGGCCTTATCCTCCGGAGATACCGGTAACGTATTCCATGCGTGTCGAGGAGGCTTCTGACGTCGCCTTCGCTCAGCCCTTTCCTCCATACATGATAGCGCCTTCCGAAGGATGTCACCGATATCCGGTGCGACGCAAAGATGTCCGTGTCTACGTCATCCTCGGGATAGAGCTCATAGACGTCGCCCTGTTCTTCCACGAAGACCCTCCTCAGCTCCCCGGGGGTGTCGAGTGCTATGACCCTCGCCTCGTTCATTATAGCAATACGGTCACAGAAATCGGCCTCCACGAGGTTGTGTGTGGTGACGATCACCGTGATGCCGAGATTGTCCGAGAGCCCCCTGATGAATCGCCAGAAGGACCTCCTGACCACGGGGTCGACCCCTGAGGTCGGCTCGTCGAGAAAGAGTATGGATGGGAGGTTCAGCGTTGCACACCCGAGGGCGAGCCGCTGCTTTATCCCCAGCGGGAGGTCCTTTACGACCGTGCCTTCCCTGCCCCTCAGGCCGGAGGCGTCTATGATCCAGTCCATCCTCTCCCTGAGGGCCTCTCCCCTGATGCCGTAGAGGGCGCCGTAGATGCCTATGTTCTCCCTGACGGTGAGGTCCCCGTAGAGGGAGAAGACCTGGGACATGTAGCCTATCCTCGACTTGAGCTCAGGGCTCTCCGGGTCGAGTCCGGAGACGCGTATGACCCCCTTGTCAGGCCTCAGGAGTCCGGTCATGCACTTTATGAGCGTTGTCTTGCCTGCCCCGTTCGGGCCGAGGAGCCCGAAGACCTCCCCCTGTCCGATCGAGATGTCTATCCCGTCGAGTGCCTTGAACGAATCGAAGGACTTGCTCACCCCCTTGATCCTGACGGCTGCGGTGTCACCCCCGGGGATCTCCGGCCTGAACGGGATGTCGGGTGCCGGTGTCTCTCCTTTACGGCCGAGGAGTATCTCGAAGAAGGCCTCCTCGAGGGCCTTATCATCCTTCATCAGCTGTTCCGGAGGGCCGGAGAAGACGATACTGCCTTCATCCAGAAAGTAGAGGGAATGGCACCGCTCGGCCTCGTCCATGTAGGACGTCCCGAGTACGATCGTCGTGCGCGTTCCGGAGACGAACCCGTGAAGCAGCTCCCACATCTGCCTTCTCGACAGCGGATCTATGCCGGTCGACGGCTCATCGAGCAGAAGCACGTTGGGTTCGGAGACGAGGGAGCAGCAGATACCGAGCTTCTGCTTCATGCCGCCCGAGAGGTGTCTCGCACGCCTCTGCCTGAAGGGCTGCAGCCCGGTGGCATCGAGCAGCCTCTGCTTCAGGCTGTCCCGCTTTCCTGCAGGGACGTCCTTCAGGGCTGCAAAGAAGTCGATGTTTTCCTCGACAGAGAGGTCCATGTAGAGGTTCTGGCCTATGCCCTGGGGCATGAAGCTGAGATGCCTTTTTATGGATTCGGCGTCCTTCCGGAGGTCTGCGCCCATGAAGACCGCCCTGCCCTCGAAGCTCAGGATGCCCGAGCATATCTTTAGGAGGGTGCTCTTGCCGGAGCCGTCAGGACCTATGATGCCCGTGATCTCTGCAGGGAAGACATCGAGGTCGATATCCTGCAGTGCACGGACCCTCCTGAACTTCCTCGAGACACCTCTCAGTGATATTACCGGCGTTGTCATATGGTGTTTTCAGCCGCAGGCTGTCCAGTCTCTTTCAAGAGAGCGTACCGTTCAGGGCCGGGATTCATCTCCGGTTGATGAAGGCCTTTTACCGGAGCCGGGTCGTGACCCTCAGGAGTCTGGGTCGTCACCCTGGCGATGGATGCTTCTTCCCCGGCATCATTTCCCGTCCTGTCTGAACCTGAACCTGACATCCACGGGCATGCCCTTTTTGAGCACGTCCCTGTAGGTCCTTTTCCGGTCCCCTGCCGTCTCCGGGAAACAGATCTTTACGGCAAAGACCTGTTTCACCCTCTCCTCATAGGACTGGACCTCCTTTGGGGTGAACTCGGCCCTGTCCGAGATGTAGCAGATGCGGCCCGTGAAGGGAGAGTCCGGATAGGCGTCGCTCAGGACCTCGGCCTCCATGTCTATGAATATCCTCCCGATGTACTTTTCAGGCACGAACGTCTTCACGTGCAGGGAGTCGGGGTCGATCATGACCGCCGCGACACCGCCCTGCGGGAGTATCTCTCCGGGTTCGGCCACCCTGCTGAGAACGACACCGGCGACGGGTGCGGAAATCCTCGTATATCCGAGTGTTATCTCCACCTGCTTCAGCCTCTCTTTCAGGCCCTGGTACGATTTCCTCAGGGCAAGGAGTTCCTGCTCCTTTGCCCTGACGAGGTCCCTCGAGGCCTTTGCCTTAAGGAGCGAGATCTCGGCCAGCTCGACCTCTTTCTCGGCAGTGTGCACGGTCTCCTCTGACAGCCTGTAGGCGAGCCTGATCTCTTCATACCTCTGCTCAGGGACCACCCCTTTCCGTCTCAGACTGCCGTACCTGTTGAAGTCCTTCTCTGCCTTCTCCCTTCTGTCCAAGGCCTGCTTGAGCCTTGCCCTGGCGATCGAGAGTGCCCTGCCGGCTTCGTCGATGGTGTGTCTGACATTCGTTTCAGTGTACTTCAGGTCGAACTCGGCGGCCTTTATCCTTTCAGCGAGCTCTTCCGTTTTCCTGACGAGTTCCCTGCGCCTCGACCGGAGCTCGGCGTCATCGAGTACTGCGACGACATCCCCTGCCTTGACCACGGAGCCGTCCTCTACCAGGACACTCTTCAGCCTTCCGGGAATCCGTGCGGCGAGAGCAATCTCGCTCGCCTCGACCCTGCCGCTCACCTTCAGGTAGTTCTCCTCAGGCGGGCCCATGTAATGGAGGATTGCATAGAGAAGCACTGCAGCTGCGAGCAGGACGAACGGGATCAGGATTCTCTTCTTCATGGCCTGACCGTACAGTCATGCGAGGAGTCCTCGGGCCTCACCTTTGTCCGCCGTATGGATTCCCGCCTTTTCACGGTCTGATGCGCAACGGTCGCCTTCACTCCCTAATCCTCGAGGAGCGCCCTGACGAACTCTTCCGGGATGAAGTCCCTGAGGTCTTCGATCTTCTCTCCGACGCCGATCAGCCTTACGGGGATGTCCAGCTCCTTCTTGATGGCGAAGACTATCCCACCCCTGGCGGTTCCGTCCAGTTTCGTCAGGGCTATGCCCGTGACACCTATGGCGTCGTGAAACATCCTTGCCTGTCTCAGGGCGTTCTGGCCTGTCGTTGCGTCGACGACAAGCAGTGTCTCGTGAGGGGCGCCGGGCATGGCCCTGTTTATCACCCTCTTGACCTTCTTGAGTTCCTCCATCAGTGGTGTCTTCGTGTGGAGGCGTCCGGCCGTGTCCACTATCACGGCGTCCACCCCCCGTGCCTTTGCGGCAACGACCGCATCATAGGCCACCGCCGCCGGATCTGACCCGCTCTGGTGCTTCACTATCTGTGCGCCGGACCGTTCCGCCCATATCTCGAGCTGCTCGATGGCGGCCGCCCTGAATGTATCGGATGCGGCTATTATGACGCTGTGTCCCTCGGAGTAGAGCCTGCTTGCCAGCTTGCCGATCGTGGTGGTCTTGCCCACGCCGTTGACGCCCACGCAGAGGACCACGAAGGGCCTCTCCTGATAGAGGACGAACGGCTGCGGAAGTCCCAGGATCTTGAGCATCTCCTTCTTCAGGAATTCCTTTACCCCGTTGTAATCCCTTATCCTGCCGCTTGCGACCTCTTCCCTGAGATCGTCGATTATCTCCATGGTCGCCTCGGCACCTATATCCGACGTGATGAGGACCTCCTCGAACTCGTCTATCGTTGTATCGTCGATCTTCTTTCCCTGGAAGACCTGCTCGACCTTTCCGAGAAAGCCCGTCCTCGTCTTGCTCAATCCTTCCTTAAGCTTGTCAAAGAGTCCCAAGTCATCCTCCTGAAGTGTTTTGTAGTCCTGCGGGGTTTTCTGGTTCCGGCAGGACTGAAGCATATTATATCAAAATACGGGGGGCAAAGGTGCGGCGCGTGCTGGACCGGGAGAAACGTTTGTGGAACGCGCATGGCCGGAGAAAAATGATGTCCGTGAAGGAGCCTGTCCCGACCGGGAGAGACACGGGAGATTGAGCGAGACTTGGCTGCAGTGAATGCCTGACAGGGAGCCTGCCCGGCCGGGGACACAAGGCCTCCGCCTCCTGACAGAAAGGCTGCAGGGGGGCGGAAGACTGACAGCTCTTCAGCGACCCCCGGAGTGTCGCTGGATGTGGAAGAACAAGTTCAAGGGCCTTGTGCTGACAGGACTTCAATGCGGGCCGGCTTTGTGACACGCTGCTGAAGCCGTCACAAGGCGCATGACAGAGATCGTCGTCCTGCCAGCCTGCCACAGGTGGAACGGGAATACTGCCTACCAGACCCCTTCCCGTTCGATGCTCCTACCAGACCGTTGCCTCATACCTACCGTTTTCTCCCCGAACTGCCCCCGGCTGAACCAAAGCTTGGTGTTCGGCTCTTTCTGCAGCCTGCCTACATTGTTGCATTACGGGGATGGGAAGTAAAGGTAAAATTCACATCGGTGCCAGCGGGAGGAGTACAGGTGACACTCGCCTTCCGTCTGACACCGGGGGGCAGGGCCCTGCACGGTCCTGTTTATGGAAAGGGGGGCAGCGGTTACGGGATGACCTTGTTGAGCTGATACTCCACGATGCCGGTGGCCCCGGCGCTCTTCAGCTTTGGTATGAGGTCCCTGAGGAGCTTCTCCTCTATGACCACGTCTATGTCGTACCAATCCTCGGCCGTGAGTGCGGAGATTGTGGGAGAGTGCATTGCCGGCAGCAGGGAAAGGACCTTTTTCAGCGACTTCTCCGGGAGGTTCATCTTCAGCCCCACTCGCTCTTCAGCCTCCAGGGCTCCCCTGAGGAGCATCACGAGGTTCTCCATCTTCTGCCTCTTCCACCCATCTCTCCAGGCCTTCCTGTTGGCGATGAACCGTGTGCTCGATACCAGGATGGTCTCCACCACCCTGAGGTTGTTTGCCTTCAGTGAGGTTCCCGTCTCCGTAAGTTCGACTATTGCGTCTGCGAGGTGAGGGGGCTTGACCTCTGTTGCTCCCCATGAGAAATCAACGGTTGCCTTTATGCCCTTCGACTTGAGGTAGCGCTTGGTGAAAGCGACCAGTTCGGTGGCTATCCTCTTTCCGTTCAGGTCCTCGAGGGTCCTTATCTTCGAGTCCGCCGGTACGGCGACAACCCATTTTACGGGTCTCAGGCCCTCTTTGGCATAGTTGAGCTCGGCTATCTCTTTCACGTCGGCATTCTGCTCGAGTATCCAGTCGTATCCGGTCAGGCCGCAGTCAAGGATGCCGTAGTCTACATATCGCGCCATCTCCTGCGCCCTTATGAGCATAGGCTGTATCTCCGGGTCGTCTATGGAGGGATAGTAGGAGCGGTGAGAGACAGTGATGTGGTAACCTGCCTTTCTGAAGAGTTTCAGCGTCGACTCCTGGAGGCTTCCCTTCGGAAGCCCGAGTTTCAGCACATTCCTTGCCGGCATCCGGGTTCTCCTTCCTGGGTTGGTATTCGTCTTTCTCCCGGTCCATACAGTGGTACAACGGGGCGGAGTCTATTATATCAAAATACCGGCCGCATCCACAAAGGTCGAGAGGGTGTCCCTGCTGAAACCGGTGCGGGGCGTGGAAGGCTCAGCTGATATGCATGGAGGTTACCCGCTTTTCGAGATAACGCCTCGCGATCCTTTTGATCGCATTCCTCGAGCCGGGGATGACCATGAGAAAGCCGATGGTGTCGGTAATGAATCCGGGTGTGAGCAGGAGTACACCCGCTATCAGGATCATCACGCCGTCTATCAATTCTTCGGCAGGGAAGATTCCTTCCATGAGGTTCTTCTGCAGCCGATACATGACCCCCAGCCCCTCGAGCCTGACCATGTAGGCCCCTATGGCGGCGGTCAGCAGCACGATTATTATCGTGTTCATGGTGCCGATGACCGAGCCTACCTTTATCAGGAGGGAAAGTTCCACAACGGGCACGACGACGAACAGCACTAATAACTTGAAGAACATTATTCAATTATACACGATCCGAGACAAAGACTCCACGAGGCGGTGTCTTGAATGTTCCGTGGTGATGTGCTACTTTATGATTACAGACCGGCGGATCTCGCTTCCGTGCAGCTACCTGCCGCCGGGCTCTGCAGGGAACCGGGTATGGGAAGAAGGAAGACCATAATAGCATTGCTTGTGCTCATCTCCGTGCTGCTCTCCGTCTACCTCCTGATCCCTTCCGATGCAAAGAGGGTGAGAAAGGTCGTACGGCAGGGGAGGGAGGCCGCGATACGGAAGGATCTTGCAGGGATCATGGCCCTCGTCTCTTACAACTACAGGGACCGCTACGGGTTTTCATACCTGTATCTGAAAGAGACGATCAAGAGGATGTTCAAGAACTATGACTCCTTTGAGGTGGACCTCAAGCGGTTGCGGGTCGACGTAGACCCTGAGGGCGGCAGTGCCGAGGCAAAGTTCCTTGTCAAGGTCTCGGGTGTAAGAAACGGCGGCAGGGAATACATACTCGGCACGGAGGAAGTCTACGAGTCGGTATTTCTCACCCTGAAGAAAGAGCGCATGAAGTGGATGGTGGTGGAGACCTACCTGCCTACCAGAGAAGGATTAGTCTTTTGAGGTTTTCGACCTCCTCCGGCTCACCGGGGCCTTCCACCTTCTGCAGCATGTAGTCGCTGAACCGCCTCACCACGAGCCTTCCCTCCGGGTCCGCACCCACCCCGACCGCACCGTCCGTGTCTGTCCTGAAGAGCTCCGTGCCGGAGAGCCTCCGGAGCGCCGCCGGGTGGGGATGTCCGTAAGGGTTTCCCTCCCCAACGCTTATTACCGCCGCCACGGGGCTGACGGAGGAGACGAAAGCCTCCGTGCTCGATGTGCCGCTTCCGTGGTGTGCAACCTTCAGCACGTCGCTTGCCAGGTACTTTCTCAACTCTATCAGGGATTCCTCGGCATCCGCCTCTATATCACCGGTAAAGAGGACCGAGAGTGTCCGGTCCCTGAACCTCATGACCAGGGAGTAATCGTTCTCTTCTCCGCCGGAAACACTGTAGTAGCCGCTGCCGGGGTGAAGGACGATGAACTCGGTCCCGCCTGACTTCAGGACGTCGCCGGCCTTCAGCCGCCTGTGGAGCATGCCTTGTTCCAAGGCAGGGCTGTACGCTATGAGTCCGCTGTCCCAGACCTCCCTTACCCGAAGAGTCCTCAGCAGGGTCCACAGGCCGCCTGAGTGGTCGCTGTCGGCGTGGGTTATGACAAGGGCGTCCACCTCTGTCGTGCCCCTGTATCTGAGAAAATCCACGACCTCTCTGCCCGTGTACCCGGTATCCACTACGACGGTCCTGCCGTCCGAGGACTCGATTACTGCTGCGTCACCCTGTCCGACGTCGAGGAATGTCACCCTCGGAAGCCCCCGGTTGCCGGCAACACGGCTCAGCATGATGGTCAGCACCAGTGCCGCGGTGCTTACGGCGAACCACCGCCACCTTTTCCTCAGCGCGAGATACAGTGCAGTATAGATGAAGACGAGTGCAGGTGCCGGAAACGCGCCGATGGAAACGGCTGCGTTCTCGACCCCGGATATTCCGACGACCATGGAGTTCACGATATCGGCCATGCCCTGAAGCAGTCCCTTCAAGGGAAAATATCCCGTTGCAAGATAGACCATGCTGCCGACGATTCCGGCAGGCAGGATCGAAAGGCATACCAGGGGGGTGAAGACGAGGTTTGCCGGCATGCTGAGGGTCGAGATGTTGTGGAAGTAGTAGAGGGCTATGGGTGAGGTCCCGGTCAGGGCACCTGCCGTGACCAGGGTCAGCTTCAGAAACCTCTGCGTCCATGGCCCGAACCGGTCCTGCCGTACATGCCCTTCGAAGGCCTCGAGGGTGATCCCTATGAAGAAGACGGCGAGGAAGGAGAGCTGGAAGGAGACGCTTTTCAGTGATGCGGGATCGAGAATCAGTATGACCGTTGCGGCAAGCAACAGGCTGTTGAGCCACTGTCCCCTCCTGCCGCTCAGGAGGCCGATCAGAAAGACGTTTATCATCAGGAACGACCGCAATGCGGGTATCCGGCCGCCTGAAAGCAGCAGGTAGAACAGTATCGGCGGAAAGGTGAGGAGCGCTGCTGTTTCGTCGAGGCCCAGCCTTGCGGTCATGCGTACAAGGCCGCCGTAGGGCAGCCACCGAGCCGAGTACCTTATGAGAGAGAAGCTGAGCAGTGTGAACAGTGCGAAGTGCGTTCCGGATATGCTCATCAGGTGGGCCAGTCCGGTCCTGGCGTATGCGTCGTAGAGCCTGCCGTCGCCTCCTTCCCTGTGTCCGATCACGATTGCAGAAAGCAGGGTGGCTGCATCCGGGCTGAAGTTCTCCCTGAAATAATTGTACAGTCTCCATCTCATGCGCTGCGGGAGCCACCGCATGGAGCCTGAAGTGCCAGACACCAGTGAGCCGTCGGCTTTCAGGAAGAGGACGGGCTCCCGGTAAAGGCCTCCCGGGTTCTTGCGCGGCTTCCTGACGCGCATGAATGCAAACCCCTGAAGGAGTGTGCCGGGCGTCAGGGGCCTGTCCGTCGAGATGAAGCTCTTCAGTGTCGTCCGCGGGTGCCTGAGCTGAACCTCCTGGATGTAGCCCCTGGCCGAGGCAATGGGCAGTCCGGCGACAACGCCCGAGAAGGGGTGACTGTCTCCGTTGACGGCAGGGATCTCGGCAGGCCTGTCCCTGATCCACGCATAGCCGAAGGCGGCAGTTGCAATGACTGCAAGCAACACGACGGCGTGCCTGCCGCCGTATCTAGAGAGAACGAGGGGAATCAGTACCAGGAGGCAGATGATCAGGGTTGGGAAATAACGGTAGAGACAGAAGGCACTGATTCCTGAAATAAAGCATATGTAAGGCAGAACCGGACTCATCCCACATATGGTGTTTACTGTCGATACTGTCCGGTAAACAGTGCAAGTCATAACAGGACAGGGGATGTTAGTCTTGAACGGATTTAATTTCGCGGCAAACTCACCTGGACGGTGAATTGCGAAATTCCCTCGGAGTCCCCCGCCGGACCCGGACGCCGGGACGAGCCGGACGCCGGGACGGCAGGGAGATGAAAAATTAACGTCCCCTCTCCTTAACTGCTGATAGTTCCTCTGTTTTTACCGGACACCGATGGTTTACTGTATGTGTAATGATGTCCCGAATCCCTGGTTCATTCCTTGCCGCTGATCGAGAGGATCGTCTTCACGATGCCGGCGGCGACGGCCTGGATCGTCTCACGGTCGCTCCCCTCGACCATGACCCGTATCTTTTGTTCGGTGCCGGACGGCCTGACGAGCACGCGCCCCTTTCCATCGAGTATCTTTTCCGCTTCCCGTATCTTCTTAACGACGCCGGGCTTCTTGATCACGTCCTTTTTCTTCACCTTGACGTTTTCGAGGATCTGGGGGTACAGGAATATGTCGGAGACCATCTCCGAAAGGGGCATTCCCGTCTTCTTCATGAGGTAGAGCATCTGCAGTGCCGTCACCGGTCCGTCTCCCGTCGTGTTGTAGTCAAAGAATATTATGTGTCCTGACTGCTCACCGCCGAGGTTGTATTCCCCTCTCAGTATCTCCTCGACCACGAACCTGTCGCCGACCTTTGTCCTTATGAGCTTGATACCCTTTCTTTCAAGATAGTGTTCGATTCCCAGGTTGCTCATGACCGTAGCCACCACGGCGTCATTCTTGAGCCTGCCCTCTTTCTTCAGTTCCACGGCCCATACGGCCAGGACCTTGTCGCCGTCGACCTCCCTGCCGGTCTCGTCGACGAAGAGGGTCCTGTCGGCATCCCCGTCATGTGCGACACCGATGTGGGCGGCGTTGCGGAGAACCTCTTCCTTCAGGTGAGAGAGGTCCGTGGAGCCGCAGCAGTGGTTGATGTTCGTGCCGTCGGGAGTGTTGTTTATGGTTATGACCTGGGCGCCGAGTTCTGTGAGCACTTCAGGCGTGATCTTGTACGCTGCTCCGTTGGCACAATCCACCACCACCTTCAGACCCTCGAGGTTCACACCCTTTGGTATCGTGGACTTGATGAACTCGATGTACCTTCCCGTCGCATCTTCGAGCCTGTAGGTCTTTCCTATGGATGCGCCTGTCGGTCTCTTCGCCAGGAAGGAGTCATCCTTCAC
This sequence comes from Nitrospirota bacterium, assembly GCA_013152485.1. Classification (GTDB taxonomy): domain Bacteria; phylum Nitrospirota; class Thermodesulfovibrionia; order Thermodesulfovibrionales; family JdFR-85; genus BMS3Bbin07. The sequence continues at coordinate 8,138 of JAADGG010000028.1, read as the reverse complement.
CAGTGACTCTATCTCCTTTTCCACATCGTCGGGCAGCTTGAATCCGTCGAAGGAGAAGAACTTTATTCCATTGTCCTCAAAGGGGTTGTGCGATGCGGAGATGACCACTCCCGCATCGAGCCTCATGGTCCTCGTGAGAAAGGCTATTCCGGGGGTGGGTATGGGGCCGACGAGTATGACATTCATTCCCATGGAGCATATCCCCGACGTCAGCGCGCTCTCTATCATGTAGCCGGATATGCGGGTATCCTTGCCTATGAGGACGAGATTCCTTCCCTCCTCCTTCCTCAACACCTTTGCCGCGGCCATTCCCACCTTCAGCACCAGCTCCGGGGTCATGGGGGTCCTGTTGACACGTCCGCGGATTCCGTCAGTTCCAAACAGTCTCATTCTTCGTTACCTTCCTTGATAGTGATATGGACATCGACTTTGCCGTTCATCAGTCTTGCAGCGGTTATGTCGGATATTACGTTGACCTTCATTACGCGGCTTTCGTCCAGGCCCGTGACGTCTATGGGTTCGGTCCTGACGAACGAGAGTTTCTTCAGGACGCTCTCGGGTCCTTCCACCGCCACCTTTTCGGGCTTTACCGTCACCTGACCTATGTATTTCCCGGCTGCGGGCTTTCCGGTGATGTCCGGCTGAACGGGAACCTCCTTCCTGACCGTCTTCTCGAGCACGATGTTCACTCTCGATGGAGTCACGTTCGAGATGGTCAGGGCCGGCGGCACCTTGATATTGCGTTTCTTTATCCTGTAGGAGCCCTTCTCGGGCTGTGCATCCTTCAGGTCGACATACACCCTCAGGTCCTCCGGCTTTATCGATCTCAACACGACCTCACTGCCGAACAGGCTCACCCTGACCGTGTCGCGGTCCTTCTTCACTATCTCATACCCCGGTGGGATGTTTATGTACTCTATGGGCACCTCGAGGGTGATTTCAGAGACACCCCTGCCGGAGATGAGAAACCAGAGTATTATGGCGAGGCAGAGGGCGAGTATCTTGAGCCCGAGGTTTTTGAACAGCAGCTGCCTCATTTCCTCCCCTTCTTCCTCTCCGTGAATATCTCCGTGAGTATGTCGCGCAGATGTCCCATGTCCATGTGGGTCTCCAGCTCTCCATTGATTGCGAACGAGATCATCCCCGTTTCCTCGGAAGTGGTTATTGCAACGGCATCCGTCTCCTCGGTTATACCTATCGCCGCCCTGTGTCTCGTTCCGAGGGAGCGGCTTATGTCGGTCCTGAAGGTGATGGGCAGAAAGCAGCCTGCGGCCACGATCCTGTCGATCCTGATGATCACCGCCCCGTCATGCATGGGAGAGCTCGGATGAAAGATGCTGAGAAGTATCTCCTTTGAGACCTTCGCATCGAGCGGGGTCCCTATCTCGATGAAATCCTTGAGTGACGTATCCCGTTCGATCACGATCAGCGAACCTATCTTCCTGCTCGACAGGGCGACCGTGGCCCTGACTATCTCCTCGAGGGACTTCAGCTCAGAGGCGGACGTGAGCGATGGAAGGAAGGACGTCTCTCCCATCTGGGCCAGGGCCTTGCGTATCTCCGGCTGGAAGAGGATTATCAATGCAAGGACAACCTGTGCCCACAGGCTCTGGATGATCCAGTACATGGTATGGAGCTTGAGATAGCTCGAGAGGAAGAAGGCGCCGAGCAGGACACCGAGTCCTATCAGCATCTGGACGGCCCTTGTCCCGTTTATGATCAGCAGCACCCTGTACAGGACAATGGCTACGACGATAATGTCCAGTATATCCTGCCACCTCAGATGTCCCAGGGCCTCTACCATGTCCCTCCGCAGCAACCGTATTCAATGCCGTCGACCTCGGGTCCGCATTGTCTGAAGGCGTGAAATACGGAAACCATATTCAAAATCAAGGAAATAATTACATTTTAACATAAAAGTTGCGTTTGACAAAAAAACGGGCTTCAATTAATATAGAAATCATGATTTTCCGTAACTCGACCGGTTCAGTGGGGTTCACGACCAGAAGGAGCCGCAAGATAGCAGTACTCCTCACCCTCCTGATCCTGAGCCTGGTTTCCGATCACAAGGGCAGGGCCTGGGGGGCTTCCGTTGATACGACCTTGCTGGCCGGCTCCGGAGACGTATTCGACGGGGTGGTGGACAACGTCGTTCAGTCGCGCCTGTTCGAGCAGACGTTCAACCTGTTGAGGGGCTTCTCCATAGACGATGCCCTGCTGTCCATCTCTTCGGCGGAGCTCACACCCTATCTCTGCAGGCAGTCCCTCCCGCTTTCCACCGAGGGTGCCGGGGCCGTACGCTCCTCCCGCGAAGACCGGGAGTTCCTGCTCCTTGCTTCGTACAAAGAGGACGACTCTGCAAGAAACCTTGTAGAGAGGCACATATATCTCTATACCACTCAGAAGAGGCGGTCGTTTGCAACATGGCTGCAGCGCTCCGGACGGTACCTCGATACGATCAAGGCCATACTCAGGGAAAACGACCTGCCCGAAGACCTCGTCTACCTGCCCCTCATCGAGAGCGGATTCAGTACGGATGCACGCTCGAGTGCCCACGCAGTAGGCCCCTGGCAGTTCATACAGTCGACCGGAAAGAGCTATGGACTCAAGATGGACTACTGGAGGGACGAGAGGCGTGATCCAATCAAGTCTACCGTGGCTGCAGCACGTTATCTGAAGGACCTTTACAACCGGTTCGGTTCGTGGCCGCTCGCCCTTGCCGCCTACAATGCAGGCGAGGGCAAGATCAGGAGGGCGCTCCGGAAGAGCAGGTCCGACAATTACTGGCGTATCATAAGGACGCGATATCTCAAGAGAGAGACGAAGGACTACGTCTCGAAGTTCATTGCAGCTGGGATCATCGCTTCGGACCCTGAGAGGTACGGCTTTACCGATATAGACTATCACGAGCCGATGAGGTTTGACGAGGTGGATATCAACAGTCCGGTCTCGCTCTCTTTCATAGCCAAGTGTACCGATTCCACGATCAGGGAGATCCGCGAACTGAACCCGGAACTGAAGAGATGGTGCACCCCGCCGGACCTCAGGACGTACAGGGTACGCATACCGGAGGGTACTGCAGGGAGGTTCACGGAATGCTTCGACAGCGCCTCTCCGCGGGAGCGCATGCCGAAGATACCCTACATCGTCAAGAAAGGTGACACGATCTGGGACATTGCGAAGAGTTTCCGTGTCACCCGCAAAGAACTGTACGCCCTCAACAGGGGTATAGATCCGAGGCGGCTGAGGCCCGGCTCCATCATATACCTGCCGCCTTCCGATGACATACTGGCAGCCCAGAGCATGCCGAAGACGCCTTACATCATAAGAAAGGGAGACACCCTGTGGGAGATAGCAAGGAGGCTGCGGGTAAGGCAGAAAGACCTCTATGTGCTCAACAGGGGCATCGATCCGGCGCGGTTGAGACCCGGTGCCATCATTTACGTGCCGATGAAGTGACGGCCTCCTCCCCTGTTCCAGTCCGAGGCTCTACTTTCCTGCCGGCTTGTCCTTCTTCTCAGCCTCAGGCTTCTTCGCTTTTTCCCCCTCTTTCACCTTCGCGAGGGCATCCTGGTAATAGGGAGACGTCGGGTGGTCCTCGACTATCTTCTCGTACCGCTTCAGTGCCTCTTCTTTCTTTCCCATCTCTTCGAGCAGCCTTGCCGACTCGTTGAGGGCGACGTCCTTCAGGAACGGGCTCGTCTTCAGGCTGTACAGGGAGTCGAGGGTCTTCAGCGCCTCCTCTCTCTTCCCCTCTTCGATCTGTACGGTTGCAAGCTTGTAGTACGCCAGGGGGAGCAGTTCTTCGTTGCGGGGGTATTTCTCGATGAATTCATTCAGTGTCTTGCGTGCCTCTTCATACTGTCCGAGCGCAAACTGGGTGTTCGCGATGTAGAGGAGGGTTATGGGAGAGCTCTTTTTGTCATATGCCGCCCTGAACTTCTCCAGTGCAGCTCTCAGTGTCTCCTCATCCGTCTTTTTGTCGTCGTTCTGGTACAGGCCGTGATAGAGCTTGTAGCCCTCATACTGAAGGGACTCGGCCTGTTCGGCAAGGGTCCTGTTGTAGTAGGCTATGCCGGACACCACCGCGATGAAGAGCACTGCCACGGCTATCCAGGTGTATACGGTCTTCTTGTTCTCAAGGTAGTAATCGACGAGCTTCTCATAGAGGGTCATGACCTCTCTCTCCGAGATGCTCTTTTTCTGAATGCGTTTCTTTATCGGTTTCGGCATCAGTCTCCTCCAGTCAAAAGAACGGATTTTACTATCTCTTCAGACGCGGCGAAGACCCTGTCTGCAGCTGCAGAGTCGAGGCCTGCCGCGAGTACTATCTCTTCCGCGAACCCCCGGTCTACAAGGTCGCCCGGGGAGTGTGCATCGGTGTTTACAACGAGCCTTGCACCGAACTGCCTTGCAAGGCGGGCCACATGTCCGTTGGAGAGGCTGTGGCCCTTTCTTGCGCTCAGCTCGAGGACGACTCCCTTCTCGACTGCGCGCCTGACGTCTTCTTCGTCTATCAACCCTGGATGGGCCAGGATATCTGCCCCTCCCTCGATGGCGGCCCTGTTCGTCCCTTCCTGTACGGGTTCCACGAGGGTCTCTCCATGTACTACAACGAGCAGGGCTCCCAGTCTCCTTGCCTTCTCGATGCAGGTGGGGATGAGTTCAGGGGGGAGGTGCGTGAGCTCAGCCCCCGGTATGACCCGCACGGGCTGTATTGCGTTCAGCTCGTCGGCGACGCGGACCATGCGCGGAATGATGAAGTCCATATTCGATGTATCCATATGGTCCGTGATAGCTATGGCCCTGTATCCCTTTACCCGAGCCCTCCTCACGAGTTCAGTGGGAATGAGCTCGCCGTCGCTGAAGATGCTATGTGTATGGAGGTCTATCATAAAAAGAGTCGGTTCCGGCCGATATCGAGCAGGCTGACCGCGTTTTACTCTCCGGCCGCAGGCAGTCCCGTTACATCGTTCAGGGTGACGATGGAGTAGAACGGATACCCCTTTGCCTCTATGTTCTGCCGTCCGTTCTGCTCGCACCTGTCGAGCAGCGCCATGACGGCCACTATCTGCAGGCCGTGTCCTTCGGCTATGTCTATCGCCTTTATGGTCGAGGCCCCGCTCGTCACAACGTCCTCGACTATGACCACCCTGTCGCCTGAGACGACGTTGCCCTCTATCTGGAGCCCCATACCGTGCGCCTTGGGCTCCTTCCTTATGACGAAGGCATCGATCGGGTCCCTGGCGTCGTAGGAGTAGCGCGCGACGGCTATTGCAATCGGGTCTGCGCCGAGCGTGAGGCCGCCGACCGCCTTTGGTGAAAGCTTCAGTTCCTTTATCTTCTCATAGAAGAGCTTGCCTATGAGGTACTGTCCTTCAGGGGTGTAGGTGACCTTCTTGAGATTGAAATAATACCTGCTCATCAGACCGGATGAGAGTCGGAACGCAGGGGTGTCGCTGTACTTGTATGCATGTTTCCGTATGAGTTCGATCAATCTCTCCTTGTCGCTCATCAGCGCCTCCAGATCGTTTCAACCTCTTAGGCTAACTCATTGAGGATGGTTTCTTCAAGTCCTTCCCTGAGGCCGTACTCCGGCCGCCATCCCAGGGCCCTCCACGCCTTTTCGATGTTCAGGGCGCTTCTTCGCAGATCTCCGGACCTCGCTGCTCCCTTCCTGGGCCTGTCGAAGACGGCATCCGTTGCGTACCCTCTGCTCCTCATCAACTCGAGTATGATCCTGTAGAGTTCACCGGTGGTGGTTTCAACCGAGGTGCCGATGTTCAGGGCCTCCCCCGAGCCCCTCTCGAGCGCCAATACATTTGCCCTGACGACGTCCCCCACGTAACAGTAGTCCCTTGTCATGCCGTCGGGCTGGTCGGGATAGTGGTATATCACGGGGACTTCTCCGTGTCTGAGCATGTTGACGAATATCGAGACCACACCCGCCTCGGCGTGCGGAACCTGCCTGGGCCCGTATATGTTTGCATAGCGGAGGACTGTATAGTCGAGACCGTATTGATGCCTGTAGAACCCGAGATAGCTCTCCGAGGCCAGCTTTGTTACGGCATAGGGCGACAGCGGCTGCGGCTCGTCCGACTCGGAGATCGGGAGGTCTTCCTTCTCACCGTAGATTGCCCCTCCAGAGGATATGAAGATGAACTTCCTCGCTTCGTACCGGATGGAGTTCTGGAGCAGGTTTATCAGGCCCATTATGTTCACGTCTGCATCGAACGCAGGGTCGTCCACCGATGCAGGTACGGACATCTGCGCGGCATGATGGTTTACTATGTCAGGCCGCTCGATCTCAAAGACCTTTCCCAGCTCCTCAGACCGGACGTCGAGCAGGTAGAAGCGGGCTCCGGGATTGAGGTTTTCGATCCGGCCTGTATACAGGTTGTCGACGACGATCACTTCATGGCCTTCCCGGACATAGCCGTCCACTACATTGGACCCTATGAACCCGGCACCGCCTGTAACGAGTATCTTCATGGAGCCTCCCTGATTGTTTCAAAAGTCAAGATCCGGGGACCGGAAGCCTGAACAACAAGACGGAACCACCTGGATAATCTAAATGATAACATAACAGCAGCCATTTTCTGTCTGTAACCGTTCCTGTTGTGCCCACCCCACCGTCGCGACATATGTACAGTGTGCGTGAGACGGCGAATCCGGACTTCCGGGTGCCGAATACAGCCATGATTGCTCTACATTGAACAAAACGGAGCCGCATTCATGTTAATATTTCCGTGTGCAAGGAGGGAGACCCTGTCGTGAGAGCCGTCGTAATAGAGAGATACGGCCCGGCGGATGTGCTGGAACTCAGAGAGGTTCCTGCCCGAAGTCAAGCCGTCACACCTGCTCGTCAGGGTGCACGCCGCTTCGGTCAATCCGGTCGACTTCAAGATCCGGAGGGGGGATTTGAGGCTCCTTACCGGGCTCACGAGGCCGAGGGTGAAGCTCCTCGGCTTTGACGTCGCCGGGGAAGTAGTGGAAACCGGCAGGGGTGTCAGGACCTTCAAGAGAGGGGATCAAATCTTTGCAATGCTGAGCGTGAGGTCAGGGGGAGGCTATGCCGAGTACGCCTCCGTGCCGGAGGCCTCTGCCGCCATGAAGCCCGACTGCATCTCTTTTGAAGAGGCCGCGTCGGTTCCCCTGGCGGCACTCACGGCCCTGCAGGCCCTGAGGGACAAGGGAAGGGTCTCCGCAGGCAAAAGGGTCCTCGTCAACGGCGCCTCGGGAGGGGTCGGGATATTTGCCGTCCAGACAGCCAAGGCATCGGGGGCCGTGGTCACAGGGGTCTGCAGCTCCGGCAACGCCGGACTGGTACGCTCGCTCGGTGCAGACAGTGTGATCGATTACACGAGGGAGGACTTCACGGAGAAGACCGGGGCGTACGATATCGTCTATGACGTTGTTGCAAACAGGTCGTTCTCCGCCTGCAAGAGGGCCCTGGCCCCCGGCGGCGTCTATATCACGACCATCCCGGGTCCGGCGACTCTCCTGCAAGGGCTGCTGACATCGCTATTCCCGGGCAGAAAGGCGGCCCATGTCATGGTGAAGGCAGACGGCAGGGACCTCGGGTTTGTCAGGGAACTCATCGAGGCCGGCAGGTTTAGGACGGTGATCGACAGGACCTTTCCGCTGTCTCGGGTCGCCGCTGCCCACAGGTACTGCGAGGCAGGCCACAGCAGGGGAAAGAACGTCATAACAATACCGTAGCGGGCAGCGCTGACTGGTCGATCGCCCCCGCGTGAAAACCCCGTCCGCGCCTTCAAGCAGCCAGACCGGCACCTCCGGCTGTTCAAGGTTTCCTGAAAGCCGGACATGCCGTGCCCCCCGCAGGCAAAGCAAGACGGACCGGAACAAAAACCCGGCCTTTCCAAGGTACGGCTTTCGGATCAGGGTTCTTCTTGACAGTGAAAACCGGTCTGTTCTATCCTTGACTCATGCACGACGGAGATCCGTTGTCACCAGGCGGCTTCTCGATGCTGCACGGCAAGTGAGGTGCCGCTGCCGAAGGGGGGCTTCATTATCACTGGCCCCGGGAGGAGCTCAAAGGCCGCGGCATCCGGTGCTGCGGCCTTTTCTGTTGAGGAGGTCCCATGCGCAAGAGCAGGAAGGAGATACGGGAGGAG
>JAADGG010000047.1 GCA_013152485.1 Nitrospirota bacterium | reverse complement strand
TTTACCGGACATTAATTGTACGAACAACAGATCATTTCACGGACATCCTGTCTTGATCCAACGGGCTCCGCTTCCAGGCCCCGGCCGTGACGGGGGACCGGGAGACACCGTGCGTACAAAAATGCTCCACGTAGAAACAATAATGTACTCACGAAACGGGAGACACTCCTGAAAGCATTGAAAATACTTGCTTTCAGAGCTGGCACGGCTTTTGCAATCCATATCATTCAGTTTAAAAACCAAAAACCTTCAGAGGAGGAGAGACGATGAGACAGATAGCTATCTACGGTAAGGGCGGTATCGGAAAGTCGACGACGACTCAGAACACCGTGAGTGCCCTGGCAGAGGCAGGGTACAAGTGCATGATAGTGGGCTGCGACCCGAAGGCGGATGCAACGAGGCTGATACTGCACAAAAAGGCCCAGACCACGGTCATGGACCTCGCGAGGGAACGGGGAACCGTTGAGGACCTCGAGATCGACGAGGTGCTGCTTACCGGGTTCAAGGGCATAAGGTGCGCGGAGTCGGGCGGCCCCGAACCCGGAGTCGGGTGTGCGGGACGCGGTGTCATCACGGCGATAAACTTTCTCGAGGAGAACGGCGCTTACGAGTCTGACACGGATTTCGTCTTCTACGACGTGCTCGGCGACGTTGTCTGCGGTGGATTCGCCATGCCGATCAGGGAGGGAAAGGCAAAGGAGATCTATATCGTCACATCAGGAGAGATGATGGCGATGTACGCTGCAAACAACATCGCAAGGGGCATACTCAAGTACGCACAGAGCGGCGGGGTGAGGCTCGGCGGCCTCATCTGCAACAGCAGGAAGACCGACCGGGAGCACGAGCTGATCTCAGAGCTTGCAAAGAGGCTCAACACGCAGATGATCCACTTCGTGCCGAGGGACAACCAGGTCCAGAGGGCCGAACTCAGGAGGATGACCGTGATAGAGTACTCGCCGGATCATCCACAGGCGGACGAGTACAGGGCGCTGGCAAAGAAGATTGCCGAGAACAAGAACCTCGTCATCCCGACACCCATGTCGATGGACGAACTCGAGGACCTGCTAATGGACTTCGGGATACTCGAGAGCGAAGAGCCTGCAGCATAGCCGAAGAATGCAGGACGGATTCCGAGAGTGACCGCTGGCAGGACCTGAATGGACCTCCCTTGGGCATCATCTCTCACTGATGACTCCCGGGGGAAGTTTTTCTGTCCCGTTTGACAACCGCGCAGGTAAAAGACAACAGCAGACTATTGAGGAGGAGACCATATGAGTACAGCCATCAAGGAGACACAGAAGATCATCGACGAGGTGCTCGAGGCCTACCCGGAGAAGACGAGGAAGGCGAGGGCCAAGCACCTCGCGCCGAACGACCCCACCGGCGAATGCAGTACGTGCAGGGTCAAGTCGAACGTGAAGTCGAGGCCCGGCGTCATGACCGTGAGGGGATGCGCATACGCAGGGGCGAAGGGTGTCGTCTGGGGACCCGTGAAGGACCAGATCACCATCAGCCACGGCCCGATCGGCTGCGGCCAGTACAGCTGGTGGGCGAGGAGGAACTACTACAACGGCCGCACGGGCATAGACACCTTCGGCGCCATGCACATTACGACCGATTTCCAGGAGAGGGACATCGTATACGGCGGGGACAAGGGGCTCGCCGCAGCCCTGGACGAACTGAGGGAGGTCTTCCCTCTGGCGAGGGGCATAGGCATTCTTTCGGAGTGTCCGGTGGGCCTCATCGGAGACGACATAGAGGCTGTGGCAAAGAAGAAGTCCGAGGAGTTCGGCATCCCCATAGTGCCTGTGAGGTGTGAGGGCTTCAGGGGGGTGAGCCAGTCCCTCGGCCACCATATCGCCAACGACACCATAAGGGACTTCGTGCTCGGCACGGGCGAGCTCGCGGAGTCGACGCCGTATGATGTCTCGCTGATCGGGGACTACAATATCGGCGGTGATGCCTGGGCATCGAGGAAGATGCTCGAGGAGATGGGGCTCAGGGTCGTGGCCCAGTGGACCGGTGACGCCTCGGTCAACGAGCTCGGCATTGCCCACAAGTCCAAGCTCAACCTCATCCACTGTTACAGGTCGATGAACTACATATGCAGGCACATGGAAGAGAAGTACGGCATCCCCTGGGTGGAGTTCAACTTCTTCGGCCCCACGAAGATATACCAGAGCCTCAGAAAGATCGCCTCGTACTTCGACGACAGGATAAAGGAGAACGCCGAGAAGCTGATCGAGAAGTACAAGCCGAAGATGGATGCCGTTATCGAGTACTACAGGCCGAGGCTCGAGGGCAAGAAGGTGATGCTCTACGTGGGCGGGCTGAGACCGAGGCATACCATAGGCGCCTATGAGGACCTCGGCATGGAAGTCGTGGCCTCCGGATACGAGTTCGGCCATGACGACGACTACCGCAGGACGTATCCCGAGATGAAGGAGGGAGCGGTCATCATGGACGATGCGACCCTTTACGAGCTCGAGGAGTTCACCCGCAGGCTGAGGCCGGACGTCGTCGGCTCGGGAATAAAGGAGAAGTACTCGTATCACAAGATGGGGGTGCCGTTCAGGCAGATGCACTCCTGGGACTACAGCGGCCCGTACCACGGCTTTGACGGTTTCCCCGTCTTTGCCAGGGACATGGACATGACGGTCAACAGCCCTACATGGAGCTTGATACGGAGGAAGAGATGAAGACGATAAAGATAAAGGATCATAATGAGCTCTTTCAGGAAGTGGAGTACGTCGATCAGTTTGCAAGGAAGAGGGAGTTCGAGAACCCCTGGCCTGAAGAGAAGGTCGAGGAGGTGGCCGAGTGGACGAAGACCGAAGAGTACAAGGAGAAGAACTTTGCACGCAAGTACATAAAGATAAACCCTGCAAAGGCGTGCCAGCCCCTCGGGGCCATATTCTGTTCCTCGGGGTTCGAGGGGACGATGCCTTTCGTGCAGGGGGCGCAGGGCTGTGTCGCCTACTTCAGGAGCCACCTGAACAGGCACTTTAAAGAGCCGATGGCCGCCATATCCACGTCCATGACAGAGGATGCAGCGGTCTTCGGAGGACTCAACAACATGCTCGAGGGACTGAACAACGCCTATACGCTCTACAGCCCTAAGATGCTCGCAGTCTGCACCACCTGCATGGCCGAGGTGATAGGAGACGACCTCAACGCCTTCATACGGCAGGCGAGGAGCAAGGAGCTGATACCCGCTGACCTGCCCGTGCCGTTCGCCCACACGCCGAGCTTCGTGGGCTCGCATATCACGGGCTACGACAACATGATGAAGGGTATACTCTCGGCCATCACGGAAGGAAAGAAGGGCGAGCCCAACGGGAAGATCAACATCATCCCGGGCTTCGACACCTATACGGGCAACTACCGCGAGCTGAAGAGGCTTCTCGGCATGATGGGCGTGGACTTCACGCTGCTTGCCGACGTGAGCGACACGTTCGACTCTCCCAACACGGGCGAATACAAGCTGTATCCGGGCGGCACCCCGCTCGAAGAGGCCGCCGACTCCGTAAACGCCTTGGCGACCATTGCGCTGCAGAAGTACTCCACGGTCAAGACGATGAGCTACATCAAGACGGAGTGGAGCCAGCAGGCCCTGGTGCTTCCGCCCATGGGAGTGAAGAACACCGACAGGTTCTTCGACGAGATAAGCAGGATCACCGGCAAACCGGTTCCCCAGGAGATCGAGGACGAGAGGGGACGGGCGGTGGATGCGATGATAGACTCACATCCCTATGTGCACGGAAAGAGGTTCGCCCTGGTCGGAGACCCCGACCTCCTGCTCGGACTGATAAGCTTTCTCCTCGAGATGGGGGGAATCCCCGTGCATATCATCTGCACGAACGGGGACAAGAAGTTCGCTGCAGAGGCGGAGGAACTCCTGGGCTCGAGCCCGTTCGGCCAGGAGGCGACGGTTTACACGGGCAAGGACATGTGGCACCTGAGGTCGCTGCTCTTCACCGATCCCGTCGACCTGCTGATAGGGAACTCGTACGCAAAGTTCCTCTGGAGGGATACCGGGACCCCGCTCGTCAGGATAGGGTTTCCGATATTCGACAGGCATCACCTCCACAGGTACCCGGTCATCGGCTACCAGGGGGTGATAAACATGGTGAACTGGATCGTCAACACGGTTCTCGACGAGATGGACAGAAAGACGATGGATACGACGAGTTTCGACGTCATCAGGTGAACGGCGGGCAAGACCATACATCGAGGACAACTCCCCCGGTCGGCAGGGGGGAATAAAAACCAGAGAGAGATTTCGGGACAGAGAACAGGTCATGTTTAATACCACGGACAAGCTTTTGGAGAACGGCTGTAACACGGAGAAGACGGACAAGCTCTGCAGGAGCCGCGGCGGTGAGTCATGCGCCTTCGACGGCGCGATGATAGTGCTTCAGCCCATCGCCGACACCGCGCACCTCGTTCACGGGCCCATTGCGTGCTGCGGAAACTCGTGGGAAGGCAGGGGCACGCTGTCGTCCCGGGGAGCACTGCACAGGATGGGATTCACGACCGACATCGACGAGATCGACATAGTATACGGCTCTGAATCCAGGCTCTTCAATGCCATTGTGGAGACTTGCAGGTCCGTGCGTCCCAAGGCCGTGTTCGTATACTCCACCTGCGTAAGCGGGCTCATCGGAGAGGACATCGACGCCGTCTGCAGGAGGGCCGAGGAGGCCTGCGGCACGAGGGTCATACCAGTCGGTGCACCGGGGTTCGTAGGACCGAAGAACCTCGGAAACAGGATAGCCGGAGACGTGCTGCTCGAACACGTCATAGGCACGGGAGAGCCCCCAGACGGCCTCTCAGCCGGCACCGGGTTCATAAACCTCATCGGTGAGTACAACATCGCAGGGGACCTCTGGCTCGTCGAGCCCCTGCTCAGGGAGGCCGGCATCAGGGTCATGTCGAGGATAACCGGCAATGCCACGTTCGAAGAGATAACCTACGCTCACAGGGCCGACCTGAACGTGGTGGTCTGCAGCCGCGCACTCGTGAACGTTGCAGTGGAGATGGAGCGGAAGTACGGAATCCCCTACGTAGAGGTCTCTTTCTTCGGCAAGACCGAGATGTCGAAGGCGTTGCGGGAGATAGGACGGCGGCTCGACGCCCTGAGGGGCTCTGGCTGCGAGAGGGTCGAGGGGCTGATCAGGCGGGAAGAGGCACGGGTTGATGAAAGACTGAAGAGATACTCCCACCTCCGCGGCAGGAGGGCCGTGCTGTATACGGGCGGGGTCAAGAGCTGGTCCTTCATATCCGCGCTCCTCGATCTCGGCATCGAGATAGTCGCTGTCGGAACAAAGAAGAGCACGTTCGAGGACGAGGAGAAGATGAAGGCCATACTCGGTGACGAGGCCCCCCTTGTCGAGGACGTCACACCCGCGAACCTGAAGAGGCTCATGAGGGAGAGGAAGGCGGACATACTCGTTGCAGGCGGACGGAACCTCTACCTCGCCATGAAGGAGGGGTTCCCGTTCGTGGATGTCAACCAGGAGAGGCACACTCCCTATGCGGGGTACGACGGACTCCTGAACCTTGCAGAGCAGGTGAGCAACAGCATCCGGTTCTTCAGCGAAGAGCCGGCAGGCACACAGCCACCCCCGGTCTCGTCGAGGACGGACAGGGACGTCTCCTTGAACCCCCTGAAGCACTCCCAGTCCATAGGGGCTGCAATCGCGCTTCAGGGCATAGACAGGGCTGTCCCGGTCCTTCACGGCGCCCAGGGGTGCAACTTCCTCGCAAAGGTGCTCATCACAAAGCACTTCAGGGAGCCTGTCGCACTGATGAGCACCAAGCTCTTCACCGAGGATGTAGTCATGGGCAGCGAGGAAAACCTCGCGGCAGCCGTCAGGGAGATTGCGGGGAAACAGGAGCCGGACCTGATAGGGATCCTTACTTCAGGGCTCTCAGAGGTCAAGGGTGACGATGTGGCCGGGGTTGTCAAGAGATTCAAGATTCAAGATTCAAAAATCAAAAATCAGGATTCGAGGTTCAAGATCGTTGATGTTTCAACGCCTGATTACGAAGGCGGGCTGGAGACGGGATATGCGAAGGCGGTTGAGAGGGTCATAGAGGTTGTTGCCGGAGGAGAGGGGACGGTGGAGCGGACAGGCTCTCCTGGGATAAACGTGCTCGTCGGCTCGCACCTGACGCCTGCGGACTTCACGGAGTTGCGCGAGATGATGGAGGCATTCGGGCTGAACCCGGTCATACTGCCTGACCTCGCTGCACTCGATGGAAGCAGGCAGGGGTTTTCGGCACTCGCCACCGGCGGCACGAGGACAGAGGATATAGAGCGGATGGGTGGCGCAGCGTTCACCCTTGCAATAGGGATGAGCATGGAAGGCCCGGCCCGGCTGCTTAAAGAGCGCTTCGGCATAGGGTACACCGTGTTCGAGAGCCTTTCAGGCCTGCAGGGAGTGGACGCATTCATGGAGACGCTTTCAGCCCTGAGCGGAAGGCGGATGCCCGCCAGATACGAGAGGCAGAGACGGGTGCTGGTCGACGGCATGAGGGACGCCCACTTCTACCTCGGCGGAAAGCGCGTCTGTACGGCCCTCGAGCCGGACCTCTCCGTCCAGGTCTCCAGGGTGCTGAGAGAGGCAGGGGCAGAGGTAGGGCTCTCGGTCGTTCCGACCCGGGCCGCGTCCCTGGAGAGGATCCATGCAGGGAGTGTCCTGGTGGGGGACTTCTCCTCGATAGAGGGAGAGTTCGACCTACTGATCGCGAGCTCCCACGGAACGGACACGGCAGAGCGGCTCGGTGTGCCGCTGTATCAGACGGGATTCCCCGTGTACAAGATCCTGGGCAACACCGCCAGGATTACGGTCGGATACAGGGGAACCCTCATGACGATCAACGAGATCGCGAATCTTCTGCATTGAACAGAGAGACACGGCCGGTACGGGATCGTCCGCAGGCATGAGCGGCTGTCTCTCAATAAAAAACAAAGGAGGCCGGTATGAAGATTGCGTTTGCAACAACGGACGGCGTGAATGTCGACGAACATTTCGGCAGGTCCGGCAAGTTCGCCGTATACGAACTGACTGAAGACGGTTACCGGTTCATCGAGATGAGGAAGTTCGCCGAGGGCAGGGATACGGAGATAGAGGAGACAAAAGGAAAGGGACAGATACACGAGGACAGGGTGCAGAGCAAGGTGGAAAAACTTGCCGACTGCAAGATCATATACCTTACGGAGATCGGAGGCCCGTCAGCGGCAAGGCTTGCAAGAAAGGGCATCATGCCGGTAAAGGTGAAAGATGTGATCACCATAGAGGAGGCGCTTAAGAAACTCCTCGAGGCAGTCAAGACATCTCCGCCGCCATGGCTCAAGAAAGCGATGAACAGCGATTGAAGGGACGCAGGGACCGGCTCTCGCGCCGCCCCTGGAGCAAAACATCAAACAACCAAGGAGGAGAAAAAAGACGATGAAGATGATCAGGGCGTTTATAAGGCCGGAAAAGGAACAGGAAGTGGTCTTGGCATTGGAAGGGGCTGGGTTTCCGTCCGTCACGAAGATGCCGGTCTTTGGAAGGGGGAAGCAGAAGGGCCTTCAGGTCGGCCCCGTGCACTACGACGAACTCCCCAAGACACTGCTCATGATAGTTGTGGATGACGAGGACGAAAAGAAGGTCGTGCACCTGATACAGGAGAAGGCGCGGACGGGCTTCATCGGTGACGGCAAGATATTCGTCAGTCCGGTGGATACCGCATATACCGTCAGGACCGGGGAGGAAGGCCTATGAAGGAGATCATCGCAATTATCAGGAGGGACAAGGTCCCTGAGACGAAACAGGTCCTCGAGGAACTGGGATACCCCTCGCTCACGATACAGAGCGTCGACGGAAGGGGGAAGCAGAAGGGGGCGATGTGTGCGGAGATGGATTCGGAGATGCCGGAGAGCTTCTGTACTGCGGCCAAGCTGAAACCCACCCCCTCGGCTTACGCCCTCGAGCACACGCTGCCGAAGGTCGCCCTCTACGTGCCGAAGAGGATGCTGACGATAGTGGTGCCGGACGACGTGGTGACCAAGCTCGTAAAGGCGATAATAAAGGTCAGCAGCACCGGCAAGCATGGAGACGGAAAGATATTCGTCGCTCCGATCGGTGGCGCTGTGAGGATAAGGACCGGTGAGACGGATGGAGAGGCGATAGCTTGAGCCGGACCAACGCAGAGGGGCATGCGGCCTTCTGCCTTCATCACTTATAGGGCCGCTGCTTCGGCTGCTTGAGCCATGATGATTTTGAGGAAAGGAGAGGAGAGCTATGGCACAGGTGAATTGCTACACAAGGGGCGGCACACCGTGGACGCCGAGGTTCATCGAGTCGATCGATGTCGAGAAGTGTCTGGGGTGCGGACGCTGCTACAAGGTATGCGGCAGGAATGTCCTCGAGCTCATCGAGAAGCCGTTCGAGGGCGAGGACGAGTACGGTGACGATATGGGCAACAAGGTGATGTCAGTTGCAAATCCCGACGACTGCATAGGCTGCGAGGCCTGCGCAAAGATCTGCACGAGGAAGTGCCACCAGCATGTAGAGATTTGATCAGCCGGAAAGACCACAGGAGCAGTAACCTGCTGCTTCTGTGGTTGCCGCTCTCAGACGGTGAGGCCCTGCTGCGCTGATATCTCCCGCCTGAACCGCTCGGTCAGCATCCGCGTTATCCTGCCCGGCTCTCCGTTGCCGATCATCCTGCCGTCTATCCTTATGACAGGGATTATCTCGGCCCCGGTACCCGTGAGGAAACACTCATCCGCCGTGTAGAGGTCATAGCGCGTGACGGCCGCTTCAGCGGCCCTGATCCCCATCGAGCCTGCCAGCTCCATCACGAACCTCCTGGTGATCCCGTCGAGGGCGCCGTGGCTGGGATCCGGGGTGATGAGCTCCGAGTCCCTCACGATGAATATGTTGTCTCCGGTGCACTCCGCCACAAACCCCTCGTTGTTGAGCATGACCGCCTCGAGGCAGCCTGCCTGCTCCGCCTCGATCTTCGCCATGATGTTGTTGAGGTAGTTCAGGGACTTTATCCTCGGGTCGAGGCTGTCCGGGGGAATCCGCCTGGACGAGGCGGTGATTCTTGCTATAGTACTCTTCTGGATAGAGCTGGATGTCCGAGACGATGATTATGACCGTCGGCCTCCTGCAGGACGAAGGGTCTACGCCGAGCAGCCCCTCGCCCCTTGTCACGATGAGTCGTATGTATCCGTTCTCTTTCCGGTTGATCTCTACGGTCTTCAGAACGGCCTCCTGCATCTCCCCGGCACTCATGGGTATGTCGAGAAAGAGCGCCTTCGCACTCCTGTAGAGTCTATCGATGTGTTCGCCGAGCCTGAAGACCCTGCCGTTGTATATCCTCAGGCCCTCGAAGACACCGTCTCCGTACAGGAGCCCGTGGTCAAAGACCGAAATCCTGGCATCGGACCTGTCAAGGTATCTGCCGTCGATGTATACCTTCATGGCCACTGAATGATATAAAAAGGGGGAGCTTTTGTCAAGGGATCCTTCACCTTCTGGATACCGGCATCCGTGTCGTATCATATCAATATCAAAATTCCCCGTCCCTGAAAAAAGGAGAGGAGTGTTGATTTGAACGGATTT
>JAADGG010000083.1 GCA_013152485.1 Nitrospirota bacterium | reverse complement strand
CCGCCGTCCTGTGGGGCAGTTTGTCAGGGTCAAGAGGCACATGCCTCTTCGGCGGCCTTATCTTCTCAAAAAACTCCCTTGCCTTCCGGCATGCCGCCTCCATCTCTTCCTTTGTCCCCGCCCTCTCTATCTCTTCAAGACGCTCCCTGAGCGTCTTCAGCCTCTCCTCGTACTTCCTTGTCGGAAGTTGAATCCGTACTCCATACTGCCACCTGAAAATTTATGAAGTCCTTGGAGTACAGACACATGAGCTCAACCCATTGTTTTTTAAAGAAAATATCACGGAAACTCCACCCTGTCAAGTGAAAATTACCAAAAGATTAGTGTTGACATTATCTCACTGTTTGGGTTTTAATTAATACCATGCGTTTACCGATTTTGGCAGCAAACTGGAAAATGAACAAGACCACGGGGGAAACCAGGGAGTTTATCGAAGGGTTTTTGCCTCTTGTAGTCGGTGTTCAGGATACGGAAATAGTCATCGCCCCTCCGTTTACCTCACTGCCGGTTGCAGCTGAGCTCCTGAAAGAAAGCAATGTAAAACTTGCAGGACAGGATGTCTTCTATGAGGAATCAGGGGCCTACACTGGAGAAATATCACCCCTTATGCTTAAGGATGTGGGATGCACGCATGTTATAATCGGGCATTCGGAACGGCGGCAGTATTTCGGAGAGACCGATGAGGTCGTGAACAGAAAGACAAAGGCTGCCATGGGTGCAGGGCTCACCGTGATATTCTGTATCGGTGAAACTCTTGAGGAGAGAGAATCCGGCAACACTTTCAGCGTGCTCAAGAGACAGATAGCAGAAGGGCTGCGGGGCATTACAGCCACGGGGCTGGTTATCGCGTACGAGCCTGTATGGGCCATCGGGACGGGAAAAACAGCCTCACCCGAACAGGCACAGGAGGCTCACGAATTCATACGTTCAGAGCTTTCGCACCTGTATGGTGATGAGGCAGGCACAATAAGGATTCTCTATGGCGGAAGCGTAAAACCTGATAACATAGCATCACTGATGTCAAAGGACGACGTGGACGGAGCCCTGGTTGGCGGGGCGAGCCTCAAGGCAGACAGCTTTGCCGCAATAGTAAAGTACGGACAGGAGAGCTGAACTTCATGACAACAATACTCGTCATCATCCACATAATAATATGCCTGCTGCTCATAGGCATAGTTCTGATCCAGGGAGGAAAAGGCGCAGAGCTCGGATCAGCATTCGGAGGAGGGTCGAGCCAGACAATCTTCGGAGGCAGGGGGGCCGCCACATTCATGAACAAACTCACAACCGGCATAGCGATAGCCTTTATGGTTACCTCTCTCATCCTCACTGTGGTCTCCGTAAAGCAGAAGTCCGTTGTGAGATCCACGGTCATACCGGAAGAAAGGTCCTTGCCGTCAGCTCCTTCAGGGGAAACGTCGCAGTCGGACAGGACGGACCAGTCTGCACCAGAGCATGCCCCGTCAGACAAACCGGCAAAGAAATAAACCCGCAAGCTGACACCCGCCAAACGCCAACTGAAAGAAACCGGCATACGGCAAACACAGCAATCCATGCTTGACTTAAAGCCTTCACAAAGAATAAAATAAATATATCGAACATATTTAACTATCCTGCATAAAAACTCCGTACCCTGATAGTCCAAATGCTAAAAAAACCCGTTAGAATGGCAAATGCCGCAATCCAGTTCAACCTCTTCAGAAAGAGAAACCTTATAAAGGTAGGCCACAGGATAACTCACAAGTGTAATTACAAGTGTTCATACTGTTCACTATGGCAGGACAACCTTAAGGAATTGAACACCGATCAGGTCCTGGACCTCGTTGATCAGGTGGCTGACATGGGGTGTGTTGTCTACGCGATAAGCGGCGGCGAACCACTCATAAGAAAAGACCTGCCGGATATTCTCAGACGCATCAAGCAGCGGGGCATGATAGCCAAGATAGTGACAAACGGCTCACTCGTGGCAAAGAGGATCGACGAGATTTACGAAAATCTGGATGTGATGAATTTTTCCTTCGATACAGTGAACTCGGTTGTACCCGAGGAGGTCGGAATCATAAAAGTACTCAATGACTCCGTAATAGAAGGCATCAAGGCTGCAGTCAAGAAAGTGCCCCATGTCGGTCTCAACGTGGTACTTACCAGGTTGTCCGCAAAAGAACTCGACAAGATCGTGGCAACGGGCTTCGAGCACGGCATCAAGTCTTTCACCTTCTTTCCTCTCATTACTCATTTCAACTATAAGACCCTCGAGGAACTCGAACAAAGATATGACGACATATATGGTGGGATCGAGAATTACAGAAACGCTGTATTGAAAATAAGGGAACTCCGTGACAAGGGATATCCAATCACCATGAGCAATATGATGCTCGATGCCATGTACAGTTTCAAGGTGCCAAAGATGAGGTGTATCTCGGGATATCTCAGCTGCGGTATATCGCCTGACGGCAGGCTCGGAACATGCTATGAGTTCTTCAAGGAGTGTACAGGCTCCTTCCATGAAAAGAGCTTCAGGGAGCTGTGGGAAGAGCTCGGAAAGAATCTAGATGTGGTGGACAACTGCAAGGGATGCCTCCTTCACTGTTACTTCGAGCCCAACGCGATATTTTCGGCCTCTCCGGGCGCGATATTCTCTTACGGAAAGCGCTATATAAGGGCACTTTTGCGCTGAAGCGACCAACCCCTCCCAAGTAGGCCCGTTCAGCGGTTCAGCCGTACCCGTCTTGACACGCACGACAGTCCTATCGCGTACCGGTCCGCGCTCTCGTCCGCCCGAGCAGGTGCGCATGAAGGGCCATTGTCTGTCAGGGATGTCCTTTCAAGCCATGCCTTCCATACTCTGTCGATTTGTGCTAATATGTTAATATAAATTCATTTTTCTGACACTTATAGGGCCCATGGCCTGCTCATCCCAATCAATTTTAAGGAGGTCTTCATGATTGTAATAGCAGAGAATCTGAACACGAGGAATACAGCTTACATGGAAGCCATCAAGGAGTTTGACCCCGAGACCATCAAGAGGCTGAGCGGTGAACTTGTAAATGCCGGGGCGGATGTCGTCAACATACAGTGTTCCCTCGACGGCTCCGGTGACGAGGAGATACTCCCAAAGGTTGTCGACGTAGTGGTACAGTCGCACGATCCGATTATATGCATAGACACGAGAAACTTCGATGCCCTCAAGCGTGCCATCCCCTTCTGCAAGAAACCACCGATCATCAATTATCTCTCTCTCGAGGAACAGAACCCTGAAGATATTCTGACACTCTGCAGGAACAACCAGTGTTGGCTCATAATCAGGGCCTTGCGGGGCATAATCCCCACTTCTCTTGAAGGCAAGCTGCAGGTGCTGGAAGAATTGATCGAGATGGCCAATGCAGCGGACATACCGAACGTAAGGTTGTTTGCAGACCCTTCGGTGGTACATATAGGCAGGGGAATGGGGCAGGAACACATGGTGAGTTCCCACGAATGCATACTCGCCCTGAAGGAGATGGTCGATCCGCCGATAAACACCATAGCATGGATATCCAATGTCTCTACAGGGCTTCACAAAAAACTGAAACCCATAGTGAACGCAAGTTTTCTGACTTACATGGCCGGTGCCGGACTGGATGCAGCCATAGTCGACGTTCTCGACCCCGAGGTCATGAGGGCAGTCTATCTTGTACGGTCGTTCAGGGACGAGATAATCTTTTCACAGGCAGATCTGGAGGGAGCCGCATGATCACGGGAAAAGAAGACCTGAGGGAAGCAATCATCGAGGCGTACACACTGGAGAAAGGGACACGGGAGTTCTATGACTTTGCATCATCAAAGGCATTCACTCCCTACGCAAGAGAGACCCTCGAAAGGCTCGGGGACTGGGAGGAAACACACATGCATTACCTCGAGTTCCTTTATCATTCACTGGAGGGAGACCTGGAAGTTCTGAGCTTTGAAGAGTTCAGAAAAAAGCTCCCGGCGACTCATACAGAGTCCGGCGTCCCGTTGCGAGAGGCCGGGAAGATGTTCGAAGAAAAGGAATTCGTCGATGATACCGAGGTCATCATCATGGCCCTTGAAATCGAGGGCAAGGCCTATAACTTCTACAGGGAGCTTTCCGAGTCTGCAGAAGACGCAAATGCAAGGGTAATCTTCAAGGAAATGATGCATGAAGAAGAGAAACACATAGATTCGCTCAGGAACCTGAAGATGACCACATCATAGGCTCTGCAGGAGAAGAAGAGCAGCCGTTGCGGGTTCGAGCGTGCTGTTTCACGTCTTGCAGACAAAAGGACAAACTTCATCGACCTCTTTGGTCAACCGGGGGAAGGCGACAGGCCGTGCAGTCACCGGTGCACCGCAAGAGGAGATCAGGAGGCATAAGGGTTGTTAAAACTGAAAGACGGTATCGTGGAACTCTACAGAAAGGTGGCGACCTCGTTGCCTTCCGATGTAGAGAACGCGCTCAAAAAGGCGCATGCAGCTGAAGAGGACGGGATTGCCAAGAAAGCCATGGATGTAGTCCTTGAAAACATCCGACTTGCCAGGAAGATCTCGCGTCCGATTTGTCAGGACACGGGGGTACCGACCTTTTTCATCCGGATCCCCGAGCAGTTGAGTCAAAAAGAGTTGCGGGATATCATTGCCGACGCTACAAGAGAGGCCACGGAGAAGGTGCCGCTCCGCCCAAACGCAGTGGATGTCCTCACGGACAGGAATTCGGGAGACAACACCGGCAGGAACGTGCCGATCATATACTTTGAGGAGACCGACGAGCATGTCCTTACGATCGACCTGATGCTCAAAGGCTCGGGATGCGAGAACGCCGGACAGACATACAAGCTGCCGGCTGAGGAGATCGGGGCACAGAGGGACCTCGATGGTGTAAGAAAGTGTATAATAGATACGGTCTTCAAGGCACAGGGAAGGGGGTGTCCCCCCTATACATTGGGCGTGGGGATCGGAGCGACAAAAGACCAGGTATCAGTGCTTGCAAAAAGGCAGCTTCTTAAAAAGATCGATGAAGGGACCGGAGACGAAAAGATCCTCGCCCTTCAGGAAAGGGTGCTTGAAGAACTGAACCGGATGGGGATAGGACCGCTCGGATTCGGGGGTAAAACCACGGTGATCGGGGTGAACATCGACTATAACCATCGTCATCCGGCATCGTATTTCGTTGATGTCTCGGTTTGCTGTTGGGCCAACAGACGCGGAAGGCTGGTGTGGGGATAAACGCCCATGACAGTCTCGTGACGGCTTCAAACCGGTTCGTAACGGAGACCTGCAGCACCCTGCAGCCAATCACGCAGCCGGGGCGCCGGGAAAAGAAATCCCCTAACAATGGAGGAGCTCAGGTGAACATAAGAAAACTGACAACCCCGCTCTCTGATGACGATGTCGGTACCCTGAGAGTGGGGGACTTTGTAATGCTGAACGGAATGATCGTAACGGGCAGGGACAGGATTCACAAGTTTCTCTTCAATGAAAAGCCGCCCGGCAGCAGCATTCCTTTCGGACTCGAAGGGGCGGTGCTCTATCACTGCGGACCTATCATAAGAAGAGACGATACGGGATACACGCTCGTAGCCGGAGGTCCCACGACGAGTCAGCGGGTGGAGATGTATGAATGGTGGGTGATAAAGGAGTACGGACTGAGGGGTATCATCGGAAAGGGCGGCATGGGGGAAAAGACCCTCCAGGCCATGAAGGAAGCAGGGTGCGTTTATTTTCATACCATGAGCGGTGCAGCCGTATACCTTGCCGACAGGGTAAAGAGGGTGGTCGACGGCTGGAAGATCGATGATTTCGGCGAACCAGAAGCCATGTGGCTCATAGAGGTCGAAGACTTTCCTGCCATAGTGACAATGGATGCTCACGGAAACAGCCTGCACAAGGACGTAACAGAAAGATCATCGAGCGTTTACAAGGAGCTGCTCAAAACAGGCTCATGATATTTATTGCCGGAGCAACGGGTTTTGTCGGAAGACACCTCTTGCGAGGACTGAAGGCCGGCGGGTACAGGGCAAGATGTCTTGTAAGGTCCGAAGAGGGGGTACGATTTTGCCACGAGCTCGGGTTCGAGGCCTGCAGAGGAGACATCACTGACAGGAAAAGTCTGGAAGGAAAGCTCGAAGGAACCCGGATCGTCATACACCTCGTAGGCATCATAAGAGAGCGAGACAAGGGGGGGTTCGACAAAGTCCACGTCGAAGGAACGGGGAACCTCGTAGATGAGGCAAAAGCTTCCGGCACGGAACGATTCTTTTTCCAGTCCGCCCTCGGTGCGGATCCCGGCTCACCATTCAAATACCTGAGGACAAAGGCGCAGGCAGAGGAAATCGTGAAGCGCTCCGGCATCCCTTACACCATATTCAGGCCATCGCTGATAATAGGGCCGGGAGACGGCTTCACGGAAAACGTGAAAGAGCTGTTGAGACTGGGACCTGTTGTGCCTGTCCCCGGAGACGGAGAAGCAAGGTTTCAGCCCCTCTTCATAGATGACTGGGTCAGGTGCATCCTCGAGGTCCTTGACAACGAGGCCTTTGAAAACAGGGTCATCGAGATCGGGGGGCCAGAACATCTGACCTACAACCAGATGTTGAAAACGATAATGAAAGAGATGGGCATGAGCAAACCCATCTTACATGTGCCGCCTGCCGTCACCAAGGCAGGTCTCCCGTTTGTCGGGATACTGAGATCGATCGGCAGGAGGTTTGGAGTGAAGATGCCGGATGTGAGCTCGGAACAGATAGACCTTCTTCAGACCGACAACATCACCGATCCCGATGCCGTTGAGCGCCTCTTCGGATTCAGGCCCGCAGGGTTTGAAGAAGCGATCAGAAAGGCCCTCGGGGACCAGCCAGACAAGACCTGAAATTCATCGTGTTTACATGACATATAGCGAGGGCGAGGGCATCCGCACTGTCCGGCGAAGGGATTCCATCGAGCGAGAGGATCGTCTGTACCATCTTCTGAACCTGGCACTTTTCAGCCCTGCCATACCCCACAACGGCCTTTTTTATCTCATTGGGACTGTATTCCTGCAGCTCCACGCCCTCTTCCGCCACGGCAAGCAGTACGACTCCCCTTGCATGACCGAGATGAAGCGCCGCCTTGACACCCTTTGCAAAAAACACCTTTTCGACAACCACCTGTTGAGGCTCGTACAGTCTAACAATGTTCCTGACGTCCTCGTACAGATGCATCAGCCTCATGTGAAGCGGCTTCTTTCTCGGAAGAGCGATAACTCCCGATCCCAGATGCGTGAGTCTCCTGCGCTCATCCTGTTCTACGATCCCGTAGCCGCAGAGTATGCTTCCTGGATCTATGCCCAATATCCTGACAGAGCTCACGTCGTCCTCATCAACCGGTCAGCGTAACCGCTTTCTCGGCACTTCGAAGAGGATCTCCTCGACCATCTGACATAGTATGTGCCCGAGGGTGATGTGTACCTCTTGGATGCGTGGAGTGTCTGACGATGATACAACAAACGCATATACGGACTTCGATGCCATCCTCGACCCCTTGCCCCCGGTAAAAGCGATTGTGACGAGCTTCTTCCTCCTGGCGACATCGAGGGCCTTGTGGATGTTCTTCGATGTTCCGCTCGTACTTATGGCGATGACTATATCCCCCTCTTCAGAGAGGCTTCTCAGCTGGCGGGCAAACACTTCCGAATAGTCGTAGTCATTGGCAATGGATGTCAGGACTGCGACATCCGTGTTCAGTGCGATGGCGGGCAGCCCTGGTCTCTCCCTCTTGAACCTGTTTATGAACTCAGCTGCAATATGGGAGGCATCGGTTGCAGAGCCCCCGTTGCCGAAAAGTATAAGTTTTTTACCTTCATTGAAAGCGTCGGCAATGACCCTTGCAACCTGTATTATGTTATCGAGATTCTCCTCGAAAAAGCGTTTCTTTACGTCTATGCTGTCCTGAACCGCCTTCAGAATGGTCTCTTTCATCGGTCGTACTCCTTACGTCTTTATACACGGCACTGCCGGTCCGAACCGTATCGACAGCCGGCAATACGTGTCCATACCGGCGTAACCGCCGCAATGTCCGAAACAGCGACTTCAGACCGGTAGTCGTCAAGGGTAGGCGGTCCCTTCTTGCCGCATGCGAATATGATCACTGAAACGATCACGAGCAAGGTCAATCCTGCCGTTCTCAACATGACGCTACAACGCCTTCCTGAGCCGTTCGACCTGGCGCCTCACCTCTTCCGGGGCGGTCCCACCACCTGATTTCCGTCTGGTGACGGCCTTCTCTACGGTGAGCAGATCGAAGACATCAGGTCCTATCAGCGGAGAGAACCCCCTCAGCTCATCGAGTGTCAGTTCGTGAAGTTCCGCTCCTCTCTCGATGGCATACCCGACGACCCTTCCGGTAACCTCATGGGCCTCGCGAAAGGGAAGCCCCTTCCCGACCAGGTATTCAGCAAGGTCGGTTGCAAGGGCATAGCCTCCTGCAGCGGTCTCCTTCATCCTCTTCCTGTTAAACTTGACTCGGGGAAGCATATCGGTGAGTACACCCATCACGCTCTTGAGCGTGTCGACCGTGTCGAACAGGGGCAGCTTGTCCTCCTGCATATCCCTGTTGTAGCTGA
Source organism: Nitrospirota bacterium (assembly GCA_013152485.1). Classification (GTDB taxonomy): domain Bacteria; phylum Nitrospirota; class Thermodesulfovibrionia; order Thermodesulfovibrionales; family JdFR-85; genus BMS3Bbin07. The sequence continues at coordinate 25,658 of JAADGG010000083.1, read as the reverse complement.
GCGGCAGAGCCTTCATGGTCGTAAGCAGCGCCACGAGCGAACCATAGACACGCCCCACCTTCCCCCTTATCAATTCCGCCACATCCGGGTTTTTCTTCTGCGGCATTATACTCGACCCCGTTGTAAATGCATCCGGGAGTTCGATGAAGGAAAACTCCTCGGTCGACCACAGGACGAGTTCTTCAGCCATCCTGCTTAAATGAACCATGAGTATCGCGCCCAGGGCGAGGAATTCCAGCACGAAATCCCTGTCAGAAACGGCGTCCATGCTGTTGGCAGCCACCCTCTTGAACTTCAGAAGCCTGGCCACGTAGGCCCTGTCAACGGGCAGCGTGGTACCGGCGAGGGCGCATGCGCCAAGGGGCAGGGTATCGATTCTCTTTAGGGAGTCCAGAAGCCTCTCTTTGTCGCGCTGCAACATCTCTACATATGCAAGCAAGTGATGCCCGAGCGTCACCGGCTGAGCCCTCTGAAGATGCGTGTATCCCGGCATTATCGTCTCCGCATGCTTTTGGGCAAGCCTCAGCAGTATTCTCTGAAGCCTTTTTATCATCCCGACAAGCCCCGCCGCCTCGGCCCGAAGGTACAGCCTGAGGTCGAGAGCGACCTGGTCATTCCTTGAGCGTGCGGTGTGAAGCTTGCCTCCGAGAGGGCCGATCTTTCTTATGAGCGCGGCTTCTATGTTCATATGTATGTCCTCTAGGTCCTTGCGAAACCGGAACCTGCCCGATTCCAGTTCAGAGGCGATCTCCCGAAGTGCAGTTATGATCTTATCCGCATCGCTTCCCGAGATTATCCCTTGCCGGGCGAGCATCCGCGCATGTGCAATACTGCCCTCTATGTCATGAGGCCAGAGCCTCCAGTCGAAGGATATCGACTCGGTGAATTCCTCGACACTGCCGGCGGTCTCCTCTTTGAACCTTCCGGCCCATGGTTTCTTCATCCCGGGCTCTCCATGCGGAAGCGGTTCAGGCGGGTATGGAACTCGTTGTATGTATCGCTTTTCTCTATCATCACTTCTCCTTCGAGCTGCTGCATCTCTAAGATATGACAACGCCTGTTTTTTGAGCAAAACGCCTGCAAAGGACAGACCGTCCGAAGAGGTTGCTTTTGTCTTCTCACATCGGAAGCAGGCAAGACGACTACTATTTTACACACAGCATCGTCATTAAAGTCAAGCAAGCCTGAAACTCTCGGCCCCCGGACAGCCGCGGCACCGCCTCCTGCGACTCACGAGTCTTCGGGACGCGTACGGCAAAACGCCGACTCACTCGAGGACCGCGGCAGACCCCTCTTTTTCAACGGGAAGTTCTATGGTAAAGGTGGCTCCTTCTCCCGGAGCTCCTTCAGCCCATATATTGCCGTTGTGCTCCTTGACGATACCGTGAGATATGGAAAGACCGAGTCCAGAGCCCTGGTTCACCGGTTTTGTCGTGAAAAACGGATCAAATATTCTCGTAAGGGTATCCTCCGACAGTCCCATACCGTTGTCTGATATCTTTATAACGACCATGTTTCTATCCTTGTCGTAGTGGGTATGGAGGGTGATGACTCTTTCCTCCTTGCCCGAGTTCAAGACGGCATATTCCGCATTCACGAGTATGTTCATTATCACCTGCTGTATCTGCTGCGGATCTATGGAGACGATCGGCAGATCATGGTAATCCCTGATGATCTGGAAGCCGTTGGAACGGAGCCAGTAGGATCTAAGTTCAATCGCGCTGTCTATGAGCTCGTCTATCCGGATATACGACCTCTCGGGCGGACTCTGTCTCGAGAATGTGAGCAGGTTCTCGACGATCTTTTTACACCTCTCGGCAGCAGAGTATATCTTGTCGAGATCCTTCTTCAAGACCTCGTCTTCCGTCTTCATCATGAGGAGCTCGGAGTATCCGAGGATGCCCGTAAGGGGATTGTTCAACTCGTGTGCCACCCCTGAAACCAGTAACCCCAGAGATGTAAGCTTGTCCGCATGGTAGAGCTGCTCCTTGAGTCTCCTCATCTCTGTTATGTCCTTAAGTATATGAACGGTTGCGTTCTTGCCGCTCGGAAGCGTTACATGAAATCCGCTGACAAGGAAGACTTTGCCGTCGCATGTAATCTCCTCTGTATAGGCCTTCCTGTTCTTGTACAGGGCCTCTATGCAGAACTTGGGGGAAAGCTTGCTTTGAAGATCGAAGCAGTTCTTTCCGATGATCTTGCGCGGATGCAGACCGCAGCTCTTTGCAAAAGCAATGTTGCACTTCACTATCCTGAAGTCATCGTCCACGACAAAGACATAGTCGGATATTGCATCAAAGGTCTCCTGCCACAGCTTATGGCTCTTGGATATCAGATCGAAGAGAAAGCTGTTCTTGATGGCTGATACACCCGCATCAAGGAATATCTCAAGGGAGTTTATGTCGGGTTCTGAAAATTCCCTGTACGAGAACGACGCGAGGAAAAGCACACCCTTCCTGTCAGACATGATGTTCACCGGTGTGCAAACGAAGCTCTTCACCCTGTAATGCTCTAACCTTTCGAACATGCCGGGATGTTGCTTTATATCAGTTACAACCGTCGTGGTTTCAATCTGGTGGGCAAGGTCGGAGCAGAGCATCTCCCCGTCAAGTTGAATATTGCTCTGACTCATACATCTCAGGATATCGCCATCGATCAGGGCGAATGCGCCGGCATCTACGGAGAGCAGCTTTTTTCCACCTTCGACGAGGATATTTATGGCATGGTCAATACTGAGATCCCTGTTTATCTCTTTTACAAGAGAGTTTATCAGCAAAAGCCTTTCATTGAACTCCATCATCTCCCTCTGAACTCTTCGGGTATCATCTCAGCCCTTGACTTTCCAACCAGAGATTCTCCCTTTATTTCAGGGGGGACTTGCTCTTCCCTGGCTTGTTCAGCTTCAAACGTCTCCTGTCAAGAGTATCAGGATGCTATATTATAACATCTTTGCTTCCCGTTCTGTCAGTATCACGATATCGACACGCCTGTTCCTCGCCCTGCCCTCGGGTGTAGAGTTCTCCCGGAGCGGCTTATACTCTCCGTATCCCGCAACAATGAACCTCTCCGGAGGCAGACCGAACTTCTCAACAAAGACCCTCAACACGGAAACCGCACGCAATGCCGAAATCTCCCAGTTGGACCTGTAACGGGAGTTCCTGACCGGCATATTATCCGTGTGCCCCTCTATCAGCACCTTGTTCGGAATCCCCTTGAGGATCAAGGACAGTTCGGCCAGGACCTTCAATGAAGACTCCTTTATTTCGACTGAACCGGATGGAAACAGGTAGCTCTCTCCAAGCGAGACGATCACACCCCTTTCGTCCCTTCTCACATCGAGGTCCTTGCTGAAAGAGCCGACTACACCCCTGAGCTCATACTCTATCCTGTCAGAAAGCCGTACCGGCGTATCGAGTTCCGGTATCAGTGAGCCGCTCCGCCCTTCCCTCTCGGTTCCCAGAGCGATGTTCAGTGAACTGACGAACTTGCCGAGCTTGTCTGCATCCACTACACTGATGGCGTAAAGGGTGGTGAACAATGCAAACAGGAGGGTTATGAAGTCAGCATAGGACACAACCCACCTGTCGGGGTTGTCACTGTCTGTAATCCTCTTTCTCTTCATGACATGTCACGATTCTTCCTTCTCGACGAAGGCTAGGAGTTTTTCTTTCAGGTAGTGAGGGTTGACGCCTGACTGGATACCTACAACGGCTTCCACTATCATGGTCCTGAACTTCAGTTCCTTCATCAAGTTGTTTTTCAGCTTTTTGGATATCGGCAGGAGCAGTAGGTTGGCTGCTCCGACCCCGTAGACGGTGGCAACGAATGCGACGGCGATACCCTGTCCAAGGCTTGCAGGCTCCGAGAGGTTCTGCATCACGTGTATCAGGCCGATTACCGCACCGATTATTCCTATGGTCGGGGCAAAACCCCCCGCGGTTTCAAAGACTCGAGACTGCCTCAACCTGACGTCCTCGAACGTGGCGTTCTCCTCCTCGAGCGTCTCGCGCAGCAGCTTCGGGCTGATACCGTCAATTGCGAGAGAGAGTGTTTTCCTGAAAAAAGGATCCTCTATATCGACAAGACGTGGCTCTATGGCGACCAGTCCCTTCTTTCTGGAAAGGTGTGCAAGGGATATTATCTGTTCAATGCAGTCAGCATACGGTGGATCTTCATTCTTGAGAAAAACCTCTTTGAGCGAGCCCAGGGCAAAGAGTACGTCACGCAGGGTGAAACTCAGCAACGTGGCTCCCAGGGTACCACCGAAGACGATGACCGCCGCTGCAGGCTGCAAGATGAAAGCCACATCCCCGCCCTCCAGCAGGGTACCGCCGACAAGCGCTGAGGCACCGAGCATTAACCCTATCAGGCTTGCCTTCTCCATACATTATCCGTCTTTCCTCTGTTTCCTTATGGTCTCTCTCTGCCTGCGCAGTGTGTAACGTATTATCTCCTCCCTGACCTCATCCGACATCTCGACAAACTCTATTGCGGTGTCGTAGACCCTCGAGTCTCCCCTTTCGAGTACGTTCACCCTGGTGACCTCACCCACGGTCACGACAGTCCGTGGTGGATGTGAGGGAAGGAGCATCCTGAGTTCCACAACGTCTCCCGGGGAAAACTCCTCGTCGATCTCGAATCTGATCCCGGAGGCAGAGATATTGACGGCCCGCGCCTCCTCGTTCAAGACACCGGCCTCTTTCATGACCAAGGCATTCAACAGAAAATCGAGCTTGTTGTTGATATCCTCCAGGAGGGTGACGAGAGCGCTGTCCTGGAGACTCGTCAGGGGCTCTCCGGTCCCGAGGGAAGACGGGTAAACAAGCGCCGGACATGATCCCTTGACTGCGGCAGCGCCGACCCTTCTTATCTTTACGGGAAACGCATCATCGACCCTGAAGAAAGACCGCCTCTCCTCATCGTACAAATCATCGGTAATCTCGACAAGGAGCTCTTTTCCCCTCGCCTCCCTCACCAAGGCCATAGTCTCCGCATTGCCCTGACACAGCAAAACCCTCTGTCCCTTGATGTTCCCTGCGTCGGCATCGGAGTGTAGACGGTATGACGCTCCGCTCCCATCTGCAACCCTGGCATTGAAGCATACGGCACCGTCTTTAGTTCTGACCTGCACGGGCCTGCCGGCTTCAATTCTCATTGAAGTTGCCTCTGCGTCCCGTAGGTGTGGTCATGAAGGCCCTTACCACTACGGGGTCAAACTGTGAGCTGGAGCATCTCTTTATCTCACCAATGGCCGTCTGGTGATCCACTCCTTTCCTGTACGGCCTCGTTGTAGTCATAGAGTCATATGTGTCGGCAACGGCGAGGATCCTCGCAATGAGCGGTATCTCTTCTCCCTCGAGACCGTCGGGATACCCCCGACCGTCGAACCTCTCGTGATGGTGCCTTATAAGCAGGCGCTCCAACGGAAAAGATCCGAGAGGTGAGACGATATTGTCGCCGACGACCGGGTGTTTCTTTATCTCTTCGAACTCTTCGTCGGTCAGCACACCGGGTTTCAGCAGGACTATATCCCGTACCCCTATCTTACCGATATCGTGCAAGTAACCGGCAAATCTTATCGCATCCCTTTCCGCCTGTGCACAGCCCATGGCATCGGCGATTTCGAGTGAAAGCTTCGTGACCCTCTCGGAGTGCTGCTTCGTATAGGAATCCCTTGCTTCAACAGTCAGGATGAGCGTCTTCAGCGTGTTGATGAGGTTATTGTATGTTATTTCATACAGGGCGTTGTTTTCGAGCCTGAGACAAGCCTTGTGGGCAAGCGTCAGGGCGAGGTTGACCTCCTCGTCAGCGAATTTGTAACCGTCGGTCTTGTCGGTTATGCTCAAGAACCCGAGCACTTCGTTGTTCAGTACAAGGGGTATTATAAGGAACTCGGACTCCAGAGGATAGCCGTTCATTGGATTTCTCTGCCCGACCTCCAGCACCATATGCCTTTTGCTGCCCATCACTTCCTCATAAACCGAGCCCTTCAGCGCGAGCTTCTCCACATGTGCAATGCCGATCGTGTATCGGTTCTCTATGCTTCCATCCTCGATGAGCCCGAGCGCGACCCTCTTTGCCTTGAGAAGCCTGGCGATCATTGAAACGATCCTGTTGAAGATGCTGGAGTTCTCTTTTATCTCGTCGAGTTCTATACTGAGTGTGAACAAGGTGTTGATCTCCTGCAGTCTTTTGTAAAGCTCCGAGTTGAGGGCCTCGACAACTGCATCCTTGTTACCGTTGGATGCAAAGCTCTTTATCAGCTCCCTCTCACGGATAACCTTGCTGAGTATGTGCCTTATATCGTTGAACGTGAACGGTTTGGTTATGAAATCAGCAGCTCCCTGCTTCATTGCCGAAACAGCAGTCTCAAGATAGGAGTATGCCGTTATCACCACAACCGGTATCATGGGATCCTGTTTCCGGACTTCCTGCATGAACTCGAGCCCTCCCATGCGGGGCATCTTTATGTCCGTAAAAATGATATCATACTCATCATGCATGACCTTCCTGAGGCCGTCGAGCCCGTCCATGGCGAGATCCGTCTGGTATGGACCGGCCGTCCTCACCATGTCCGACAGGACACTTCTTATCGATTCGTCGTCATCTACTATCAGTACCCGTGGCATTTACAGCTCCCAAAAGCAATCTATCCTTCAAAATCTCCACATCAGACTCGCTGATTATGTCCATCTGCCTCAACCGAGCAAGCCGTTCGAGAAAGTTCATCGTCAATTCCGGTGTTGCATGCCTCCTCACCGAGTTCATCATCTCGAGATCCCTGTATGTATTGCGCAGATGGAGCCTGAGCTCTTCGTTCTCCTCCATGAGTTCGGCCCTCTTCATGGCATTCTCGACCACAATAATGATCTCCTGGAGCTTGAAAGGTTTCGTGATATAGTCATATGCTCCGAACTTTATGGCTTCGATGGCGTTGTCCAGCGTTCCGTACGCCGTCAGTATGACGACGGCGGCCTTAGGGTTGAAATCGCGGGCCGCCTTCAGCACTTCAAACCCGCCTGCCCCGGGCATCCTGAGGTCCGTGATGATCAGGCTGTATACATCGAGCTTCAGAGCCCTGATACCCTCGAGACCGTCACGGGCGGAACAGACAGTGAAACCTTCCTTGGAAAGCAGGCTGACTACTACATCTCTCGCTATTTCATCATCGTCTATGATGAGAATCTTAAAGTCTTTCTTTTCCAACTATGCCCGTCTCCTTTATCTTTTTCATGACCTCCATCCTTGTCTCGTCCTGAATCTGCCTTTTCTTTGCCTCCGTGGATATCTCCACAACGTCCTGAGGTTCTTCAACTGCAGGGAACGGATCTTCGGGCAGGTGGGAGTTCGTGCCTGAAAACTTCGAGTAAAGCCTGAGCATGTCATTAATCTGCGACGGCAGTATCGTCATCATCACCTCCCTGTTACCTCCTGGAGCCTGACCTGAGAAAAAAACTGTCCCTACTCTTTATATCGGCCTTTCTTCAGAGAACTTTAATGAGCTTTTTTTCAGGGAATCCGGTCTGGATCTGGAAGGATCATCTCATCCGCAAACGGACAATATAGTGTTGGAGTAATGGAGTTTAAGGAGGAGGGGAGGGAGAAAAACACGCTCAAATATCATTGCACAACATCATATAAGGATATAGCATTCCCTGCCCCGAAAAAAAGTCACTCCATTACTCCAACCTATTCCATCATCTCATTTACAGTCGATGCGTATTTGCTCACAGAGTATATATCGGACGTTTTTCGGAAAACTTTAATGAAAAGTTCAAAGCTCCATGAGCCTGTCTCTTATCGCAGACAGTCCCTGCCTGCCCTCTCCAAGAATTTGAGGAAGCTCATACTGTATGAGGTCCGAGAGGGTTACCCAGTCTTTCGACTCAAATGCCGACAGCATCTCCTTGAAGATATCGAGAGAGTCATCCCAGCAGGCAAAAGGTTCCATGGATATATCGTATCCTCTGAGCCTCAGATGCTCTACGCCCTTTCTGACCTCCCGCACGAACTCCATCAAGTAGTCGAGGTTCTTTATCCCTTCCGACAATGCCATGAAAACGTCATCCGACTGCTCCGTCCTTAGCAGGTTGACACAGTCGAGCAGCTTCTCCCCTATCTCGGTTACAACTCCGTCGGTCTCTGCAATACCCTTCTGTATCGCACCTACAAGCTCGATATCTCTTTTCACTTCACTGTTTTGCATGTTTCTCTCCTTCTTTCGTCTGAGTCGGGTTCGGCTCAGATATTTTCAGTTAATCCGTGTCCTGAAGCATCGGCATTGAATTGATATAATCTCCCGAACTAACACGTTGCCCTGGGAAACGCTGCAGTAGTGACTCGAGTACGGCTATCATCATGGAGACATGGAGGCCGAGATCATTATAGATTTTACAGGCCTTTTCTGACAGGACAACTATCTCTTTCTCCTCGAGTTCTTCCTTCTCGTACTTGAATATATTGGTCAGGGGTCTCAAGGCAGGGCATGTGTAACCGGCGGTTTCGATCTCCTGGTCGATATGAGGTACGCCAGTCCATATCTTCTTGATCAAGTCTATATCAGGAGAAGCCTTCCTGGCTTCCCTCTCGATTATGGATATTATGGAGTAGGCATTCCTGGCGAGGTCTTCCAGTCTTTTCAATACGGCAAGCTCGTCTTCGACCAGAGCCCGTAAATCTAAAGAGTCCGTGTCATAGCTCGCATGTATATGCTCCGACACCATATCGCAAATACTTTCGGGACTGCGCTTGTCCCCGGAGTCGAGGACATTCAGCCACGTCCGCTTGTATACGGCGGTAAAAAGGATCTCCTTGTTCAAAGGACGTCTCCTGACCAAGGGGAGATACTCGATGAGCCCGTCTGCATCGAAGTACGATTTGTAGACCTGAACATCACGCCATACCGGGGAATCATCCATGGATGACACGTCTTCATCCATCAACAACCTGCTCGAGAGCTCGAAGACACTGTTCACGCTAACGGTACGTTTGCAGACCGTGTCGGTGCAGTCAGTGTAGAAGTCACAAGGACTGCACGGTATCTCGGCCTTTATCACGTAATGACCGTCACCATAAGGTCCCGTCTCCCTGAAGTGGACCGACCCCAGAGAGATATTCACCGTCTTCGTACCTACGGCTGTGGCAATGTGAAGGGGCCCCGTATCGTTGCTGATGAAGAGATTGCAACGCCGCAGCACGGCAACAAGATCACTCAGGTCGGTCCGTCCGATCAGGTTCAGCGGCTTTGCCCTTGCAAGGGACTCAAAGCTCCTTCCGAAGTCGGCCTCCTTGACCGAGCCTGTCAGAACAACCTTCACCCCGAAGGATTCAACCAACCTGTCGGCCAGCGCAACAAACGAGGCTATAGGCCATCTCTTGTCCTCCGCGCTTGCTCCAAGCTGAAGGCCCACGACTGTATCACCATCACTGATCCCTCTTCCTTTGAACAGAGAGCAAATCCTCTGATCGACATCATCGGGCATGTCAAGATGGAGGCCTTGTCGGCCGGGGGTCAAACCTGCGGCCTTCAGGTACATGTCACACAGATGAAACGGATTATAGCCTCTGCCGGGAATAACATTGAAAAAGCACCTGATCCATGGATGCCTCTTGATGGTAAACCCTTCATCGTTCATACTGAGGCCCCTTGTCTCCCTCGTGTTGAAAAGGGATGTCAAGACCGCACTCATGTTGGAGTGTGTGAAGTTTATGACAAGGTCATACATGCCGTCGTTTATCGCTCCGATGCTCTCCTCGACATATCGAAACGCCTCTACCAGTCCGCCGCCGTTCAGCCCGCGAATTATCCTGTCGATATCGAGTGCAAAGACCCTGTCCGTGTCGGGTATGTACCGGCAAATCTCTGAAAAGGCCGCGTTTACAAGAAGCGTTATCCTTACACCGGGATACTTCTCCTTCAGACCCCTTATCACCGGAGTGGTCTGGACAAGATCGCCCATTCTGGTCAGATTGACTATAAGGATCTCTTTCATGGTGTTCAGCAGACCTTTGCCCTGTCAGTATACTGTTGCTTTATCGAATCCATGAACAGAAATATCTTCTCAATGTCTGAAAGCGTACCGTCTCCTCTCCTTATCTCTTCCACTATGTCGTCAAGACCGAGACTGCCCTTCTCGGAGAACCTTGCCAGGTATCTTCCGAGTGTGGTATCTGCGCCGGCGGCACCGACAAGCGTATCCACCATCTCTCCTTCGGCATGCCACGGGGGAAGCTCGTAACCACTCGATAGGACGAGGTCCAGCATCTCTTCCATCCTCAGCTCATACGTATGATCCTTCCTGACACGGGCGTTCCCCTTACGTGCTATCTCCATGCGTTTGTCAGGATCGTGAAGATAATACCGGATCTTGTGCCTCAGATCGTTCAGGTCCTCAAAACAGACCAGTTCTTCACCGACCTTGAACAGTGCCAGCATCTCCGAACGGTAATCCACGAGCTGAAACCCTTCACAGGCTGCTATCTCGAAAGTCCTTGGATTAACAAAATCTCCGTAGGGATTGACTCCGTTATGGTATGTCGACGAGTGGAGATTGATATTGATTTTCGTTGCATTGAATATCTTGACAATCTCTTCCGTTCCTATCCTGTCACCCGAACGCTGGATAAATCTTCCAAGTGTCGAACCGAGGTCCCATTCGTTGCCCCATATCTTGAAGTCAAAATCCACCAATCCTTCAAAGAGCTTTCTCCTGTTGTGGTATCCTGCACCGACGAACGAGATGTCGCTTCCGTATGTCTTCATCTCGTCTTCAGTGATAGTCGCCTTCCTGTGTGTGTCAACGGAGGCCGCAAGGGGCAGATAGTAGAAGTTCCTTAAGCCCATCTGCCTCAGGCGCTCGAAGAACTCCCCCTTCTGTATCGTGAAGAAATAGTCGTAAAAAGGCGCGATCCTCTGCCAGTAATTCATCAGCCTGAAGTCCTCGATGAACCAGAAGGCGGTAGGAACCTTGATATCTCTCAATTTCTGCAGCGAGTCGCCGGTTAACGGAGCCTGTGCCAAGGCAAAGACCAGGTCCGGTTTGAACTCGCCACACCTTGCAACCACCGACTCCGAGACAAAGTGTACGAACATCTCTTTCAACTGTCCCTGATGCGCCTTGTTATCGGTTATCCTGTCTATAGACAGGAAAATATCCTTATACCTGCTGTTGTCCACAAATTCGACTTCGTGCCCGAGATTTTCGAGGGCCTTGGCACAATAGCCTGCAACAGGGAGAGAACCTCCGTATATGGGGCCGACGACCATGATCTTCAGCCCCCTCCTGATGCTTCCGAGAACAGACAGCATGTAGCGCATCCTCTTGAAATATTCGGGATTCAAGGTCACCGACGGAATGTGTTCCAGCACGACAAACCCCTTCTTCAGCCGTGGAAGCTCGGTCCCGGTGACGAACCTGACCCTGGGAATGACAGACGCGAGATCCATAAGCTCGAAAGCCGCCTTCAGTATGCCCATGTCTGGCTCAAAGACTACGATGTCGGCCGTCGTGGATCTGCAGAGCTCGAGCACATGATATCCGAGTCCGAACCCGAGCACACAGATTTCGGGGGCCCCGTCGACTCTCTCACGGTAATGTTCAATCCAGGACTCGGCTTCCTTCAGGGGATCATACAGACTGTGAAGAGTAATGCTGCCGGCTCGAATACTGGGCAGGCCTTCTCTGCTTGAGAGTTCTTGCAGGCCTTCCCGCCTGCCACTTGCTGAAAGAAGGCTTGCAAGTTCCGGATCCGTACTTCTGAGAAGTCCTATGTTGTCTTCAAACATCATGATCGACTCCCGTCTACGAAGGGCTTCTCCACAGCCCTTCTAAGTTCAATGGCGTCCTCACGCTCCGGCTCGAACAGAAGAATCCTGTCGAGACTTTCGAGGGCCTTGTCCAGCATGCCGGTTCTGTAGCATAACTCTGCATACCTGACAAGGGTATCGGTGTCTGCAGGATGCAGTGCAAGGTATTCCTCATACGCTTTCACAGCCGTGTCATGATCCCCTGCTTCCATCGCGCTGTTGACACCGTCGTTCAATCTCCTAAGCTCGCTTCCCGCCTTCTCTGCCTTCAAGATATATTGAACGACAAAGAGATCCTTGACTTCTTCGGGGCTGAGGTCTCTCAGAGAGGTCCTACCAAAAGACACGTTCCCTGAAAAACCGTAACCCAAGGAATTGTATTCGGGATCGATGTTGGCGGTTATCCCCGTTATCTCGAACCCCGCTTTCTCGAAGAGCAGGTAGATCTCTTTCTTGGTGAAGAACCTGAGGTGAGTCCTGTCAAGAATACCGTAGTCGTCGTATCTCCACCTGCCTTCGACGAGCATGTTGATGACCCCGTAGTATCTGACGTTGGGAATGCTCGCCACAATGCTTCCGGCGTCGGAGAGATACTTTCCGAGCTTCTTCAGCGTCGACATGGGGTCTACGAGATGTTCCAGCACATCGGCCAAGACTATGCAGTCGAAGTATCCATCCTCGAAAGACAGGGCTATATCTTCTATATCTCCACATACGACCCCCGTAAGATTTCTTGCGGCTTTCCTGCAAGCTTCCTCCGAAATCTCCACCCCTATCACCTCGCTTGCGCCTCTGTCCAGCAGCCGTTTGCCGAGAACGCCTTCTCCGCAGCCCACATCCAGAACCCTCTTCACATCATGCGGCACGAGGATCTCAACGTCTCTCCGTTCCCTGCTGTAGTAGTCTCCGGGGACAGCACCCTCAACCGGTTTCCTGGTCTTTCCTTCAGCTCTGGCATCAACTGACACCGATGTTTGTTTCATGTTCTCACCCTTATCACTGACTTTTCTTGCAACGACCATAAAGGACCAGTTCTCCACCACTGGTTCAATTCTCTCGATCTCAAATCCGCCTATCAGATCCAACAAGCGCGTGATGCTTTCCGGAGTGAAGCAGTGTTTGTGTGTTGGATCAAGCGATATGGTATCGATCTTTGATTCGTCGGGAAGCACCATGCCCAATACTCCTCCAACCTTAAGCACGCGCTTCCATTCGAGCAGGGTCTTGACGACATCCACATAGTGTTCAAGGTTGTGCCTGTTTACGACATAGTCGAGTTCACCGTCTCCAAACATGTACAGGTCATCGCCTGACGCCGCTACATCGGCAACCGAGCGCATGCCATGCATGCATCCATGTTCTCCGATTTCGCCTTTGGGAATTATGTCTATGCCTATGGCGTCAGGATGCGTCTTTCTGAAGCCGGAACCTACATCGATACCCTTCCCTACACAATACGGCTGCAGCACAAGCGCCTCGGGATGACTATCCCATATCTTCCCGGACTCCCTGTCTATATCCCCGTCCAACAGGGGGGTAACTATTCTTACCATTTGGGCCACCCTGTGATCATAGGTATGCTTTTGCAGAACCTCTTTCATGCCCTCTGCCGCAATCTTCTCTCGTTCATCATCATTATCCAGGTAATACTTCACGAGTTCGACGAGCTCATCCTTATCGTGATATATGACAAGGTGCTTTCTGTCCTTGAAGAGATCGGTCAGACCGCTCCCGTCGGCTTCATCGGTAAGCAGCAGGCTTCCCGAGCAGAGCACTTCGAAAACCCTCATGTTGAGATCATTATTGACTGCGTTATTGAATACGATCCTTGATCGAGAGTAGACCTCGGCCATTCTTTCCAGAAAGCATCTCTCATAGTAGAGACCGACGTGCTTTCCAATCGCATTCAACAGATCGACACGTCTTTGCTGGTTCAGGCTTCCCACGAAACCGACATCGTAAATCTTTTCAAGATTTCTCTTCCGGTGAATATCCGGATCACATGCCAGAGGAAGCCAGTAAACCCGTTCGAAACCGGCCCTCTCAAAGCTTGCCACATATTCTCTCTGTGCCAGGAATACAATATCGTAGTCCCTTGCGATCTCAAGGTGCTTTTCGAGGTTGAGGTGGGTGTCGATGAGGTAACATGCTGAAAGACACGGGAGGTTTCTCGTGCCAAAGAGAGAAAACGACACCCCGCTCTCCACCCAGAGGAACAGGTCCGGAACCCATCCCGGAGGCAGGCTCGCAAGAACCTTGTCAAGGTCGGGAGTAAAGTAAGGAATGTCGTGCTCCGTTACCCGGTCCCTTACCTGCTCCAGTTTCCACTCCCTTATGATCTCGTCTTCTATGGCCGGCCCATAGGTTATCACATCATGATTTCTGCGCAAGGCCTTTTCAATATAGAAGGCGGTTGTCTGAGGATTGGAGGTATAGCTCAACAACACCTTAAGTCTCCTTGCACAGTTACCCGATGACTTGCCAAGCGTGCACTCATCCACCATCTGAATCGATGAACGGCAAGGGACACCGATAATCCTTTTCCAGTCTCTAAGGAACCTCTCTGCCGGAAACCTGTCCATGACGGTTTCACGGGCCCTCTGTCCCAGAGTCCCGGCAAGTGCTGCATCGTGCAGCAGCTCGGCAGCCCTGTCTCTCAGATAATCCTCGTCTGAAGATATGTAGCCGTTGACGCCGTCTTCAACGGGAGAGGAAGGATTTGCAAGTGACACTACGGGACTCCCCACAGCCATCGCCTCGAGCATGGCGAGATTATAGCCATCCTCGTAAGGATGCATCGTGGTATTCAGGTAGACCCTGTGAGAGCGCATGAAGTCCTTCAGTTCCTCCCAACCCTTCGGCACATATGCGTCGGCTATATGTGGATTGAGGCCGAGTATCGTCGAGGACAGGCCTTTCAGAAGCCTCTCTTGTACAGAGTAGCCAAGCATTATGTCCCGCTCCATCAAGAAGTTGCCGATTCTAAGCACCTTGGCTACATCTCCTCTCCAGCCGCCGTACTCGGTTATGTCTATGCCGGGGGGTATAACCTCTCCGGTCATTCCCCAGTCCTGCATCTTCGCCTCCGATATAAAGACCAGCGTCAGATCCTTGGCAGACCCGACAAGCCGGCGGACGCTTTCGAGATATTCCTCCCTGTTTACGGCATAGCCGCCAAGGGCTATCTCGGTGGAAAGTTTATTGTGGAAGACCAGTATCTTGGGAACCGAGCAGTCGTTCACGGTGACGAGATCATTGATGTTGTGGGCAATGATCAAGTCGTATACGCCCGACCTCAGGCCGTAGGATGCCTCTTCTTCGGATATAAGGCGGCAGTTGTCGGGGACGGGGCGGAACTCTCTTATCCAGCCGAACCGGCCTCCCTTCCATTTCTCAACGACATCGAAGCTGCAGCCTGTCTTGGCAAGCATGTGTATATAGGATTCATGCCAGTTGAATGTCAGTATCCTGGTTCTCATCCTTTTGCTCCTGCGTTGTCAATATCCATAACGGTTCTTCATGCTCTGAACGATTGCAGCCAGCCTGTGCCTGTAAGTATGTTCCTTGAGGATACGCTCTCTACCCATACGGGCTATCTTCTCTCTCTCCCCCGGATTATTGAGATAAAAACCTGCCAGTTCCGGTATCTCGTCCCGTTCCTTGTAAGTAATAACCTCCTTACCCACCTCAAACAGTTCTTCGATGGACTCCTGGTGGTCGGTCAACAGGAATGCTCCACAAGCTGGAACATCGAATACTCTCTGGTTGACAGCGCCGGTCATCTGGAGACTCGTGGCATTGAAGTTGATCCTGCTGCCGATGTAAAGTTTCGGCAGTTCATCATAATAGTTCAAAGAAGGACCAACCGTGTAGTTATCATCCAGAAGCCCCTTCCATGCCTCGTCTCCATGTATGCGGGGATGAAACTCCCTGAGCGCCTTGACACACGAAAGCCTGTAAAGCAATGTTGCCCTCCAGATGGCGGCCGCCTCGAAATCCAGTCTCTCCCGAGCCGACAGTGAATCGATCATGGACAGAGCGTCCCTTTCCAGAGTTGTCAGCGCCTCGTCGAAAGAGATCCTCGCCGAACTCAGAATCACCGCCGCCTCCTCAACAAGTGAGCGGAGCCTGACGGGAACCTTCTCCAGGCTCTCCATGGCCGGGACCACCATGGAATTCCCCACGAAAGAGACATCACATTCATAGTGACCGTTTCTTCCCCCGCCCGCTAAAGGCGTGAATACCGTGTCGTCGGCGGCGAGCGGAAGGTATGAAACCGACTCGAAACCCAAGGACCGCATGTCCTTCATATATCCCCTGTCCCACAGGAACAGAGAGACGTAGGGCGACACATTCCCCTCGAAAGCCCGCACTATGAGATTGGGACTGTCGACATACCACGACGCCAGCGGCATCTCTATCGACTTCAAGAAGGATGTCATGGTCCCGTCTTCGTCAAGCCCCAGATGATTTATGGTGAGGATGAAGTCAGGCTTGAAGTCGCAGATGCCCTTGATAAGCCTCGACACGACAACCTCGCCTCTCTCTCTCTTGCTTACCGGCACTTTCATGACCCTGTGTCCGAGTTGCAGCAACGCATTCTCTGTTTCGCGTGTCAGGAAGTAGCCGCTGTCGATCAACAGGACACTGCAAGTCTCTCCCCTGAACTTTGCATATCTCAACCTGTCCCACAATCTCACGTTTATCGAACTTCTCAACGAATCGAGCACGGGCGTATAGTAGTCACGGAAAGCAGACACAGCAGAAGACAGGGCACAAACCGACAAGGGCACCATGCCCAGCTTCATCTGCCGGCTGAAAATCTCGCCGATAGCCTCTTTCACGGGGAGACCGATCAAGAACTCGACCCTTCCCTCAAGATCCGAGATCATTCCTTGGCTCTCTGCGAGCTCGTAGACCTCTGGCACAGCCTCGACCACGACGATATCCGCGGCAGGAAACCGCTGCACGATCTCCCTGAGGTGGTAACCGAGCCCAAGGCCGACTACGACGAGCAACCCCCTTCCATCGAAGCCGACGGCATCTACGATGCTTCTGGCCTCTGCTTCAGGGTCATAAAGGCTGTGCAGGGTTTTGACGGAGCCGTCATCACAGCTCACCTTCATTGAAAAATTACCCCTTCTTGTCTCAGCCAATACAAGTTTCCTAGAAATAACAGACTCCTTTCCCGAGCATCCGGTCTATTCTCTTGAGGTCCGGCGTGAGACGGTTCAGGGTTTCAGCTTCAAGAAAATACGCCCCCACCGCCTCTCCCGCCGTAGTTGCGAATATCTTGTAGATACAAGAAACAAAGTCTTCCTCGCGTCCATCCAGCGTATTATGGTTACGACAAAGGTAGTCCGTGAATCTCTGGAACTCCTTCATGAAATCGTGGATGAGGAAACTCCTGGAGAAGTCATGTTCAGGTTCTGACGCCGTTACACCGTCCCCTTTTATCTCCGCAATCAGCATATCCAGACCTTCGTCACCGCGGGCCTTGGACGCAAACCTTCCGGGACGATCGATATTCCGCTGAAGGGCGTTCACAAAGGCCCTTATGGCCTTGACGGGCTGACCTTGGATCTCTGACAGGGGCGGCATAGATGCATTGATCAGATCATAAGTGTCTGTAATATTTGCCAGCAGGGCTTCCCACGTAATGTTATTCGAGTCGAAAAAGTACGACAGGTCGTTGTTCAGAATATATATGCTGGCCTTGGTCCCCACGTAGTACCGTTTGAACACATACTCTGGACCTCTTTCATGCCAGTGCAGAACACCCGTCGAGGTTAGGTACCCCAGGGTTTTCTTGTTGCTTAAGAGCTTGACTCCGAAATCGATATCCTCTGCATTTATGATCGGGCTGAATTGAAATTCGTTCAATACACGTCTTCTGACACACGAGGAGACGTTATCGAAGAACGTCACCCGCCGTTTGGTCCGACTATCGAGGAGTTTCCAATCGAAACAGTCGAAGGTATCCGTGAGAGAGTATATTGAATCCTTCTTGAAGTCCAGCACATCTGCCAGACTTTCAGACATCCAGAGACTGAAGAGGTCGGCCTCCGGGTTCACAAACTGCTTCGACGTCAATGCCGCCAGCTCGGGAATTTCAATAAAAGGACATATCATGTTGTAAAGCCAGTAACTGTTGATGGGTACCGCATCCTGGACGGTAAAGACGAGGAACTCACCGCTTGCTTCTGCAGCTCCGAGATTACGGGTCGCTCCGTGATTGAATTCACTCTGTGGAATGCTGATCACCTTGGATTTGAACGCCCTGGCTATTGATACGGAATCATCCGTTGATTCCGAGTCGATAACGATGATCTCAACGTCCTCGACTCTTCTCTGAGACCTGATCTTTTCAAGAAGCGTCCTCAACTGTTCTCCACCGTTCTTGACCGGAACAATGACGGATATCCTCTCTTTTATCGCGGGAGGACGATTTCTGATATCCATCGGCGTAATACGATAGGAGTGTTTCAGCAGTTCAGCGAGCACGGCCTCTTTCTTGCTCAACTGACTCTCGAGGCTGGCAACCCTCCTCTCCGTAGACAGGAGTTTTCTCATGTGTTTCGAGTTCGCTTCATGTTTTTTCTTGAAAATACGGCCGGCACACTCCAGCGACCAGTGCAGCTCATGTAACCGTTCCTCTATCCGCTTGATGTGTCCGGAATCAGGCCCTGAGAGCACATCATCCGCCTCCTCAGCGGCACCGCGTTTCTTTTTTGTAAGCAGAAACACATACTGCAGCACCGTGGCATCTTCTCCGATCGCCTCGGCCAGGAGGTTGTATGTATTCGGATATGTGGATTTTACATATGCAGCGAACTCAGACATCGTCTCAGTCGACCCGATCAGCTCGGCCTCCAACCTATGGTCTTTGAGAAGGTTAGAGTTTATCGATTGCACCCACTCTGAAAAAGACGTCCGGGTGAAGAATCTCAGGTGTGTACTGTCGAGTATGCCGACTCGAGAATAGTTGAACTTGCCCTCTATGATGTTCAAGGTTACATCTATGTTTGCGACATTAGGAATACTCACCAGGACCTTCCCCGACTCTTTCAGCTTATCCAGTAACGTCACGAGAGCGGTGGTCGGGTCCTTCAGGTGCTCGAGGACATCGGCGCATATTATATAGTCGAACTGTATGTCCAGATCACAGAACCGTTTGAACTCCCTCGCGTTGCGCTCGAAGAAATCGAGGTCCACAGCGAAGACGTCATTGTAGAATGCCTCGGACCTCACCTTGTCGATGGCGATCTCGTCGATCTCGATCCCGTAAACCTTGCACTGTCTGTTCTTCACAAGCCACTCCCCCAGGTATCCGTAGGAGCAGCCGACATCCAGCACAATACTGTCAGTCGCTATACTGTCCACTATACGTGCATGGACAGAGTTCCGATTGTCCAGATCTATAGCCTTTGCTTTGACTTCCTTCAGCTCATAATGCCTGTCGCGAGACATGTAGAGCTCATTGATCCCCGAGTTCATAGACAAGGTCCTCCAGGTTGACTGTTATCACACATTGTATATCATGCCCGTTTCCTGCATCCTTCATTACAAAACGGTGTCATCTATCATTATGGATTGAAGGAAATCATAGTCGACACCCTTGACCTTGGGTGCCATGGCCCCCCTGTTGCTGAGGCGCTCGTTATCCTCGTTACCTATGATCAGATCGTTGTTCTTGTAGAAATCGTACAGCACGCTTCCGGGCACCGGCGTATAAAACGCCGGGGAGTAGTGTACTGGATCGACCCTGATCACGCCCTCAACGGTCATCAGGTCGTCCTCCATATGCCAGCCGGTGTCTGTAGGAATCCCCAGAATATAGTTGGCCCACAACTTGATTCCATGTTTGTGGCATATCTCGGCGGCCTTGAAGTTCTGCTCAGCGGTAACCCTCTTGTTGAACCATTTCAGAATCCTCGGGCTGAAAGATTCGAAGCCGACGATCAGCAAGGCAAGACCGGCCTCCGCCATTCTTCCGAGCAGTTCGTCATTTCTGCAGATAATATCAGCCCTGCTCGACGTGATCCATTTAAGCCCGTATTTGACTATTCCTCTGTTGTGAAGTTCATCGACGAACTCGGAGACCCATTTAGGGGAAACTATGAACTGATCGTCGTGAAACATGACCGACCTTATGCCGTACCGCTCTATCAGCACCTCAAGCTCCGATATTACGTTCTTGACGCTTCGGCCGCGGATATACGGGATGCGTTTGCCGGCTCTGTTGAGTTTCGTGTAAAGCTGATGTTCTCCGGGGCCACAGCAGAACGAGCAGTTGTACGGGCATCCCCTCACGTTGATCATCTCCACCATCGGCAGGGGAAATTTGAAGCTGGAGATGCCGAAAGGCTCCGAGTACATCCTTTTTTCGAAGTCGGGCCAGAGCTCCCGGTCCGGAAACGGGATGGCATCAAGGTCCGAGGTCTCTCCCCAGAACACCTTGGGGAAGCGCGAAGGATCCTCTACCAGCAGGGGAAAGCTGACTTCTCCCTCGCCTTGCAAGACATAGTCGAACACTTCCGCGTCCAAACAGTCCCGGGGAAACATGGTCGGGTGCACGCCTCCAGCCACTGTCTTCACTCCCGGCAAAACCTCCTTGGCCACCCTGGCAGCCTCTACAGCAACGGAAAACTCGACAGAATGAATTGATATTCCTACAAAGTCCGGAGACACCTCTTCCACCATTGCGGCATATTCACTCCATCCCGACAGTGTACGCAGGTCGGCAAGCGAAACCTCATGCCCCCGTGATTTCAGGGCTGAAGAAATGTATGCCAGGCCCAGTCTTATGAACAGACTGTCAGGAGAGGGTTTATCAAGATCGGCCCTCCATGAACTGTACGCCAGTGCCGGATTGACCAGCAGAACCTTTTTAGCCATGTTCCCCCCCTTGCTCTTGTACTGTTTACGTTTGGATATCCTGTGAGAAGGGTCGATGCCGTAGCCCATCTTCGCTATGTCATCTGTATACCTTCTCATCAACTCCAGGTGCCGTTCGTTCAGAACCTCCCTCCATTCACCTACCGCCCCTTTCCTGCAGAGCGTCTCCAGTCCCTTGGTCAGTGTTCTCATGTTTTCTATGCTGCAGAACTCGATCGCTTCATCGATCCTTTCTTCAGGGACCGGAGCCAGCTTTTCGGTCAGTTCGGTCAAGGTACTCTTGATGTCAACTTTCAGGTCCTCATACCTGACCGGTATTGCCACGCCCGACTCCAACCAGCGCAAACTCGGCCCGATGATGACGGGATAAAAGTACTTCTCCAGAAAGAGATGGACGCTCTCGTCGTTTATATCCTTCCCGGCAAGAAGTCCGTTTATCTCGATCTCTGGCAAATCCGTTTCTCTGTTTACATAGTGATATAGGGAAACGAAGGCATCCGCAGGGTGCCTCAACATTGTAATCACGTTCACTCCAGAGTCAACAAGCTGGCTCACGAGGCTATCGTTGGGATACAGGTGCTCATGTCCTACAAAACCATCCCGTGGTATCTCGATACGCTCGGGGTTCAGTATCCATCTGTAGCGCTTCCCCCGATCGGTGCCAGGATGAATCGTGATCTGAGGGATGTGATACATCCTCGCCAGAAGAAGGCTGAGCCAGTTGTTTCCCATCTTTGGTGAAGACGCGATAAGAACCTGCATAAAAGGCTTCTTTTTCATCTGAGGTCTCCCTCCGACAACTTATTACCCCCTGTTACCGTTTCATACCCCGACTTCGGAGTTTCCAAGACTTCACGAGCACGTCTCAGAGACTTCATGAATACATAGCAAATATCTTGCCAAGCACTGTCAAAACACGGGGCGAGGGAGGGACGCACGTCATGTTAAAACGTTCTCCATCAGCCAGGGGCGGGTCAGATTTTATATATAGTTATATTATCGAGGGGAGTCAGGCGTTCACGTTCAGGTTCTTTCCCGTCTTGCCTGAAGCGACACCGTGACAGAATGCCTTTTTCAGTTTCTGGACGGTCTCCATCTTTTCGATCAGGTCAAACAACTCCTGATGGAGTGTCTGCTTTATCTCCTTGTCGATCGAGAGGATTTTCCTCACGGTCATGTTCAAGCTGCAGGAAAATTCTTCCTTCACCCGGTCACGTTTTTCCGCTGATGCGTCAAAATGACTATAGGCCGACCCTGGGCCGTCAAAACTTTGAATCCTTTCCATGACCCTCTGACGTTTCTCCTGCAGCAGAATAACTTCATCGAACCTCGCATTCAAAACAGCGGCCCTTTGCGCCTCGGCAAGGTCGAGGATCTCCCTGCAGAGATCGAGAACCTTCGCGTTCATGCCCTGAGCTCCATCCTGGCATTGTCTGCGGGTACCGGAGCATGAGGCTTTCTCGTCTCTATCTCTTTCCATGCGCTCCTGAGAATATCGAGAACCTTCTCCGCCTCATCAAATGCCACCGCATCATTGTTCATATTTCCATAGAGCAGCCTG
Source organism: Nitrospirota bacterium (assembly GCA_013152485.1). GTDB lineage: Bacteria > Nitrospirota > Thermodesulfovibrionia > Thermodesulfovibrionales > JdFR-85 > BMS3Bbin07. The sequence goes on along the minus strand of JAADGG010000083.1, from coordinate 3,393 downwards.
TCGAGTATGTAATCGTACAACCTCTTGAGGTTTCCGGCTATCTCACCACCTGCCTCCATGTTGAGTGAACTCGACAGCTCCGCCACAACGCCGGTTGCCTTGCCGACGAAGAGGCCCTTGCCGGCGATGTCTCCTTCTTCGAGTCTCGTACGTGCTATCTTGATGAAGTTGATTGCACCATCATACAGCAAAGAGACGATTCTGACATTGTCAGACGTATTGACCTCCGTTTTTCTGTACTCCAAAGCCTGTTTCATTCCTACCTCCTTAATTCTTACTGGTTCAACACATTTGTCAGGTTGCTCAGGAAAGTACTCTGGGCCGTCATTCCGGAAAGGAGTGCTTCGAGGGCGGCAAACTGTCGCCTGAGCCTCTCCTCGGCCCTGCTCAGCTTGGCCTCCAGTTCTGTAACGTCATCCGCTATGTCGTCTACGAGTGTTTCAAGTCCGTTGATCCTGATAGTGATGGTTCCGTCGATTGAATCGGTGGCATTGTCGATGTAGTCATATATCTGGACGGCAATTCCCGCCGCGCTGTCGGTAAAGAGGTTTTCCACGTCCCCGAGGGACGTCGACAGCTTGCTGCTTAGCGTGCTCGTGTCCAGGCTAAGGGTTCCATCCCTGTTGGTGGATACCCCTATCTGGGAAAGAGCCCTCAGGTCTTCCGGAAGCCCCGCCACCCTGCTCACGATGATATTGCTCAACCTGTTCAGTATATTCCGCGCCGTCGACTCCCCGAACAGGGGCTCTCCGGTTCTGGTGGTTGCATCGTATGCCGAGTTGGTGGAGACATAGGAGACGATGTCGTTGTACGCATCCACAAAAGACTGAATGTTCTGGCTTATGGTGGATATGTCATTGGTCACCGAGAGAGTGGCAGAACCTGTTCCCTTGAGCGTAAGCGTGACTCCGGTCATGGCATCAGTAACGGTATTCGAGCTTCTGGTCATGGAGACGCCGTCCACACTGAAACTCGCATCAGCGGCTGTTTTCGTCTCTGTGAAGGCCGTGCTTGTAAGGTCTGCCGTGGTATTCACACCGTCTATCGTCGTACCGGAATCGATCGTGATGGTGTTCGTGCTTCCCGTGTCGTCACCGGTCAAGACGAGTCTGTAGGATGAGCCGTCGAACAATATCGTCGCTGTAACCCCGGGATTGCCGGAGTCGTTGTTTATCAGATCCCTGATTCCTTCAAGTGTAGTGCCGTCGGCGACTGTAATGGTACGCTGAGTGCCGGCATAGGTGTACTGAAAGTACTGGTCTGCCCCGCTGTCGTTCACAACGGTAGTTGACGATGCAAGACCGCTGTGCACCTCTTTCTCCTCTGAAGCAAGAGAGGTTATGCTTATCGAGTAGTTTCCTGCCGCCGCTGAATTACTCACAGTGGCATCGATGACGTTTGTATCACTCACAGACGACGTTTTTGCATAGAAGTTGCTTGCCGACTTGAGGTTATCGGCAGCAGTCTTGAATGCCGACAGTTTCGACGACAGTTCATTGTAAACACTTATCTTGTCGTTGTAGTCCGCCTGCCTGTTCTGCAGCCTGTACAACGGCTGCCTCTGTATGTTCATCAGGTTGGTAATCAGTTGGTCGTAGTTTATTCCCGAAGACAGGCCAACCGAAGCTATGACTGACATTTCTAAACCTCCTTGCGAAGGAATATACCTTCTCTCTCCTTCATCTTCTTGGCAAGTTCTACAAGCTCTTCAGGAGGTATCTGCCGTATGACCTCACCGCTCTTTTTATCGATAAGCTTGATTATGACCCTGTGCAAATCCTTCTCGACCTCGAGGCGGACCGCCCTGTTCATGAACTTCTCCACCATCGCTTCATTCCCGACCTTCGTTTTACCTGCGTCAGTATCACCACGTTTGGTGGGGTTGGCCCTGTTGTTCACATCCAAGGGCTTGGCTTCGGCTTCTCCGGGCTTGTCCCTGGACTGGCTGAAATGAAAAACCATCCTATTATTATTGTTGTTAACAATCATAATCCTGTACCTGAATGAACGTGGACGGTTTCAACAGGAAACCGTCCACTATGAAAACGCTACCTCAAAAGCTGCAGGGCATTCTGCGGCAGCACATTGGCCTGTGCCAGGATCGAAGTCGCGGCCTGAACGAGTATCTGGTTCCTGGTAAACCGTGCCGTCTCATAAGCGAAATCAGCGTCTCTGATGCGCGAGTTGGCTGCCGTAAGGTTTTCTGAAGCAACCCTCAAGTTGGACACGGTCGAGTCGAGCCTGTTCTGGATCGCACCGAGGGTGCCCCTCCTCTGTGCCACTGTGGTTATGGCGGAGTCGATCTGCGTGAGGGCCGACTGTGCGTTTGCTGCTGAAGATATGGTTCCGAATATGCCGGTGAGACCGAGCTTGGATGTGTCTGTGGCTGCTACCCCGGAGAAGAATGTGATCCTGTCGTTCGTTGTGTTCTGGAACCCGACCTGAAGGGTTACGCCAGCTGAACTCTTGGAACCGTCAAGGAGCTTGATCCCGTTGAACTCCGTGACATTCGATATCCGGTCGATCTCGTTTATCAGCTGGGAGTATTCATTGTCCAGCGCGGACCTCTCCGTGTCGCCGAGTGTACCGTTGGCTGCCTGCTCTGCCAACTCCCTCATCCTGGCAAGGATACTGCCGATCTCTGACAAGCCACCCTCTGCGACCTGCGCAAGACTGACACCGTCCTGAGCGTTTCTTATGGCGACCGATATGCTCCTGATCTGGGCATTCAACTTCTCCGATATGGAGAGTCCTGCTGCATCGTCGGCTGCCGAGTTGATCCTCAAACCTGAAGACAGCCTCTGTACTGATTTACCGAGTGCTGAGTTGTTGACTGCAAGGTTTCTCTGTGCAACCAGAGATGCTGCGTTGGTGTTGATTATCAAAGCCATTCTCTTTACCTCCGTGTAATGTTCTCGTTTCTGATAGCATCCGGCTATCGTAAAGCGCTGAAAGACAGTCTAACGGCCCTTTCACCTGACCGCCGCCCCGGGCTTGATAGAGATACCCGTGGTCAACAGCCTGACATCTGGATCTCGTCACCTCCTTTCCGGACCTTGGTATCGTCTGCTCTCAAAGCAATATATCGGACATGCAGCGGAAAACTTTAACTTCCCACCTACGCAATGCACCGGACAGGAACACTTCAACCAGGCCGTCATCACGAACACGCTGTTTCCATACACTCCCGGCAAAATATTGAATTCCTCTCAATATCCATGCTATCCTTAATACCATTCCGCTGAAACAAACAACCGGCTCTACAAACATGGCCGTTAAGGAAGGAAGCAGAGGGTACATTAATGAACTCACCCCACGCCTTGGACGGCAGATACCGTATATTGTTGATCGATCCGGACGCAGGATTGTATCACAGAAGACTCTCATCCGCAC
>JAADGG010000004.1 GCA_013152485.1 Nitrospirota bacterium | reverse complement strand
GTATTTTGGAGGTGATGATAGTTTTAACGCTCAAATTCAAAAAATTAACCTGTCAGATTTTAGTTCTGATGGGGCGTTAAAGCTTGGTGATACAGTCGATTATCAATTGTATTCAGGAGCAGCTATTGATATTGATGCCGGATTTGCCTATTTCGGTACAAACACCAACCCCGGCAAACTATTGAAAATAAGACTGTCTGATTTCTCACTTGCTGATGTTCTTGTTCTTGAAACAGGAGAAAATGGTCTTGAATCAATTGTGATTGATTCCGAGCAAGGCTTTATTTATTGCATGACATACGAATCGCCTGGCGCAGCTCAGAGCAGCATAGTTAAAGTAAGGTTATCTGATTTTACCAGGGTTGATTCAACAGTTCTCAGTGTTGGTGAATGGGGAATTTTCGATTCTGTTATAGTGTAGTCACTTGTAGTCACATGATAGATTTATATTTACTCTTGGGTTTCACTCTTAAAACCCCCAAAAGCCTTGCATGCTATGGGTTTCAGGTGGCGCGCCTGGGAGGATTCGAACCCCCGACCCACTGATTAGAAGTCAGTTGCTCTGTCCTGCTGAGCTACAGGCGCATCCGTACTCCGTCCCGTCATCCGGTAATGGTCGGGGCGAGTGGATTCGAACCACCGACCCCCTGCTCCCAAGGCAGGTGCGCTAACCAGACTGCGCTACGCCCCGAACATATTAGCCTACTAAAAGGTCCCGTGAAATGTCAAATTATTGAACTGTTCCCGTGTGCGTCCATTTGGCTGATGCGGCTGTTACGGACGGGTTTTTTCCATCCGTCCCCTTCCGGTGGGAGAGCGGGCGGATGGAAGTCGGTGACGTGAATCCTGTATAATAAAATTAAAGAATTCCTTTTAACTTCCGATATATACAATATCAGGAGGTTATCGGTATGAACCGGGTTACGGAGAGGATAGACCCTGAAAAGTTCTTCAAGTATTACATCGTCAAGGTATGCGAGGAGGCCGATGTAGACGTAAAGGAGAAGTTCCTCCAGATAGAGTACCTGTCGAAGATGCTTACCGGCTTTGTTGATCCTGAGAAGTACTTCGATGATCCCGGCGACCTCGTAAGGGTAATAGACGTTCTGAAAGAGGAAGTCGAGAAGACACAGATATCCATAAATGCATACAAGAAGGCTGCGGACAAGATACTTTTCTATCAGAGCTTCTACCCCGAGGCGTTCAAGAGGCGTCTTCTGAGCTTGAGCTTCTACTCCGGCGCTGCAAAGATGTTCTACAGGATCGTCGGCAACTACAGGATTCCGGTCTGCGGTCTCATCTCGATGGAGTACTCACTCTGGAACTTTATCCTCCGTTCTACGCATCATCGGTATTTCTTCTGATCGGCCGCCGCACTTGCCGTGCGGGGCTTCGCGCAAGAAAGTGATCGTGAGTCCGGCAAGAAGTCATAATCTGTCGGATAGGGACTTGCACCGGTCATCAGACGGTATTACAGGAAATCCTCACGTCTTTTTTCTGCGGAAGTCCACCTTGACGACCTTCGCCTCCCCGGCTTCCGTGCGCCTCTCCTCCGTTGGCTCCTCGGCGGCTTCATCCTGACGGGGTTCGGTAAGACACAGGAACTGTGTGTCCAGTTCAGGGCTGTAGACCCCTATTACGTGTTCGGCCGGGATTATGCAGTGCTCCGGCGTCGTCCCGAAGACGAGCCTGGCATCAATCCCGTGTTCATCCCAGGTGAAATTCATCCTGCTGTTGAAGACGAGCACGAGGCCTTTCTCCTCTTCTTCCGGAAGAAAACCCCGCTTGCCGATGACGACACCCTCGGCCTTCCTGACCACGACGAAGACCCTGCCCGCAAGGTCGAGCAGTTCGTAGAAGATGTGCCGCTTCAGTTCATTGAGCCTGGCCCCTTTCTCCTCTCTGTTTTCCGTGTTTTTCATCTCTTGTCTCTCTCCTTGACTCCTCACTCGGTCTATTGTTGCTTGATTTCAGCGGTTTTTCCTTTCCCTCGCGATGATCCTCATGTCAATACAGATGACAGGCGACCTTTCTGCCCCCGGACTCTCGCAGCCCTGGAGTCTCGGTGCTGCACAGGGACATCCTCCGCGGACACCTCGGATAAAACAGGCAGCCGAGGGGTGGAGCCTCTGCAACTCCCTGAGTGCCGTTGCCGACGGTTCCGGGGCGCCTTCTTCTCTGCACGGTCTCTTCCCGGGCGACCCGTACCCTAGGTATGGCCTCCAGGAGCATCTCTGTATAGGGATGTCGCGGATCGTCGAATATCGTTTCGGCATCAGCCTCTTCGACGACCTTTCCAAGATACATGACAGCCACGGTGTCGGCGAAGTAATGGACGACGTTGAGGTCGTGGCTGATGAAAACGAACGACAGCTTTTTCTCCCTCTTCAGGTCACCGAGCAGGTTCAGAATCTGTGCCTGAATCGAGACATCGAGCGATGACAGCGGCTCGTCGGCCACGATGAGTTCAGGTGACAGGGCCAAGGCCCGTGCTATACATATCCTCTGCCGCTGGCCGCCGCTGAACTCGTGCGGATAGCGGTTCATGTGCTCCGGCTTCAGCCCGACGGTCTCGAGCAGCTCCGAAACACGTCCCCTCAGGTCCTTTTTGCGCGCGATGTTGTGGATCACCAGGGGTTCGGCAAGGATGGCGAATATGGTCATCCTCGGGTTGAGCGATGCGAACGGGTCCTGAAACACCACCTGAACCGACTTCCTGAAGCTTTTCAGCTCCCGACCTCTTACCCCGTGTATGTCGTTGCCCTTGAAGAAGACCTTGCCGGCAGTGGGCGTGCTCAGCCGCAGTATCAGCCTTGCAAGTGTCGACTTGCCGCAGCCGCTTTCACCGACTACGGCAAACACCCTGTCGGAATCGACGGAGATGCTGATGCCGTCGACGGCCTTCAGGGTCTTTGTCTTGCCGAAGACGCCCGACTTGACGTCGTAGTATTTGCAGAGGTTCTCGGTCCTCAGTAGTTCCATGTCGCCCCCTGTCGGACGATCTCCTCCGCCCTGATGCACCTGGTGCCGTGGTCCTGCTCTATCATGCGCAGCTGCGGCTCTTCGGTGTCACATGCGCCGGTCCTGTAAGCGCATCTCGGCGAAAACTTGCACCCGGGCGGCAGTTCGTCAGGTGCCGGCACCGATCCCGGGATGGGTTTCAACTGGATGTTCCTTGCCACCGGAAGCGATTGGAGCAGACCTTGTGTGTAAGGATGCGCCGGTTTCCTGAAGAGCAAATCAACCGGGGCTATCTCCACGATCCTTCCGGCATACATGACGGCCACCCTGTCTGCGTTCTCGGATATTATCGCAAGGTCATGAGTTATCAGCAGAACCGACATTCCCCGGTTCTCTTTTATGTCTACCAGAAGGTTCAGTATCTCGGCCTGGATCGTTACGTCGAGCGCAGTCGTGGGCTCGTCGGCTATGAGCAGCGATGGATTGCATGCAACGGCCATCGCGATCATGACCCTCTGGCGCATGCCTCCGGACAGCTGATGGGGATAGTCCTTTATCCGTCGTTCAGGCGATGGAATGTGGACGAGACGCAGGAGCTCCACGGCCTTCTCGGTTGCTGCCCTTGCGGACAGTCCTTCGTGTGTGGTCAGGACCTCTGCGACCTGGTATCCGATGGTGAAGACCGGATTGAGCGATGTCATCGGTTCCTGGAAGACCATTCCGATCTCCTTGCCCCTGACGGAACGCAACGCGGCACTGTCGAGGCTGAGGAGATCCACCTCCTCCCTGTCTCGAGGACTGAAGAGTATTTTCCCGGTGGCGCGGGCAGAGGCCGGAAGCAGTCCCATTATTGACAGGGCCGTGATGCTCTTGCCGCAGCCGCTCTCTCCGGCAAGCCCGAATGTCTCGCCGTGCCTGATCTCGAGTTCGAGCCCTGAAACGGCCGCAGAGGGCCCGCCCCTTTTTCTGAAGTGGATGTTCAGGTCCTTTATTCGCAGGAGGGAAGAATCTCTTGCAACGGTCGTCGACCGTCTGCCGTCGGCAGCCATGACTTCTATTTCTGTTCCTCTTTTTTTATAAGCTGGAGATAGTGTTTTGCTTCTTTCAGTTTGGGATTCTGCTCGAATGCCTTTTCCCACTCCTCGATTGCAAGGCCGGTGAGTCCTTTCATGTAGTAGGTTATGCCGAGCTGTATCCAGGCCTGGCCGTAGGATGGATTGATCTCCTTCGCTGAATTGAAGTGCACGATCGCCTCTTCGAACCTCTCCTTGTTCCTGAGTGCTATGCCGAGTTTCGTATGCACGTCGGGAAGCCTGGGCGAGAGCTTGAGGGCCTTCCTGTACTCCTCTATGGCCTCGTCGTCCATGCCGAAATCGAGATATATGTTGCCGATCTTGTAGTGCTCGTTTGCGAGCTTGCCGGCAACGAACGGATCGAGTGTGCCCGGAACCGGATGCGCCACCTGTGCAGCAATGGAAAAGACTTCCTGCGCCCTCTGAAACTCTCCGAGGTCATTGTAGGTTATGGCGAGGTTCAGGGATGCCTCTGTATATCGGGGATTGAGTTTCAGTGCCTTTTCAAAGCAATCCACGGCCTCTTTCAGTTCGCCCTTGAGGTAGGATATGACGCCGAGGCTGTGCAGCACATCTGCATAATCAGGCTTTTCCTTCAGAACCTCTTTCAGGATCGGTTCCGCTTCAGAGTATTTCCCCTCCTCGAACAGCCGCATGCCCTCATTGTAAAGTTCTTCGAGTTGCTCGTCCACCGAATCCCTCGTCAGGCCTGGATATGCACCGAACATCAGCCTGCATTCTTTTTGGTGATGCCTGCTGCTTCTTAAAAGTATAGGTACTCAAAAGATTTTTTGTCAATACTAAAGGCGTCCGGCCCACGGTCGTTGCGCTCTATATGCTTGCGTATAGAAGCATGAGATTGATTATGTACACCAGCAGTATCCCGAGCGAGTCCCAGGCTATGAAGAGGGGTTTCCGTGTTGAACGGTAAGTCAGCCCTATGATTGCAATGGTCGTCATGGTGATGGCCGACAGGGCTGATATCATATGACCGGTATCGGCATATGTCAGTATGGGGCCCTTGGTGAGGAAGATGTCGTCGATGGCCAGGATGAATATATTGAATATGTTACTGCCGAAGAGGTTGCCTATGGCCATGTCCACTGCGTCTATCCTGACGGCCGCCATCGAGACCACAACCTCCGGCAGCGAGGTGGAGAGGGCGATGAAGATATTGCCGACAAATGTCTGCCCCAGGCCGGTCGTCTCAGCGATTCCCTTGCCGATCTCCGGGAGAAAGACCGCTGCGACGATGACCGCCGCTGCATTTATGGTGTAGTGGATTATGGCGATCCGCGTAGTTATGTCCTCGTATCTTGGAACCCTTTCGGCGGTCTCCTTCATGAAAGCGGCGATCTTTCTCTTTTCGTAATAGAATACGCTCCTCATCGCCGTAAAGTATATGACGATGATCAGCAGGGTATAGGGGCCGATCCAGCCGATCGGGTCCAGTGAGGCGCCGAGGAAGAGGCTCATCGTGACCATTGCGATGAGCAGGAGCCCGAATCCGGCAGACAGGATGTGTCCTTCATGGGCCTTCGCCGATATAGGCATTGGACGGTATACGGCGTCGAGGATTGCAAGGATCAGCATGTTGAACACACAGCTTCCGAGTATGTCGCCGACCGCGATATCCGGCGCGTCTGTATATGTGACGGAGCTTATGCCTGTAACGAGTTCAGGCAGGGATGTGACGGAAGCGATCAGGATGAGCCCGATCCAGGTCCTGCTTAGCCCGGTCTTTTCGGCGATTATGTCTCCGTATTTCGAGAGCTTGGACCCCGAGTAAACGATCAATGATGTGCATAGCACGAAGCCGATCCACAAGAGCATATGTTTCCTCTGATCCCGGCGGCAGGATGCGGAGTCTTCCTACTGGCCGTCCCTCCAGCCCCTTCGAGGAATAACCCTTATGCCCGAAGGATCGACATGGAGGCCGAACCTCTCATCCTCTGCGGCGAACCCGATACGGGAGCCCTCCTTTATGCTGTTCAGCTTGTCGACGATGACCCCCTTCAGGTGACATCCCTTCTTCAGAACGGAGTTGTCCATCAGTATGGAGTCCTCGACGACCACATCCTCTTCGATGACCACGCCGGTCCGTATCACCGAGTTTTTTATTACTGCATTCTTTATGGTCACCCCCTCGGAGATCATGCTGTTGACTATCTCGGCGTTAAGGATTTTCGAGGCCGGGGCCTTCTGACCGGACGGGTATATGGGCCACTGAAGGTTGTTGAGTTCGAACAGCGGTTCTTCTCCGAGCATATCCATGTGTGCATCGAAGAGCGCCTTGATGGTGCCTACATCCCTCCAGTATCCGGTCTCTTCATATGGTTTCGTGCCTGGAATTACGTTCGTTGCGAAGTCGTAGGCGAAGAGCTTTCCGGACTTCACGAGGTCCGGCAGTATGTGTGCGCCGAAGTCGTGATGCTTTTTCTGCTGTGCCTCGACAAGTGCGTTTATGAGCACGTCCTTGCTGAATATGTAGTTCCCCATGGAGACATAGGCCCTCGTGGGGTCGGAGACCATGTGTGCCGGCTCTTTGGGCTTCTCCTGAAACCCGATTATCCTGTTGTCTTCGTCTGTCTGGATAACCCCGAACGACGACGCCTCCTCTATGGGGACCGGACGCGCAGCCACTGTCACGTCGGCGTTGTTCTCGAGGTGAAAGTCTATCATCTGCCGGATGTCCATCCTGTAGATGTGGTCGGCTCCGAACACCACGACCAGCCTCGGGTTCTGTTGAGTGATGAGGTTGATGTTCTGAAGGATGGCGTCCGCAGTCCCTTGAAACCACTCCGGTCCCATTCTCATCTGCGGAGGCACCACGGCGATGAAGTGATCCCTCACGATGGGTGACATCACCCAGTGCTGCCTGATATGCTCGATGAGCGACTGTGACTTGTACTGAACCAGCAGATAGATGGAGAATATCTGTGAGTTTACGAGGTTGCTCAGGACAAAGTCCACTATCCTGTAACGTCCCCCGAACGGCACTGCAGGTTTTGAACGAAAGGCCGTCAACGGGAAGAGTCTCTCTCCCTTACCGCCTGCGAGAACAAAGGCAAGAATCTTCTGATGTGGCATACCCCCTCCTTATATTTATCCCTTATACGATTTCACATGCATAGCAATCTCATGAAACAGGCTCGTGGAAAGATGCCGCAAGTGGCTTATATTTTAACAGGAATCAAGCGATGTCAGCAATTCACGCTCCGGTGCCGGCGCAAGTTGACAAGCCGGGGGCATAATCTTTAGAATAATACGGTAGCTCTTGAGGATGGGGAGTCGTCTAACGGCAGGACGGCAGACTCTGGATCTGCTTGTAGGGGTTCGAATCCTCTCTCCCCAGCCATCAGCATCCAAGAGTGACGGTATGCGGTATCGAGCGTGGTCCCATCGTCTAGTGGTCCAGGACGCCGGCCTCTCACGTCGGTAACACGGGTTCGACTCCCGTTGGGACCGCCATAAAAACGTTCCGCCCTTCAGAAGCGTTGAGCGCCGTGAGGCGTTCTCACGCCCTGCAGCGTACATGAGTCAGAGTATCTTCTTCAGTGTCCTGATCAGGAATGCATTGTCCCTGTGAGACTTTACGGCGATGCGGAAGAAGCTCCCGTCGAGCCCCCTGAAGTTGCTGCAGTCCCTGACGAGGATTCCCTCCCTGCCCAGGACCTGCAGGATCTCTTGAGCCCTCTCGTGTTTCAGGAGGTAGAAGTTGACGGGGGAGGGATAGAAGTGGATTCCGGTTCCTTTCAGCCCCTTCTCGATGAAGTTTTTCTCCTTGCGGATGTACTCCAGTGTGGCCTTCCTGTATGCCCCGTCCTTGAGAGCGACAACGCCGGCCCGCTGTGCGAGGCTGTTGACCGTCCAGGGCTCTTTGTGCATCAGAAGCCTCCCGGCCGTCTCGTCCGCCGCTATGGCGAAGCCGAGGCGTAAGCCGCTCAGGGCGTAGAACTTGGTCATCGACCTGAGTACCACCAGGTAGGGGTTTCCGGGAGCCTCGGTTGAAACGCTTTCCCCCGGGATGAAATCCATGAACGCCTCGTCTACGACCAGAAAGCACTTCAGCTCCCTTGCTGCCGAGGCGATCCTCAGGACCTCCTCCCTGCGGAGCAGTTGAGCCGAGGGGTTGTTCGGGTTGCACAGGAATGCCATGTGGCACCCCTGCATCGCATCGATGAAGCTGTCGGCGTCGATGCCGAAGTCATCCTCCTCCTTGAGGGACAAGAACCTGATCGACGTGCCAGGGGCATTCCCCGAGGTGGTAACGGCCCTTTCGTATTCGGAGAAGGTGGGGAAGGGGAGCAGTACCTTCTCGGGGCCTAGCGCCCGCACAGCGAGATAGATGAGCTCGGTGCTTCCGTTTCCGCAGACCATGTTTTTGTCGGGGATGCCGAGATGCCTCGAGAGATGCCGCCTGAGGCGCCGGCAGTCCGGGTCAGGGTAGTTGTCGAGGTGTTTCAGGTGCTTCCTCAGTTCAGCCTTTACCTTCCTGGAGACGCCCAACGGATTGATCGAGGCGCTGAAGTCCGCCACCTTTCTTTCCGGGATTCTCAGCGTTTCCGCAAAACGGTATATGTTTCCGCCATGAGCTTCCATGATGATGCCATGAGTTGTCGATATGTCGTCTCACCGTCTCGGTGATGCATGCTTAAAAAAAGCCCCGATGCCGGATGCCGTCATCGAGGCTCTTTTCTTGAAGACGTTTTTTTCAGTCTGCCAGCTTTATGTCCTTAAGTCTGTCGTCTTTTATCTCCACGGAGTAGGAGCCCTTCAGTTTCTCGATGTAACTGTCGAAGGCCGCACGCCGTTTCTCCCTGAGCAGCCTCTTCGACAGGTCGTCTTTCACCTTGTCGTAGCCTATCTTCTGTCCCTTCTTCAGGTCCGTCAGCTTTATGATGTGATAGCCGAACTGGGTCTTCACGGGGTCGCTCACGGCGCCCTTCTTCATGGAAAAGACGGCCTTCTCAAACTCCGGGACCATCTGTCCCCTTCCGAAGAAACCGAGATCTCCGCCTTTGGATGCGGAGCCCTTGTCTATGGAGTTCTTCTTTGCTATGGCGGCGAAGTCCTCTCCCGCCCTGATCCTCTTCAACAGACTGTCGGCTTCCTCCTTTGTCTTTACGAGTATATGGCTGGCCCTTGCACGGTCCGTGGAGAACTCGTCGGGATGGGTGTCGTAGTACTTCTTCACTTCTTCGTCGGTAACCCCCACCTTGTCCTCGATCTCTTTTGTGAGCAGCATGCTTATCAGGCTCAGTTTCTGAAACTCCTCGAGCTTTTCCTTGTATGCGGGGGACTTGTCGAGCCCCTGTTTCTTTGCCTCCAGATAGATGAGCTCTTTCTTGACGAGTTCGTCCGTGAGCTTCTTGACGCCTTCCGTGTTGTTGTAGATCGCCTTCATGAAGTCGGGCAGGGCCTTGAACTGTTTCTTCAGGTCCTTCTCCATGATGTAGGAGCCGTCTACCTTTGCGATGTAATCCGAAGCGGAAGTCTTGTTGTCGACGGGTGACCTCGAGCAGCCTGCCAGGACCAGCAGGACTAAAAAGATGCTTGATAGTGTTTTCATATTGCCTCCGGTTTGTTTTTTTCTTGGCTGAATTCCCTAATAGCATAACATAACGGCTGAGACAAAAGTACAAACCGATGCCTGCTGCAGTGCGGTCGGGACAGGGACTCCCGAGCGTCGTGGATCCGGGCTGTCTCCGGCCGGTTCGCACTGCCGTTTCATCAAATTGACAAAAGGGATGTGCTTGAATTATATTTAGATTCTTTTGGTGACCGCATGTATTTTCAGGAAATAATAATGAATCTGAACAGGTACTGGGCCGAGAAGGGCTGCCTCCTGCTTCAGCCTTACGACATGGAGGTGGGAGCCGGGACCTTCCATCCCGCAACCTTTCTGCGGGTGCTGGGGCCGGAACCCTGGAGGGCCGCCTACGTTGAGCCCTCGCGCAGACCCACGGACGGCCGTTACGGCGAGAACCCCAACAGGCTTCAACACTACTACCAGTATCAGGTCATAATCAAGCCCTCACCGGCTGACAGCCAGGATCTCTACCTCGAGAGCCTCAGGACACTCGGGCTCGATCCCGCCGGACACGACATAAGGTTCGTGGAGGACGACTGGGAATCGCCCACCCTCGGGGCGTGGGGGCTCGGCTGGGAGGTGTGGCTTGACGGGATGGAGATCACACAGTTTACGTACTTTCAGCAGGTGGGCGGCATCGACCTCCACCCAGTCTCCGTAGAGATAACCTACGGGCTCGAGAGGATCGCGATGTACCTCCAGGGGGTCGAGAGCGTTTTCGACATCCAGTGGGCTGACGGCATAAGATACGGAGAGCTTCATCACAGTGAGGAGGTGGAGTTTTCCAGGTTCAACTTCGACTATGCGGATACGGATCTCCTCAGGAGGCTGTTTGATGATTTCGAGAGGGAGGCGAAGAGGCTGACAGGCTTCGGTCTCGTGCTTCCGGCATACGAGTTCTGCCTGAAATGCTCCCATGTCTTCAATCTGCTCGATGCAAGGGGGGCTTTCTCGGTGACGGAGAGGACCGGGTACATGGCGCGGGTCAGGGGCCTGGCAAAACTCGCTGCTGAGTCGTATCTTCGGCAGCGCGAGGAGATGGGCTTTCCCCTCCGGAAGCTGAGGGTTGGGGGCTGGGATGTTGAAACGGAGTCGGAGGAATCGCCCGCCGCCGAAGAGCAGCCTGCGGCCCTGAACGATCGTTCCCTCGTCTTTGAGATAGGGGTTGAGGAGGTGCCAGCGCGGTTTTTGCCCGGAGCGATCAAGCAGATGGAGAATCTCTGCGAGGAGATGCTGAGGGGACTCTCCGTGGAGTTCAGCGAGATACATGCTTACGCTACGCCAAGGAGGCTGTGTCTGACGGTCAAGGGGCTGCCGGAGAGGCAGTCGAGCGTGAGAGAGGTCGTCTTCGGTCCGCCAAGGAATGTCGCGTTTGACGAAAACGGAGCCCCCACGAAGGCAGCTGTCGGGTTTGCAAGATCCCAGGGGGTCGACGTCGAGAGCCTGAGGGTTGAGAAGAAGGGTAAGGGAGAGTATGCGGTTGCAATAATAGAGAGAGAGGGAAGGCCCGTGAGGGATCTCCTGCCGGGCATACTCAAGGATATCGCCGTGTCTCTGCGCTTTCCGAAGTCGATGAGATGGGGTGTGGGCAGTTTCAGGTTCGTGAGGCCCGTGCACTGGCTGCTTGCCGTCATGGACGGTGAGGTCGTTCCGTTCGAGATGGACGGGCTGAAGAGCGGCAGACGGACGTTCGGTCACAGGTTCCTGAGTCCGGGGCCGCTTGATCTTCGCAGTGCCGGAGAATACCTGAGAGTGCTCGAAGACAATTTCGTGATCGCCGACCATGAGAAGCGGAAGTCGGAGATAAGGGAGGCGCTGGTGAAACTCTCAACGGAGGCCGGAGGCAGCGTGGTTGAGGATGAGGCGCTGCTCGAGACCGTGACCTTTCTTGTAGAGTATCCCACCGCCGTCCTGTGCCGTTTCCCGGAGGAGTACCTGAGGCTTCCCAAGGAACTCCTGGTCACGGTCATGAGGGATCATCAGAAGTACTTCGCCCTCGAACACGAAAGCGGGGCTCTGCTCGACAGGTTTGTGGTCATAGGCAACACGGGACGTGAAAACGAGGAGGCCGTCAGGAGCGGGGCAGAGAAGGTCATAAGGGCGAGGTTCGAGGATGCGAGGTTTTATTATGACGACGACCTGAAGAGGCCGCTCGGCGACAGGCTGGAAGACCTCAAGAGAGTCACCTTCCAGGAAAGGCTCGGCAGCCTATATGACAAGGTGCAGAGGGTCCGCGGGGTGGCCGGCAGGCTCGCGGAGCTCGTGCCTCATGCATCGGAGAGGATAGAGAGGGCCGCCCTGCTCTCGAAGTCGGACCTTGTAACCGGTGTGGTGCGGGAGTTCCCGGAGCTGCAGGGCCTGATGGGGAAGTACTACGCCCTTCACTGGGGTGAAGACCCCGAAGTTGCGGAGGCGATCTATGAACAGTATCTGCCCTCTCATGCTGCCGGAGAGCTGCCGTCCACTGATACGGGTGCTGTGCTGAGCATCGCAGACCGCATAGACAACGTGGTTGCGTTCTTTTCCATAGGCTTCAAGCCGAGCGGTTCTGAAGACCCGTTCGCCCTCAGGAGGCAGGCCCTCGGTATCATATCCGTCCTCATAAACAGGGGATTCCCCCTGGGTCTCGAAGATCTCGTGCAGACTGCGATCGAGGGGCTCCCGGACATCCCTGATACGGAAGCCGTCAAGGAGGAGGTCCTCGGGTTCCTCATCCACAGGCTTGAGCCCCTGTTTGCCTCCGAGGGATATGCACATGATACGGTACAGGCTGTGATAGAGAGGGCGAGAGCGATTCCCCTTTCGAGGGTGAAGGAGATAATGGACGCCGTGGAGTCGTTCAAGCGGGAGCCTGGGTATAACGAGACACTGATCGCACTCAAGAGGGTCTTCAATATACTGAAGGGCCGTGATGAAACCCTTCCATCCGAGGTCGACGAAAGCCTCTTCAGGCACGATGCAGAAAGGATCCTCTTTGAAAAAGCGGGCAAGACGGCCCGGGAAGTCAGGGAGGCGACCGAACGGTTCGACTACCTCGGTGCCCTGCTGTCCATAGGCGGTCTGAGGGATGCGATAAACGACTTCTTCGACAATGTGCTCGTGATGGACAGTGATGAACGTGTCAGGCTGAACCGGCTCAGCCTGCTCGCCGTGGTGAACCGCCTGGCTTCCGGCTTTGTCGATGTCGGCAGACTTCAGGAACAGTGAGCAGACCACCCCGGCACCGGCTGTAACCGGAACACGAATTCAAGATTAACGCCCTGCTGGACGATAAATGGCAGACGGAGACGGGACCGACATCGGCCTGCAGTTGACAAAGGGTAAAAACCTATGCTATGAAAAACAATCGCTCAGCCTGTCTTACAGGTTAAAGAATAAACTTGAAGGAGGCAGTAAATGAACTTTCCGGACGATCTCAAGTACCACAAGGAACATACGTGGGTCAGGGTTTCTGGCAAGAAGGTGACCGTCGGTATAACGGACTACGCACAGGATTCACTTGGAGATATCGTATACATTGACCTGCCAGAGGTGGATGCCGATATAGCAAAGGATTCCGAGTTCTCCGAGATCGAGTCCACCAAGGCGACCTCTTCGGTGATAGCCCCCGTATCCGGAACGATAATAGAGGTTAACGAGGACCTTGAGGAATCACCCGAGATAATCAACGAAGACCCGTATGGCAAAGGTTGGATCGCTGTGGTCGAGCTGTCGGATCCCTCCGAGCTTGACGACCTCCTTGACAGTGCTGACTATGAGAGATACATCGAAGAGGAGGCGAAATGAGGCTTCTGGTCCTTGGTGCAGGTCCCGGCGGCTATGTTGCAGCCTTGAAGGCCGCCCAGCTCGGGGCAGAGGTTACGGTCGTGGAGGATACGGAGGTCGGCGGGACGTGCCTGAACAGGGGGTGCATCCCCACGAAGGCCCTCGTTGCATCCGCTGAGGCAATACACAAGGCTAAAAAGCTCGGAGAGTACGGCGTGGACGTGTCGGGAACGATCGTCCCCAACCTCTCAAGGATAATGGAGAGGAAGGACAAGGTCGTCTCAACACAGGTCAAGGGCATACGGTCGCTCTTCAAGAGCTGGGGTGTGAACCTCATAGAAGGCAAGGGCATGCTCCTCTCTCCCGAGAAGGTGGAGGTGGAGAAGAAGGACGGCTCCGTCGAGATCGTCGAGACGGACAAGATCATAATAGCCACTGGCTCGAAACCCGCCCAGATACCCATATTCCCGTTCGACGGAGAGCACATACTATCGAGTGACGATGCACTGAACATAAAGGCCATCCCGAAGAGCCTGATCATCGTTGGCGCCGGCGTCATAGGGTGTGAGTTCGCCTGCATATTCAGGGAACTCGGTACCGACGTCACCATGGTCGAGATGATGCCGGGGGCGATTTCCACGGAAGACCCCGAGATATCGAAACTGCTCGAGAAGGAACTGAAGAAGAAAAAGATAAAGCTCATGACCGGCGTCAAGGTCGAGAGGGTCGAGGGACAGCATGACGGTATACATGTGGGCCTCGCCGGAGGCAAGGAGCTTGTAGCCGAAAAACTGCTCGTCTCGATCGGCAGGTCGCTGAATACGGAGAACATAGGGCTTGAGGCGATAGGAGTAAAGAAGGGAAGCCGGGGTGAAATAGAGGTGAACGAGAAGATGGAGACGAACATCGACGGCATATATGCCATAGGTGACGTCACCGGAGGAATACTCCTCGCCCATGTCGCGTCCAAGGAAGGGATCGTTGCGGCATACAATGCCTGCGGAATAGAGAAGAAGATCGACTACTCGGTCGTGCCGGCGGCCATATTTACATCACCCGAGATCGCCTCCGTGGGACTCCGGGAGAATCAGGCCTCCGACAAGGGTATCAACTACGTTACGGGACACTTTCAGTTCAGGGCGCTCGGCAAGGCCCATGCAATGGGCGAGATTGCGGGTTTTGTAAAGGTTGTCGCAGAGAAGGATACAGACAGGCTGCTCGGAGTCCACATCATAGGACCGAACGCCTCTGACCTTGTCCATGAAGCAGCAGTCGCCATAAAGGCCGGACTGAAGGTCAGAGACATAGCTGATACCATTCACGCCCATCCTACCCTGTCAGAGGGGCTTATGGAGGCTGCTGAAGATGTCCACGGGGAAGCCATTCACGTCCCGAAGCCTAAAAAATAGGGTGGAGGGTGATGATAGAAGAGATTAAGTCACCTGACTGGTTCTCGGAGGTGAGAGAGAAGAAAAAGGGTTTTTTCTCGGAGATCAACCTCCTGCTGCGTGCCCTGGACAGGGCGTTCAACCCGGAGAACCTTCCAATCAGTGAGCAGAGCTACGGTGTGCGTAACTTCTTCCCGGAGCTTTCGTCTGTGAGGGACGTTATCTTGCGGGTCCTCGGCATACTCGAGCTCATAATTCCGGAAAGCAAGAAGAACGCATTCTGGTTTCAGAAGTTCGCCGAACAGAAATTCCTCTCGGACCGCAAGAGGGACCTCTTGCGGGAGAGCCTCTACAGGCAGGATACGCCGGAGAAATCACTCTTTCTCCTGTATGACTCTTTCATAAACCTGAAAGTCATCATAAACGACCTGTTGAAAGGCAGTGCCGTATCATACACGGGATACAAGAACTTCGGCGACATACTGGGCAGGGAGATCAGGGAGAACCGCATCTTCGACCCCTTCAAGAAGGGGGTTGACCATGAGTTCGACAGTATCGACAACGCCCGTATAAAGGAGGTCGTGAAATCCCTCCGCGACAGCAGCTACAAGAGGGAGATCTCCGGTGTCTTCATATATCTCTTCAGGTTCCTCCGCTACCTGGGTCACATCGACCTCTCCTCGGACCGCACGGTTTCCCTCAACTGTGCATACCTGATACTCGTGCTTCTCAGGTCCGAGATAAGGAGCTTCGTGAGTTATCTCGACGACATGATGAAGGATATGGACGACAAGGAGCTGAGGGATGTCCTGCAGTCGATAGCCTTTCAGTTCTCCATGGAGTCGAAAAGGGTCTATGTGCAGGAGTTGAGAGACGTGTTGCTCAGGACCTCTTCGGCTCAGGTCAGGGGGAGGATGGAGAACTGTCACGGGATATTCCGGAACCTGACGGAACAGTGCATTGTTCAGCTTGCCCAGCACTTTTCTCCCGACATCATGGGGCCGGAGATATTTCCGAGCTTTGAAACAAGGGTTGAGCAGTCCCTCAGGCTGAGGGATGACGTCTATATACTCTGCAGGTTTTTCGAAGTGTTCGAAGGCAGCATGGGAGACAGCGGGAAGAGTAAGAAGGTATTTGAATCCTTGAAGGACTATATGCTCTACTTCGAGAGTCTGAGCTTCAGGCTCCTCAGATATGACGACTACGAGGAGTTTCAGAGGTTCTTCAGCGAGTTCATGTCCTTGGGGCCGGACATGCTCGACTCACACGGGGCCCACAAGGTGTTCGAGAAGGCTCACAAGTTCAGGGTTTATCTCGAGACGACCCTCAGACTCATATCCCAGAGGGCCGAGTTGAGGGACAAGCCCATCGACGAGGACAGGGCGCAGAAGGTGTTGCACCAATATCTGCCCGATTGAATTTCCTGCCGGTCTCGAGTATTATTTAAGGATATCAAACAACGGAGGTTGACATGGGAGAAATCATCGACGTTCATGCAAGAGAGATACTGGATTCAAGGGGGAACCCCACCATCGAGGTCGAGGTCGTGCTCGCCTCCGGTGCCGTCGGTGTGGCGGCGGTCCCCTCCGGGGCATCAACCGGCGAAAGGGAGGCCCTCGAATTGCGTGACGGCGACAGCAGCCGTTTCCACGGCAAGGGCGTGACCGTCGCCGTGAACAACGTGATCGAGGAGATCGCCCCCAAGGTCATCGGTCTCGATTCCGAAGACCAGGTCTATATCGACAGGCTCCTCATCGAACTCGACGGTACCGAGAACAAGAGCCGTCTCGGTGCAAACGCGATGCTCGGCGTCTCTCTCGCCGTATGCAAGGCTTCGGCCGACGAGCTCGGACTCTCCCTGTACAGATACATAGGAGGGGTCAACGCAAAAAAGCTTCCGGTTCCGATGATGAACATCATGAACGGCGGAGCACATGCCGACAATAATGTCGACATTCAGGAGTTCATGATTGTTCCCGCAGGGTTCGGTGATTTCTCCTCGGCCCTGAGGGCGGGTTCAGAGGTCTTTCAGTCGCTGAAGCAGATACTGAAGGCAAAGGGGTTGAGCACTGCAGTCGGTGACGAAGGAGGCTTCGCCCCGGACCTCAAGACTAACGAAGAGGCCCTTGCCCTGATCCTCGAGGCCGTGGAAAAGGCCGGTTACTCTGCAGGAAAGGAAGTGTTCCTCGCACTCGACGTCGCGGCCTCGGAATTCTATGAAAACGGTGCGTACAGGTTCGAGGAGAAGAAGCGTTCGTCCTCGGACATGGTGGACTATTACGAGGAGGTTATTCAGAGGTATCCGGTCATATCGATCGAGGACGGGCTCGGTGAGAATGACTGGGATGGCTGGATCGGGATGACTCAGAGGCTCGGCGGCAAGGTCCAGCTCGTAGGCGATGACGTATTTGTCACGAACACGGAGATCATCTCGCGGGGGATAAAGGACAGGGTGGCGAACTCGGTTCTCATCAAGCTCAACCAGATCGGCACCCTGACGGAGACGCTCGATGCCATCGAGATGGCGGAACGTGCAGGCTATACCGCGGTTATCTCCCACCGCTCGGGCGAGACAGAGGATACGACGATTGCAGACCTTGCAGTCGGCTGCAACACCGGGTTCATAAAGACGGGTTCCCTTGCCCGAAGTGAGAGGGTTGCAAAGTACAACAGGCTGCTCAGGATAGAGGAGGAGCTGAACGACTCCGCGGTATATCCGGGACTGTCTGCACTGTACAACATAAGATAGGACGGGAACAGGACGGTGTTGTCCGGGAATGCCGGAAGACCGAAGAATCAACACCGACGGTCTCCGGCTTTCCCGTCGAGGCCGTGATCGCTGACGGGTGCCGGCTTCGATGTCAGGCGGTGCCGAAGGTGCCGCTTTTGCTCTTGATCGTGTGCATTACGTCTTCGATCATGATCCTGTTCGTCTCTTCTATCTGTTCCACGGTCGTCTTGAGTCTGTAGGCAACCTGTTCGAAGTCCATGCCCTGATTGTAGTGGAGCTCGGCTATCACGATTTTAAGGCCGTCGTCGGCTATGATCTGCCTCAGCTCCTCATCGGCTGCATTGATTGCACTGCAGGCCTCCTTCAGGGACTGACCGCTCTTGAGCCTCTCGATCAGCTTGCCCATCTCCATGTCGTATATCCTCTCTTCGTCCTTTGAAAACTCTTTGTAGTCAGGCATATTAATCGTCCTTTCCAGTCTCCTTGGATTTTGATGCCCGCCGGCCGAGAGCCGGCGTTTCCCTGCTTGTTACGGGACCGCGTACATCAAGTGTAGCATATTTCCTGCAGCCTTGTCTCATGCGGAAATGCTATGTTATCCTTAAAACGTGACAGACGGGCCTTCAGTTACCGTCCGGAATCCGATACCAATGAACGGCAGGGTTGTGTCCATAAACATAAGCACGAACAAGGGGGTCAGGAAGGGAGCCGTTGAGGCCGCCCTCCTGAGGGAAGGCTACGGAATAGAGGGAGACGCTCATGCATCCTCTTCATGGCACAGGCAGGTGAGCCTCCTTGCAATGGAGAGCATACACAGGATGAGGGAGCTGGGACTCGACGTCGGTCCCGGCGATTTTGCCGAGAATATAACGACGGAGGGGATAGACCTCAGAAGCCTGCCCGTAAGGACCAGGATAGGCGTCGGAGACGCCGTGGAACTCGAAGTGACACAGATCGGCAAGACGTGTCACAGCCGGTGTGCCATATACTTTCAGGCCGGCAGCTGTGTCATGCCGGAAGAGGGGATATTTGCAAGGGTGATAAAGGGCGGTACGATAAGGATAGGAGACAGTGTCTCCGTCAGCTGCAACGAAGTGCGGGGAGCATGAATGCTGAGGGCTGCCATACTCACACTCAGTGACAAGGGGGCGAAGGGAGAGCGCGTGGACGAAAGCGGCAGGCTCCTCCGCAGGATGCTCGAACAGGCGCGCATAGAGGTCATGCACTATGCGGTCCTCCCTGACGAGAGGGATGTCTTGCGGGATATGCTGGTGAACCTTTCGGACAAGGTGGACCTGATAGTCACAAACGGAGGGACCGGGCTCAGTCCAAGGGACATAACACCGGATGTGACACTCGAGGTCATAGACCGTGAGGTCCCGGGCATTGCAGAGGCAATGAGGATGGAAGGCCTGAAGAAGACCCCGAGGGCCATGCTTTCGAGGGCTGTGGCAGGTACAAGGGGAGAGTGCCTCATCATAAACCTTCCGGGAAGTCCCGGTGCCGTGCGTGAGGGTATCGGAGCGGTGCTTGAAGTGATTCCCCACGCAATAGAGAAACTTAAGGGTTCTGAAAAGGAGTGTGCTGAATGAAGACCGACGTTTCATACTCGCTTGCCTTCCTGGCAGGGGTCCTTTCCTTTATTTCCCCCTGTGTCCTGCCGCTGGTGCCGTCTTATGTGTCGTTCATCACGGGGATCTCCTTCAAGGACCTGACAGGCAAGGCCGACAGGGCCCGCATCCGGTTCCTCACGATGACGAACTCGCTTGCATTCATACTGGGCTTTTCTTTCGTCTTCATCCTGCTCGGGGCGTCTTCATCTGCGATCGGGAGGCTTCTGTTCCAGTATCAGGACTGGATAAGGATAATCGGCGGTATCATAGTGATAATATTCGGTCTCTTCATCGCGGGGTTCCTGAGGCTCGACTTCCTGATGAGGGAGAGGAAGATCCACCTCAGCGGAAAGCCTGCAGGGTATATCGGGACGTTCGTTCTGGGCATGGCTTTTGTGGCAGGCTGGACTCCATGCATAGGACCGATCCTCGGGAGCATACTCCTGTATGCAAGCGCCAAGGGCTCGGCCGTCTACGGGCTCAAGCTCCTCTCTGTATACTCGCTCGGCCTTGCGGTCCCGTTCTTCTTGTCGTCCCTTGCACTGAACACCTTCCTGAGCTACTCGAAATGGCTTCAGAGACACATGAGGATCATAATGATCGTCAGCGGACTGCTTCTCATAATATTCGGGATACTGCTCCTCGCCAACAGGGTGAGGGGGCTGGCGGCCCTCATGCCCGACCTCGGGCTTTCGCTTTAAACCGGACAGCCGGAGACCTTCCGGGCCCTGGATGTCTTCTGCTCGGAGATCCTGTACCTTTCGACAAGGTCTTCAGTGGCAGGACGGCATCTCAACCTGTAGGAATCACCCTTTATGGTCCAGACGGTGGTTTCGACGCTCGGCAGGTGCTTTGCATCACTGTAACGCGCCGTCAACGATGCAGCCGTCATTATGTCGTCGTCGGATGCCCTGCCGGTGACGATGGTTGCAGGACTTCCGACGCCTTCCACCTTCACGAGTATGTCCCCGGCGGTTGCGAGCGAGACGATCTTTTCGTTCTCTCCCTTGTTTCGGCCCACTATGATCTTGCACCCGGGCGACCTCCTGAAATGTCTTCCCACCCTGAGGAGGTGCAGATCCTTCAGTTCAGGCGAGGGGTTGCAGCTGAGGAGGTCCCTCAGCCTGAAGGCGTACGACGGTTCGGTCAGGAGGCATCCGCCGGCTGGTGACGGATAGTCGGTCAGGCCGAGCTCGGCTGCAAGCGCCATCTGGGGCTTGCGCGTCCTTCCCCTGAAGCCGTATAGCGCCTCACGGTCTACGAGCCCTTTCAGTTCCGGTTCTGTCGGAGGAAGCAACCTTGCACTGAGGGGCCGCAGTACGAGTCCCTCCACGCCTGCCTCTCTGTCGACCAGGGGAAAGCACTCCCTTCTCTGGCTCATGGGCCTCTGGCCGAGGACTTCCCCCGTGACCAGGAAGTCGGCCCCTATGAGGTCCATGAAGACCTTTGCCTCCCTCAACATCAGTATCCTGCAGTCGATGCACGGATTCATGTTCTTGCCGTGTCCGAATGCGGGGTTCTTGACTATCTCGATGAACTTGTCTGCGAGGTGCGAGAGTTTAACCTTGAAGCCGAATTTTTTCGCAGCAGGCATCGGGTCCCGCGAGCAGGACGAGCTGTCTGTTATGTCGCATCCGAAATGGGTCAGGAACGTTATTGCGGTCACGTCGACTCCCAACCGCAGAAGCACCAGTATGGCGAGCGTGCTGTCAAGCCCGCCTGAAAGGAGCGCGACGGCCCTTGCCTTCTTGGTCCCGGATGCCTCCGGGCCTCTTTCCCTGCTGCCTGTCACCATGTCACCGTATCCCTCTTCATATGGTTTATCACCCTTTTAAGGATTGCATTATCTGCTCGGGCGTGACGGTTGCAGTGCCTACCTGTCCGACGACTATACCAGCGGCATGATTCGAGATCACCGCTGCACTCCTGAGGTCAGCCCCTGAGACGTGTGCGAGGGTTAGCGTTGCTATCACCGTATCTCCCGCGCCTGTGACGTCGTAGGCCCCCTTTGCAGCAGTGGGTATGTGACTTACTGCCGAGCCTCTCTCGAACAGCGTCATCCCGTGCTCTCCGCGTGTGATCAGGACCGCGTCGCACCTCAGTTTCCTCAGGAGCGCCTTTCCCGCCCTGGTAAGGGACCTCTCGTCCTTTATCTCTATTCCCGTGCCTTCGGTAGCCTCCTTTGTGTTGGGGGTTACCAGGGAGACCCCCTTGTAGAAATCGAAGTGGCCGACCTTCGGGTCCACGGAGACGAAAGTCCCTCTCTTCTTGTATCCTTTTGCAATGAAGCGCATCAGCCTGTCGGACACCACGCCTTTCTTGTAGTCAGAGACTATCAATGCATCCCATCTGTCCGGGTCGGATGAGAGAAAGTCCTTTATCTTCCTGAAGAGCCTTTCGTCTATGCTCTTCCTTTCCTCCCTGTCGAACCTGACCACCTGCTGGCTGTGGGCAATGACCCTCGTCTTTATGGTCGTCGGCCTCTTTCCCCTGAACAGACCGGCTGTATCTATTCCCCGCTCCTTGAGAAGAGCCTGAAGAACCTCGCCGGATACGTCGTCACCTCTCACTCCCACGACTGTGGCGTTGCCGCCGAGCGCCACTATGTTGGCCGCAACGTTGGCGGCGCCTCCCAGAGTGTAGTTCTCGTCCTTTACGTCTATCACCGGTACTGGGGCCTCCGGAGATATCCTTTCAACGAGCCCCCAGATGTAGTGGTCGAGAATGATGTCGCCGACGACCAGTATGTTCTTCTTCCCGAAGTTTTTAAAGATGCCGTTGTATCTCATAATATGGAGCCGATGATGTATAATTTTACATCAAACAGTACGGTTCGTGCAAAAAATGGAAAACTCCTGGATCCTGCTCTCTCTTGTTTCAGCCTTCTCGCTTGCAACGAGTGACGCTCTGACCAAAAAGGCCTTGAGACCCGACACCGAGTATCTCGTGGCCTGGCTCAGGCTCGTCTTCTCCCTGCCGCCCCTTCTGATCATCCTCTTGCTGGTTCCCGTACCGGAGCTCGACAAGACGTTCTTCCTGGCTTTTTCCCTCGCCCTGCCGCTCGAGATACTCGCACTGACCCTTTATATAAAGGCTTTGAGAGCCTCTCCCCTGACGCTCACACTGCCGTTTCTGTCCCTCACGCCGGTCTTTCTCATGGCCTTTTCGAGGGTGATCCTCGGCGAGAGAGTCTCTGTATGGGGTGCCGCCGGCATAATACTGATCGCAGCAGGCGGGTATTCCCTGAACCTCGGCGCCGCCAGACAGGGTCTTCTTGCCCCCCTCAGGGCTATCGCAAGTGAACGGGGCTCTGTCTACATGATAATCGTCGCATTGATATACAGCATGACATCGTCGCTGGGAAAACTCGCCATAGAGCACTCGTCTCCTCTCTTCTTCGGGGCAAGCTACTTCATGGTTGTGACCCTCTGCTTCACTCCCCTCGTCTGTATCAACGTGGGGTCCTGGAGCAGGTTGACCGTGAGAGAGCTCAGAAGTGCGGTCCTTCCCGGCCTCTTCTATTCGGCCATGATCGTCTCTCACATGCTGGCAATAAGCATTGCAAATGTGGCGTACATGATCGCCATAAAGCGCTCCAGTCTCCTTGTCGGCAGCATATACGGCGTCGTCTTCTTCAGGGAAGGAGACTTCAGGCAGAGGCTGGGAGGTGCCGCCTTGATGTTTGCGGGGTTCGTATTGATAGTGGCGGGCGAATAGTGCTTGTTTGGGCCGTTTTCTTGACAAAAACACTAAGGGTTGCTATAGTAAAGAGGTAAAAAGCATTTATACTTGAGGACTTTTCCTGGGCGCAGCTTCGAGTTCGGAAGGCGCTGCTCCAAGACGACAAGAACTTCGCCATGTATGAAAAATTCTACGGTCTCAAGGACAGACCCTTTAACTCCGTCCCGGATCCCGGGTATCTCTATCTCAGCCCAAACCACAAGGATGCCCTGGCATACTTGAAGTCAGAAGTCGAACGGAAGTCCAACCCGATCATCTTCACCGGTGAAATCGGGTCGGGCAAGACGGTTCTGTTGAGAACCTTCCTGAAGTCCCTCGGACCCGGCAACGATCTCTTTCAGATCCTTTACCGTGGCAACGACCGTGCGCAGTTCCTCCAGATGATCCTGCTCGAGATGGGTGTGGAGCCCGAGTGCGACGGTGTTGACGAACTGCGTTCGGTGCTGGAAGGGCACTTGAAAGGCTTGCTCCGGGAGGACGGAGAAACTTTTCTTGTAATAGACGAGGCACAGGAACTCGGCGGCGACACACTCGATGAAATATGCCTGCTGTCGAGGTTGAAGGAAGACGGGCGCCATCTTGTCAGGATAATCATGGCAGGGCTGCCCGAGTTGAGGGACAGGGTGTGCGCGTCGAGCGACTTTGCATGCAGCGATGCCGTAACCGAGCCGTACCACCTCAGAAGGCTTCCGGATGAGGAGATCCCCAAATACATCCATCACAGACTGGCGATCGCCGGATGTACTGATCCCGGCATCTTTCCGGACGATGTTCTTCGGGAGATCTGCCGGTTTTCCAGGGGAATCCCGAGGCTGATCAACATGATATGCGATGCAGCACTCCTGTATGGGCACTTTTCAGGGAAGAAGGTGCTCACGATGGCCCTGCTCAAAGAGGTTATAGCCGATGTCTTTGACAATGCAAATACGGAGGAGAGCTATCAGTACGAAACGGCCTCTGTAGCCTCGGTCTATGTCAGTGCCGATTACGCCGAGGACCGTGACAGGGATGCAACGAGTGATGTCCGTGCGGAGAAGGCGCATGAAGACACGGACAGGACCGAGGACCAGCCTCAGCAGGGTGTGTGCAAGTGTCAGTCGGGTCCCATACCGATGACAGTCCTGCTGCTCGAGCGGAACGCAAGAATGCGCGTCAGGCTCGAGGACAGGTTTCACGAGAAGGGTGTCTCCACAGTGGTCCTGTCTACACTCGAGGAGCTCTTCAAGACGCTCGACTCCTCCAATGAGCGCGGGCTCCAGGTACTTGTCGCCGATGCATCCTTCTTTTTCGCCAGGGGCGGGACCGAGGACCCGGAGGGCAAGAAGGCCCTCGACCGTATACAGAGTGACTACGCATACCTGCCTTTGATCGTGACGGCAACACTTCCCCTGACGGTTATCAGGACAAAGCTCTTTCAGCGAGGGATTCCGCTGCTGCTGTACAAGCCTGACCTGAACCGTATAGACCTCTCGGAGGTCCATACGCAATTCGACAGCTTTTTCAATGAACTACAGCGTTGTCTGTCAAACATACATTCCCAGTTCGAGGCGATCTGTCAGAAGACGATCAGGTGGCTGACCGAGCCGCAAGCCTCCGAAAAACAGGCGGAGTGAGCAGCCGTGCAAAACCAGGAGGGCATATAAATGAAAAACAAGCAGAAGATTGGAGAGTTGCTGATCGACTTGAACATCCTTTCTCAGGAGAACCTCGATAGGGCCCTGGAGGAACAGAAGAAGACCGGTGAACGTCTGGGAGCCACCCTCATCAAGATGGGACTCCTTTCAGAGGAGGACCTCGACTACCTGCTCGGCAGGCAGCTCGATATCCCCTCGATCAATCTCGAGAACTACAGTCCGTCACCGGATCTGCTCGCCCTGATTCCGGAGAAGGTCATCAAGAAATACCAGGTCCTTCCCATCTCCTTTGACGGCAAGACGCTCACGGTTGCCACCGCCAGCCCGAGGGACCTGGTCCTCATGGACGACCTCTCTTATATCACGGGTTACAAGATCGCTCCTGTTGTTACGTCCATCACGTCCCTCGAGCGCAAGATAGACGAACTGTTCAAGAAGCCGGTCAGCTGGGAGGAATCCCTCAAGGTGAACGAATCGGAGGACCTCGAGATCATCAAGGGAGACCACGGTATCATGGAGGAAGACCTCGAGGACGTTCTCGAATCCGCCGAGGAAGCGCCCGTGATCAAGCTGGTCAATGCAGTGATTCTCGCTGCCATAGAGCAGGAGGCCACCCACATACACATCGAACCCCGTGAGGACTCATACGAGATATACCTCCGTATCGACGGAAAACTGAAGCTGCTTGTGAAGCCTCCGGCCAACCTGCAGCAGAACGTGGTGAACCGTCTGAAGATCCTGAGCTCCATAGACATCCTGAAGCGCTTCATCCCGGCAGAGGGCTTCTTCAGGGCCAAATCAAAGGGACAGTTTTACGACATCGACGTGGCGACGATTCCGTCTCTGCACGGAGAGCGCATGGTTCTGACCTTTCAGCAGCCGTTTTCAAAGGAGGAGCTGCAGCTCGAAAAACTCGGGTTTACACCCGAGACACTCGACAGCTTCAAGAAGCTCCTCGCGAGCCCGAGGGGGTTCATTCTCGTCACGGGCCCTTCGGACAGCGGAAAGAGCTCGACAATATATGCAGCCCTGAACTACCTGAAGAGTCCGGAGAAATCGATATTTACATTCGAACGGACGGTTAAGAACAAGCTGTCGGGGATCAACCAGGGACAACCCAACGAAAAATTCGGATACAGTTACGAAAAAGGCCTGCAGTCCCTTCTGCGCCAGGATATGGACGTGCTCATGGCCGGTGAGCTGATGACCCGGGAGGCGATAGTCTCGGCGCTGCATGCCTCCCTTTCAAAGACGCTCGTCCTCGGCCGGTTCCTCTGTAATGATACCGTGGGTGCCATCTCGCTCATCATGGACCTGGACGTGCCCCCCTTCATGCTGTTTTCATCCCTCACCGCCATACTCGGGCAGAGGCTGATCAGGCGTCTTTGCCAGGAATGTATCGAGGATTACGAGCCTCCTGAATCCCTCGCAGAGGAGATCGCGGCGCTTACCGGTACGCAGAGGCCGAGGCTTTTCCGCAGCAAGGGGTGTCCTGCATGCGGATTGACAGGATACAACCACAGAATTGCGTTGTTCGAGCTCCTGGTGCCGTCGAAGGAACTCCGTGAAGCCATTCTGGCAAAGGCTCAACCGAGTGAGCTGAAGGAGATAGCAGCCAGGCAGGACTACCGTACTTTCCGGCAGGACGGACTCATCAAGGCCGCGGAGGGTCTGACCAGCTACGAGGAGGTAGTCAGGGTCATCTGATCGCGTGGCGGCATGGTGTCGGTCGCTCAGCACGGTCGACATGTTGCGGGATAAAAGAAGGGTTCTTGTTCATTGCATTGGTGCCGGAGGCCGGACTTGAACCGGCACGGAGCCGTGCTCCGAGGGATTTTAAGTCCCTTGCGTCTACCAATTCCGCCACTCCGGCGTAAAGAACGACCAATGCATGTCCCAGCGTTGAAGACGCTTGATCAGAAGGGACCAGGAATGAGAGGAAACCAATCGACCGAAAAGGGTTCCCTCCGGGAACCAGTCATTCAAAGTCCCTTGCGTCCAGCAGCCTCGTCACTCGGACATGCCAGGGTTTTCTTGAAAAACAGACGGTTACGAAATTCCATATACTATCACAAAGTTTCTCGGGGTGTAAACACCCGATGCTGTACAGGGGCGGCTTGACGGTCGGCATAGACCGGAACGTGTTTGCCGGACCGCCGTTCGTGCAGTCTGGTCCGTCCGGCGTTGGATCCCGCCCCTGCTCGTCTATGCAGTTGCGCGATCTGAGCATCGTGTATGCAGTGACGTTACGTCACATTGACTGTGGGAGGTGAAGCGACCGGCATGAGAATCACGCTTACGTTAAGGCCTGTTCGCCGCGATGTGACGCTTCCGGTGAACTACAATTATTTCCTTACGACCATGATCTACGGCATACTCGGAAGGTCCTCGGAAGACTTTTCAAGCTTTCTGCACGATGAAGGCTTCAAGCTCGGCGGGAGCAGGAAAGGCTTCAAGCTTTTCACCTACTCGATGCTTATGGGCAAGGACGTCAGTGTTTCCGGTGACAGGATACTCTTTGGCGGAGACAATGTGAGATGGCACATATCGTCTCCGGTGGATGCCTTTGTCGAGCACTTGATCGCAGGGGTTTTTGCTGCCGGTCAGGAGATCAGGATAGGTCCCGAAGGCGCGGAGGCCTCATTCCTGATCGAGCGAGTCGAGACACAGCCCGTGCCGGTGTTCAAGGAGTCCATGCGTTTCACCTGCCTTTCCCCGGTAACCGTGAGCAAGGTTGTCGACGGTGTGTTTCCACCCGGCGGGTCAAACGGCTGGAGCCGGTCTTCGGACTCCTGCGGTAGGCGCGGCCATTCGAGGTGTCACTACATTAGACCCTGGGAAGAGGGCTTCTCGGATGCCGTGAGAAGGAACCTCGAGAAGAAGCACGAGCTCTTGACCGGTTTCAGACCCGACTCTCCTGATTTCAGCATCAGGATAGATGAAGAGTACATGAACAGGAGGGCCGGCAAGATCATGAAGAAGATCAATTTCAAGGGGACCGACATCGTAGGTTTTCTTGCCCCGTTTGAAGTCAGGGGGAATCCTGACCTCATAAGGGTGGGTTACGAGACGGGGTTCGGAGAGAAGGGGAGTATGGGGTTCGGTATGGTCAAGGAGATAACCCAGGCTTACGCTAAACAGAGAACAACCGGGCCCGGAAAAGGAACGGCTTCCGTGAAAAACGGATCATCCGACCGGTCGGCTTTCCGAGACGGCCGGTTGAACTGAACCGCGTTTGGCCGTTTTCTGAATCGTAGCGGCGGGGCACGTTGAAAAAAACTCTTCTTGTGTCATGGAGGGAGGCATGGCTATATTTCGGTGGACGGGGAATCCGTGGGTGGATGCCGGCATCTCGGTTATACAGGAATGGAACGGTAAGGACAGACCCGAGATGATCGGTATCGATGACATGCGGGAGGTCTCGGGGGCATTGCTCGATGTTTATCTGTCCGAGGCCTGGAGGAAAAATCTTTATTCCGTCTTTCCGAATAATCCCGTGACAAATCCATCCGTAAAGAACAAGAAAGAGAGGCTCGAAGCTTTCTTGAAGGATTTGATTGACGGAATAGCACCTGAGGGGAGGCAGGGAAACTGCATGGCATGTGGCAGGAGAGACGCTCTCAGCGGCAAGAACAGAATGCATATTCCGTTGACAGGATATGAGGGGTCTCATTTTTTCTCATACAAGGCAGATGGTGCTGATTACTGCGAGGCATGCACGTTTGCAGTGCAATGCTCTCCTCTCATGTATTACTCCTGCGGAAAACTCCTGCTGTTGCATTCAAACTCGGATCGTGTCATGAAGTACTGGACGAGGAGATGTCTGTCCGAGGTGAACAGACAGATTGCATCGCGTAAGTTTACCGGATGTTTCGACGAGAAGTATACGAATCCGACAAATGCCCTTTTTCACATCATTCAGGATCTGATCCTCACATATGATGAACAGTGGACCGGAGAAGACGCCTCGATTCGAATGTATCACTTTACGAACTATAACCAGGGCCCCGATCTTGCCATATACGATCTGCCTTCCCCTGTGTTCCGGTTTCTATCGTATGTTCGTCAGCACAGAAAGTATCCTGACTGGTGCAGGGTTGTGCGCAGGGGATACGCTAACGCAAGGAAGAAGGGGGAGGATGAGTATAGGAACAGCAGGAACACGGTCTTCACCGCCTTGATGAACGGACAGTCGATTCTGCGATGTTTTTATGATACCGGAAACAAGAGCGTTGTCGGTGATTGGAGTCTCGTAAGATTTTACGTGAAGGAGGTGCTTTCTATGAATGAAAAGCGTATCGAGACTATACGCCGTCTGGGTGATGATATAGCGGAAATCATCAGGACTTCAGGGAACGGCAGGAGACGCCTCGGTCAACTTGAAAGAGCGCAGAACTATGCTGACTTTAGAAGCGTGCTGTTGCGGCTGATGCGGGACTCCGTTGCTTTGAAGGCCGACAGACCGCTGTTTTCATTCGATGACTATAGCGAGTACCTGTTTCCGGATGGGGCTATGGGATGGAAGGAAACGCTGGACCTGCTGCTTTTCAGGCTCTATGAGGTGCTGCATGGATGGCTGGTATCGGAAGGCGTTGTAGTTGAAGAGTCGGACGATGTGGAGGAAGGTGAGGAAGTCGGTGCATGAGCACCGTGTTTCAACAACATAACAATAAACGTGTCGAGAGGAGGGACTGAACATGCCGAAGAACATAATCGGTTTTGTGTTGATCGATGCCCCGCACTCAGCGCTGAACAATGCCGGACAGGATGTTGGAGCTCGCACGGAGAATACCGTTGTTGTCAAGACCATACGCAGGGGCAGGAGCGTTTACCCGTATGTCTCCGCACAGGCATGGCGGTACTGGTGGCGAACCGCTCTTCAGGAGAAGTACGACTGGAAAATGTCTCCCATTGTTCGCGATTCCAAGGTTGCATTCACCAGCGCGAATCCATTTGAGTATCCTGACGATGACGTGTTCGGATACATGCGGGCGCTGA
Organism: Nitrospirota bacterium; assembly: GCA_013152485.1. Classification (GTDB taxonomy): domain Bacteria; phylum Nitrospirota; class Thermodesulfovibrionia; order Thermodesulfovibrionales; family JdFR-85; genus BMS3Bbin07. The sequence goes on along the minus strand of JAADGG010000004.1, from coordinate 5,622 downwards.
AGAAATCGGATGGCGGTATACTGACCCGCCTTTCGGTCCTGAAGTGTTCACCGCTCATCTCCGTCTTCGATCATGCCCCGACGGACGATTTCGGTGTCATGTCCAGGCATGAGGGAGATCCGGTGCCCTTTGAGCATCAGTTCTATTCAACGGTGCTTAAAGGCATATTTTCCCTGGACCTGGACCGTATAGGGGTCTTCCATGACACAGAGAGAACAGGATTCAAGAATCTCGACACGAAGTATGTCGAGAAGGAAGAAATAAAGTCCTCGATACGGAAGACCGCGGCATCGAGGGAGAACGGAGCCTGGAGGCTTCCGAAGGACGAGCGGGTCAAGCGCGCGAGGGAGACGGTTTCTGCTTTAGCGTATGTTTACAGCACTACGAAATCTTCGATTCATCTCACCGACGTAACACCTAAGTTCATTGTTCTCGCCGTCATCGACGGCGGAAATCACATCTTCATGAACATCACCAACAACCGACACGACAAACCTGTCATAAACGTGTCGGCGCTTAAACAGGTGATGACCGACTACGGCGATGACATCGTTTCCGACGTGTATGTCGGCCGCCAGGAAGGTTTTCTGGATGAGATATCGGACGAGCTCGACTCGTTAGACATAGGAGGGAAGAGGTTGCATGTTTCGTCACCGAAGTCGGCCATCGAACGTTTTGCGGACTGCATAAGCGGGCATATGGAGTGAGGTGGCATATGCAGTTTTATCGAATACACCTCAAGGGATGGACGGCGTCATTCCGGTATCCGGTGTTTGTCAGCGGCTTTCAGCCGACACTGCCGGTGCCTCCGCTCTCAACGGTTTTCGGTCTGATATCAGCGGCCTGCGGCAGTATGACGACACCGGAAAATCTAAGAGTGGGATACGTTTTCAGGAGTGCCGGAAACGCGGTGGACTTGGAGACGATTTATGAACTTTCCGCTCCGCTCACGGCGAAATCCAATGTGTGCAGAAGGGAGTTCTTGTTCGAGCCCGAGCTCTTTCTGTATCTTGACAGGCAAGAGTACGCGCGGTCGTTTCAGAAGCCCTGCTATCCGTTGCTGATGGGACGATCGTCTGAACTGGCAACCGTTGTGGATATCAGGGTGGTGGACCTCGAAGAGAGGAAGGGGGTATCCTTGGGTGGAACGGTTGTCCCGTTCCCAACGCAAGGCGTGCACGGACCTTTGCAGGCTCTTCCCACTCACTTTACTGACGGGATACCGAGAAGGGCGGCCGGAACACGACCGTTCTATTTACTGAAAGACTTTCTCGAGTACTCTGCGGCACTGCCGTTTGATGAGGAAATGGACTGGGGTGTATGGGTGTATGGAACGTAATCTCGAGGTGCTGGCAAAGTCTTCTCCTCCTGAAACACTGATAGAACATACGGAGAACTGCCTGAGCGTGCTGCAGTCCATCAAGCGGTTATATCCGTATGTGCCGGAGCTCTGTGGTGTAGGGAGGTTCTACGATCATCTGTTCTATGCAGCGCTGCTTCATGATGTAGGCAAGAGCGCCTCCGGGTTTCAGAAGAGTCTGCGCGAAGGAAGACGCTGGGGCTACAGACACGAGATCCTTTCAGCCTCATTTGTGTCGTGCCTGGAGTCTACAGCCGATCCGGACAGGAAAATGATTGCCCTGTCGATTGTCACTCATCACAAGGACATAGGAGAACTGAGAGAGCGATTCAACACAACGTCTCCTCCGGGCAGGGAAAGATTCGAAGAATCATTGAAGGAACTGTCTCCCAACATGCCGGTGGTATACAAGCTCTTTGATGATGTCTCCAGGATGTCTTGTGAGTACCTGGGATATGAGCTGCCACGGCCCAGGAAACCCGGCTCCGTTTCCGAGCTGGTAGATGCCTACCAGTACGCTGTTCGCTGGATCTGTAACCTTGTGCATGGTCACAGGGTGGATGAAGGGCTTAAGCTGTTCGGCGTCTTTCTCAGGGGATTCCTTGTAGCATGTGATCATCTCGCGTCAGGCGGAAAGTATGGAGTCGTCCCCGGCATTAAGGATGTGATGGCGAGGCTCGGACTGAAGCGGCTCAGGCCTTTCCAGAAAAGGATGATGCACGTTGACGGACATGCCTTCCTGTCAGCTCCTACGGGGTCCGGCAAAACCGAGGCTGCACTGTTGTGGGCGGGGAACAACCAGGATGCCGGCAGGAGGGTCTACTATGTTTTGCCATATACGGCGAGCATAAATGCCATGGCACACAGACTCAAGGGGTATTTTGGCGAGGATGATGTCGGTGTCTTGCACGGCAGGGCGGGCTACTTCGTTTACAAGACACTGTTGGAGCGCGATTACGACGTCGACAGCGCCTCAAGGTGTGCAGGAGACGTACAGGGTCTCTCGCGGAAGCTGTACCGGCCCCTGAAAGTTCTTACACCGTTCCAGATCCTCAAGTCCCTGTTCGGCATAAAAGGATGGGAAGGGCAGCTGTCCGAGATGGCAGGGGGCCTGTTCATATTCGATGAAATTCATGTTTACGACGCTGACACGACCGCATTGATTCTCGGGACCATAGGTTATCTGTCAACGCAGCTGAATGCAAGGTTCTTGTTCTTGTCAGCGACATTCCCCGGGTTCCTGAGGAAAGAGATCCGGTCCATCCTTCCCGGTATTGACGATTACCGTCTCGATATTAACGATGAGGAGGACCGTTGCATGCTGTTCAGGGCAAGACATAGGATCCGTCTTATCGAGGGAGAGCTGTCGGAATATCGTGTAAAGATTCGGGATGCCTTATCCGATGGCAAACGCGTGCTCGTGGTATGTAACACTGTCAAGCGTGCACAGGAGATCTATGCGTCCGTGAAAGAGCATGCTGTGTCGAGTGAGCTTTTACACGGCAGGTTTATTTTAAGGGACAGGGAGGAGAAAGAAAGACGGCTGGATGATGTCCAGCTTCTCGTTGCCACACAGGTTGTAGAAGTGTCTCTTGACATTGACTTTGATACCATTTTCACGGAACCTGCACCTCTTGATGCACTCGTTCAGAGGATTGGCAGGGTCAACAGGAAAGGCTCGAAGGGTGTTGTCCCGGTATATGTCTGCACGGTTAATCATGACAGTGACAAGTATTTCTACGACATGAACAGAATCGCGAAGACGCTGGATGTACTTGTTGACGGTGAAGAACTGACGGAACTCAGAGTGAGAGAACTCGTCGAGAAAGTTTACGAGGATGGATACAACGATGACGAGATGAGCAGGTTTGATGCTGCTTCAAAGGCTTTCCGGAGTGTCATGGACAATATGATGCCGTTCTTTGACGCCGAAGAGAGAGACGACTTCTATTCCCTTATCAGATCAGTAGAGGTGGTTCCGGTTCGCTATGAACCTCAATACCTCAGGTGCAAGGAGGAGAACAGGCACTTTGAAGCCATGCGTTATGTCACGAGTATCTCTTTGGGGCAAGGCGCAATGCTGAGACGATCCGACCGGATAGCGAGAAGGCGTGATGGATACTGGGTTGCTGATGTTCTTTATGACGATCTTGGCCTGCACATAGATGAGGTGGAGAAGGAGGTAGGCAATATCGATTAGAGCAGATTGTCCGGTCGTCTTTTCCTGCCGGGACTGCGGGAAACGACACCGGGACCTTGCTGTTTGATGGAGAGCGTTCGGGAATGAACGGGTTGGCCATAACGGGTACCGAGTTCAACTACTTCCATGTATGCAAGCGAAAACTGTGGCTCTTCTCACACGACATCGAGATGGAACAGGAGTCGGACATCGTCTTTCTCGGCAGGCTCATCCATGAGCATTCCTATCAGAGGGAGCGGAAGGAGGTGCTGATTGATGGTGTTATCAGGATAGATTTCATGGACGATGACACCGTGCACGAGGTGAAGAAGTCCAACCGTATGGAGGAGTCCCACGTTGGTCAGGTCCTTTACTACATCTACTGCCTCAGGCTGAAAGGTGTCGACGTTAGAAGGGGCGTGATAAATTATCCGAAACAGAGACGCACAACGGAAGTGGAGCTGACACCTGACCGGGAGAGAGAGATAAGGAAGACAATCGAATGCATAGAAGAGATAAAAAGGATGAAGTCGCCGCCGGCTGTACTGAATTCGAGGATCTGCAGGAAGTGCAGTTACGAGGAGTTTTGTTACTCATAGGTTCGAGACGGTTCCGGTAGGCTTTGTCGCTTACTCGTCCGGACCCGAGGTGCTGACGGAATAACCGGGTATCATGAGACGGAATTACTACATTACAAGAAGCGGAAGACTCAAGAGAAAGGACAACACTCTCTTTCTCGAGTTCGAATCGGGTGACAGGAAAGTCATTCCGGTAGAGAATGTGGAAGGGCTGTACTTCCTGGGCGAGCTCGATGTAAATACGAAGGTCCTGAACTTTCTCGCTCAACAGAGGATTCCGGTTCACGTGTTCAATTACTACGGATACTATTCGGGATCATATTATCCGAGGGAGCACCTGAACTCCGGGTTTCTCCTGGTAAATCAGGTGGAGGTCTACAGGGACAAGGAGAAAAGGCTTGAGATTGCAAAGGAGATAATCAGGAGCGCTTCACACAATATTCTGCGTAACCTGAAATACTATCATAACAGAAAGGCGGGACTCGAGGGATTCATCTCTGACATTGAAAGCGTGCTGCCGGAACTTGAATCTGCTGATGATATCATGCAACTCATGGCGTGGGAGGGACATGTCAGGGAGCGGTATTACGACAGTTTCAACTTGATTCTTGACACCGACGAAGTCTTCACCAAAAGGACGAAGAGACCACCGGACAATATGATAAACGCCCTGATCTCTTTTGGGAACTCGCTTCTCTATGCTACGACTCTCGGGGAGATATACCATACACAGTTGAACCCGACGATCAGCTTCCTGCACGAACCCGGCAACAGGAGATTTTCGCTTAGTCTCGACATATCCGAAATATTCAAGCCCGTGATAGTTGATCACGTCATCTTCAGGTTGATCAACAAGAAGATGCTCGATGAAAGGGACTTTGAAAAAGGGGTCAATTTCTGTTACCTTTCGGAAAGGGGCAGGAGAGTCTTTCTGAGAGAATACGATGATCGTCTCAATACGACGATAAAACACCGCAAGCTTAGGAGAAATGTTTCCTACAGGAGGATGATCAGGCTCGAATGTTATAAGCTGGAGAAACACATAACGGGGATCGAGAACTATAATGCTTTCAGAACCTGGTGGTGACAACAAACAGACCATGAGCTCATGGTAAAGTCTAAGCTGCTTGATCGATGTACTATATTTTGGTTTATGACATAGGAGAGAAAAGAGTCCAGAAAGTACATAAACTCATGAAGCGCTACCTGAACTGGGTACAGAACTCGGTTTTCGAGGGAGAGCTGACCAAAGGGCAGTTCGAGGCGTTGATGACAGATCTCAGAAAGCTTTTGAAGACAGACGAGGACTCCATAATCATTTACAAGCTTGGCAATCTGAAATACACTGAACGAGAGATAGTGGGGATTGAAAAGAATATTACAGATAACCTATTATAGTTGTGTAGAGCTCGGTATCGTCGATCCTCCGGAGATTTTGCAGAACCGGGGGTTGACAGACGAATTTTGCTCTTTGACAACGTAACCGGCTGTTTTTATTGATGAAA
>JAADGG010000039.1 GCA_013152485.1 Nitrospirota bacterium | reverse complement strand
CTCCGGGCTCCTCTCGAAGGGAGGACTGCCCGAGAGGTCTGCCTCCACGATTTCGGGGTTGAACCTTATGATCCCCAGCAGCGGCATATCGCCGAGGGATGAACGGACGAACTCCTCGTCCCTTTCGCTCCTGACCTTGTTTGCAACTACATACAGGCGCTTCACACCGAGGCCTGCCACCATCTCCCTTACCGTCCTTGCGGTCTGAATGCTCCTCTGTCCCGGCTCCACGACGACCAGGAAGACGTCGACCCCTTCGGCCGTCCCGCGCGTGAGGTGTTCTATGCCTGCCTCCATGTCCACGATCACCACCTCGTCCCTCTCGAGCACGAGGTGTCTCAGCAGGGTCCTCAGGAAGACGTTTTCAGGGCAGTAGCAGCCCGAGGCAGCCTCCTTGGACTTACCCATCACGAGCAGTGTTATCCCGTCCATCCTGTATCCGAACTCGTCTGGTATGTCGGATACGCGGGGATTCAGCTTGAAGATACCGCCCATGCTTCCGGGCTTCGCCCCCGTACGCTCTGTGATGACATCGGTCAGCTCCGCTATCGGCCTTATCCGCCCGATCTCTTCCCTGGAGAGCCCGAATGCCTGGGCGAGGTTTGCGTCGGGGTCTGCATCCACTGCAACGACGCTCCTGCCCTCCCTTGCATATATATGGCTCAGAATAGCAGAAAGGGTGGTTTTACCCACCCCGCCTTTACCGGTTACGGCTATTTTCATAGGGGAGATTTTAACATTTAGCGGTGAAACGAGTCAAAAAGAGAGCGGAAGCAACGGGCGGGCCTCAGGGCCCGGGCCGTCACCTGAACATCGCGTGACACTGGTTGCAGCTGCGCTGTACCGCTTCTGCCAGCCGTCCGGCGGCCGCTGCATCCTTCGATTCTATGGCCCGGCCGAGGTCCTTGAGCCGCTTTATGAACAGACCGTGCTTGTTCATGAAATACTCGAACCTGTCGGCATTCCTGTGCGGCTTGAACCCCTTCATGCCTTCGGCGGCCTCGGTGATCTCCTCCACGGCCTCTTCAGCCTCTTTCCACTCCTTCTCCTTCAGGGCCTCCCGTGCCTCGGCCCAGTGTTCGGCGATCATCCTCATGGTCTCGTGCTGCATCTTCATGTCCATGTTCTTCATCATCTCTTCCATCTTCATCTCCGACGAGGACTCCTCCGACTCTTCATGGGCGAACACGGCCGCACCATACATCAACACAAGGGCAAACACCGCGACTACTGCTGCTGATCTCATAACAAACCTCCTTGGTTTTCTGAAAAGAAACCGGACACGTAAACCCTGGTCAGTGCCTGGACCGGCGGTAGGGGTACAGGGGAACGAGGAGAGGCCGAGACACCGCTGCAAACCGCCTTCACCGCCGTATTCATGTGCAATCGGTGGGAGCCGCCGCTCACACGACCTCTGAGAACTCCACGAACTCGTCGATGCTGTACACGGCGAGTATACCCGCACCCGTTGTGCCGTGGTTGACGTTCGAGTAGAAGATCTCCTTTATGGAGTCGACGTCCTTCTCGTCTGCTATGATCTCGATCTTCACTCGGTCGTGGATGTCGTCGTGGTAGAGGCGCACCTCCTTGCCGAACCCTTTCACGGGGTAGCAGGTAAAGTGAATCCTCCTCTTCTCGAACTCAGCGGTGATCTTGTCGAACAGGGCACGCCTGATTACGGCCGTTATCATCTTATGCATCTTGTTCCTCCTTCTTGTTGCTGCCCAGACTCCTGCCCTTCACGGCAGCATATATTGCGGGGATCACTATAAGGGTGAGGATCGTCGAGGAGACCATTCCCCCGATCATCGGGGCCGCTATCCTGCGCATGGTGTCGGCTCCTGCACCCTCTCCCCAGAACAGGGGCAGCAAGCCGGCAATGATTGCAGTCACCGTCATCATTATGGGCCGGACCCTCTCGGAGGTCCCCTCGATGAAGGCCTCGTACAGGTCCTCCTTGGTGTTCATCCTGCCCGCGAGCCGCCGCTCCTCGTATGCATGGTCTATATAGATGAGCACGAGCACTCCGATCTCTGCGGCAACCCCTGCCAGGGCTATGAAGCCGACACCGACCGCGATACTCATGTTGTATCCGAGGAAGTAGATGAACCATATGCCGCCGAGGATCGCAAACGGCAGCGAGAACATGACGATTATGGCCTCGCCGACGTTCCTGAAGTTGAAGTAGAGCAGGAGGAATATGATCAGGAGCGTTACGGGCACGACCACGGCGAGCCTCTTGTTCGCCCTCTCCATGTACTCATACTGCCCGGACCAGACGATGTTGTAGCCCGGGGGGAGCTTCACTTCCCTGGAGATGACCTCCCTGGCGTTCTTCACGTACGTGGCAACGTCGATACCAGCCAGGTCCACGTAAATCCAGGCGCTCATCCTCGAGTTCTCGCTCTTGATGACCGGAGGCCCCTGCCTTATGCTGATCTTGGCCACCTGCGCTATGGGTATCTGTGCCCCCGCAGGCGTAGGGATGAGTATGCGCTCGAGGTCGGCAACAGAGTCCCTGAGTTCACGGCTGTACCTGATATTGACCGGGTAGCGTTCGAGTCCCTCGACCGTCTCTGTCACGTTCATCCCGCCCACGGCCGACTGTATGACGTCCTGGATGTCTCCGACCGTGAGTCCGTACCTGGCCGCAGCCCTGCGGTCGATCTCGTAGTCGAAGTAGTATCCGCCGACGACACGCTCTGAATACACGGACAGGGTCCCCGGGATCTGTCTCACGACCGCCTCTATCTTCTCTCCAAGGGCCGAGAGGGTATCGAGGTTGTCACCCATTATCTTGATGCCCACGGGGGTCTTTATACCCGTGGCGAGCATGTCTATCCTGGTCTTGATCGGCATGGTCCAGGCGTTCGTTATACCGGGCAGCTGTATCGCCTTGTTCATCTCGTCGACGAGCTCCTTGGGGGTGATACGCCTCTTTTCCGGCCAGATCTTCGAAAGGGGACGGCGTATGAATCCGGGCCAGTCGGAGAAGAACCTCTCAACCTCGACCTCGCGCCACTCCTCTTCGGGCTTCAGCATGATGGTGGTCTCTATCATGGAGAGGGGAGCAGGGTCGGTTGCGGACTCGACGCGTCCTATCTTTCCGAAGACCCTCTTGACCTCCGGGAAGGTCTTGATTATCTTGTCCGTCTGCTGGAGCAGCTCCCTCGCCTTGGTTATGGAGATTCCAGGCAGCGCGCTCGGCATGTACAGGAGGTCTCCCTCGTAAAGCGGGGGCATGAACTCACCGCCTATCTTGTCGAGGGGAAAGAGCCCGTCCATCTTTTCGGCAAACGTCCTGACCGGCCCCTCGGGAAGCTTCTCGACAACCATCGAACGGAACGGCAGGAGGGTCATCACCAGCAGTATGGCCACCGCTATGGTGACGGCCTTGTGGTGGAGAACCCAGCGTATCACGGGTTTGTACACCCAGATCAGGAACCTGTTGACCGGGTTCTTGTCCTCGGGACTGACGGCCTGCGGCCACAGGAGCAGAAAAGTCAGCGCACCCATGAAGACGGCCAGCATCGTACCGAAGGCACCGAGCACCGACGTCGGGAAGAGCGATGACAGCAGCAGGAACAGGAGGAACACGAGCACCGAAGCCACGGCCGTAACCACGCGCTGCTTCTTCCTGCTCCACGCCTCGGGCAGCATTGTCGTCCTGATGAAGTAGCCCATCATCACCGGCACAAGTGTCACCGCAAGCAGTGCCGCTCCTGCCATGGAATAGGTCTTCGTGAAGGCGAGCGGCCTGAAGAGCCTTCCCTCCTGGGCCTGGAGCGTGAAGATCGGCAGGAACGAGAAGGTTATTATCAGCAGGGAGAAGAAGAGGGCCGGACCGACCTGCTTGGCCGCAATGGTTATGATCAGCCAGTGGTCCTTGCCGCCGCTGTCTTTTTCGAGCTGCTTGTGCGCGTTCTCTATCATCACTATGGCGGCGTCTATCATTGCGCCTATGGCTATCGCGATACCGCCGAGCGACATGATGTTTGCGTTGAGACCCTGGAAGTTCATGACGATAAGCGCCATCAGGATGCCGACAGGCAGCGTGAATATGGCGACGAAGGCCGACCTGAAGTGCAGCAGGAAGAGTATGCATACCAGCGCCACCACGATGGACTCCTCTATGAGCTTCACCTTGAGGGTGGCCACGGCACTCTTGATCAGGTTAGACCTGTCGTACACAGGGACTATCTCGACTCCCTCGGGAAGTCCTGCCTTGAGGCTCTCGAGCTTCTCCTTGACGCGGTCTATGGTTGCAAGGGCGTTGCCTCCGAACCGCATGAGCACGACCCCGCCTGCGACCTCGCCCTCGCCGTTCAGCTCGGTTATGCCCCGCCTGAGTTCAGGGCCGAGGTGCACGTTCGCCACGTCCTTTACGAGAATGGGCGTACCGTTGTCATCCACGCCTATGGCAATGTTCTCTATATCCTCGATTCCCTTTATGTACCCCCTGCCCCTGACCATGTATTCTATCTCTGACATTTCGACCAGGCGACCGCCCACGTCATTGTTCGAACGCTTTATGGCCATCTTCACCTTGGACAACGGAATGTTGTATGCAAGGAGCTTGTTCGGGTCCACGTCCACCTGGTACTGCTTGACGAAACCGCCCACAGAGGCCACCTCGGAGACACCCTCCACCGAGGTCAGCTCGTAGCGGAGATACCAGTCCTGCAATGAACGCAGCTGTGCGAGGTCGTACTTGCCGGTCCTGTCCACGAGCGCGTACTCGTAGACCCAGCCGACACCGGTTGCGTCAGGCCCAAGCGAAGGGGTCACCCCCTCCGGCAGGAGGCCGGAGACATAGTTCAGGTACTCGAGCACCCTGCTCCTCGCCCAGTACAGGTCCGTCCCGTCCTCGAACAGTATGTACACGAAGGAGAAACCGAAGAAAGAGTATCCCCTGACGACGGTCGAGCCTGGAACAGCGAGCATGGCCGTAGTGAGCGGATAAGTGACCTGGTCTTCCACCACCTGGGGTGCCTGTCCCGGGTACTCCGTGTAGATGATCACCTGGACGTCCGACAAGTCCGGAATCGCATCAAGCGGGGTCTTCGCCAGCGAGTAGATCCCCCAGAATATGACGAATATGGTTGCCAGTATGATAAGGAACCTGTTTCTTATCGAGTATTCGATTATCTTCTCAAGCATCAGTACTTCTCCTCGTTTCCGCAGATGAGCATATCCTTGCCGAGATAGGGGTTCTGGACATCCGCCGCCTTCTGAAGCCAGTACTCCTTCTTCATGGGACAGAAGTAGAGCTTGATGCCGGCAGAGAGCGCATCAGTCCTGCCCGCGCCCCTCACATAGGCAGCCATCGTCCTGCTGAGAACCGCAAAGGACTCCCTTGCCTTCCCGATGTCTCCGGAAAGCAGACCGTCGAGAGACTCCTCGACGGACCGGTAGACCTTCTGCAGAACACCCTCCGGGTCGGAGGCCTTCAGCTTCCGGACCGTCCCGGACAGGGCGCGTGCCCCCTCCGTTATTGCGTCTGCAGACTCCTCGACCAGTGCATCGTGTATCCGCAGATAGTCTTCCACAACCTCGGCCATGAGTTCAGCCTGGGCCTTGTTCAGAGCGGGATGAAGCATCTCGGCCTTATCGCCCTCGCCTTTCTCCTTCCCGGTGTCGGTCCCGGCATCCCCCTCCTTCTTCATATCCATCTCCATCTTCTTTGCCGCCTTCTTTGCAGCGAGCATCTTGTTGATGGCCTCTCTCAGGTTGCTCTCCGAATCGATCAGGAACTGACCCGACACCACAACGGTCTCGCCCTCATCCAGCCCGGAAAGGACCTGGACGAATCCCTCGCCTTCGGGTCCGAGCGTCACCTCCTTGGGAAGGAACTTGCCTCCTCCAAGGGACGTTATCACTATGTTGCGCACACCCGTACGGATCACCGACTCCGACGGTACCAGCAGGGCGTCATCGCTGATCCGGGACCTGACGACGACATCGGCATACATGTCGGGCTTCAGTCTCAACCCGGGGTTTTCAAACTCCATCCTGACCTGCACGGTCCTCGTCTTGCCCGAGAGATACGGGTATATGAAAGTGATCCGGCCGCTGTAAGTGACGCCCGGCTCATACGGAAGCGACATCTCTGCCTTCTGCCCCACCTTCAGGAAAGGGAGCTCATACTCGTAGAAGGAGACGAGCACCCATACACGGGACAGGTCCGCCACCGTGTAGAGCTTCATTCCCGGCTTCACCTCCATGCCCTCGAAGACGTGCTTCTTTATCACCGTGCCGGTCGCTGGAGAGCGGAGAACCATGGTCTTCTGCACCTCACCGCGCTCCTCGAGCGCCCTTATCTGCCCGGGATCTATATCCATCAGGAGGAGCCTCTTCCTCGTCGACTCCAGCAGTGTATCCGCGCCCCTGACCACGTTTGCAAATGCGGAGTCGGACGTCCTCGCCTTGTACTGAAGTGCCTGCAGGTACTCCTGCTGTGTGGAGACCAGTTCAGGTGAATATATGGAGAGGAGTTCCTGCCCCTCACGCACATCCTCGCCGGTCGTGTCCACGTAGAGCTCCTCCACCCAGCCCGATATCTTGGTGTTCACGTCCTTCACGAGTTCTTCGTCGTAAGTTATGTAGCCGACCGTGCGGATCGTGGCAGAGAAGGGGCGTTTCGTCACCTTCTCGGTCCTGACCCCCATGTTCTGCACGGTAACCGGGTCTATCTTGATCGCGCCCTCGACCTCGTCCTCGGCTTCATCCTCGTATACGGGAATGAGGTCCATCCCCATGGGGGATTTGCCGGGCTTGTCACTGATGTACGTCGGGTCCATCGGTGCCTGCCAGTACTTTATCTTCCTCTTGGGCTTCGCGGCTTCTCCTTCGCCCCCCTCGCCGGCCGTGACCGCAGGGGCAGCGGAGTCAGGCTTCTCGTCACCCCTGGAGGCAAACCACAGAATTCCCGCCAGCAGCAGGAGAACCAACAGACCGCCTGTAATGACCTTCTTTGCTTTAACTGCCATATCTATCTCCTCCGTTTATTTTCATTATCCCGCATGCGGGCCGCCGGACGGCTGACGCTAAAAGAGCCTCTTGCCGACCGCTGCCTCGAGCTCTGCAAGTTTGTTCTCATAGTCGGTTATGAGCCGGTAATAGTCTATCTCGTAATTGTACAGTGTTATCTGGTTGTTGACCAGGGTTATGAAGTCCACCTTGTTCACCTTGTAGCCTGCTATGGCAGACTGAAGAGACATCGTACTCTGTGGTATGATTCCGGTCCTGAAGAGTTCGATCTGCTGCCGGTTCTCTTCTATCTCCGTAAGTATGTCCTTTATCTGGAAGAAGAGATCGTTCTTCATCGAATTGTACTGCTCCGTGGCCTTACGGATATTGGCCTCTTCTTCGGCCACCTTCCGGCTCTCCTTGGTCCTGTACCAGAGTGGGATATTGACTGTAACGAAGGCAGAGACGAAGTCGGTTCTCTCCACCGTCGCGCTGTCGTCACGCTGTCCGTAGCCTATGCCCACGTCGAAGTCCGGATAGAAGTCCTTCTTTGCAAACTTATAGGCGAACCTGTAACGGTCTATCAAGTGCCGCAGCCCGAGCAGTACGGGCCGGTTCCCTACGGCTATCTTCTGCAGGGACTCGAACGTCAGGTTGAACCCGGTCTGGCTGAGCTCCTCCACGTCTTCGAACGGCATCTGGGTCGGCCGGTTCAAAAGGGTGTTCAGCCGGGCCACCATCGTCTGCTTCTTCTGCCTGAGGGAGATCAGCCGGTCGATCATCCTCGAGAGTTCCACCTGGGACTTCAGCACATCCTGCTGCAGTCCTTTTCCGACGGCGTACTTGGTCTCGGCTATCTTTATGAACTCCTTAAGGAGTTCCCTGTTGTTCTCGGTTATCTCGATCGCCTTGTTTATGAACGAGAGGTTGTTGTATACAACCTTGACCTTCTTTATTATCTCGTTCCTCTTCTCAAGGTATTCTTTCTTTACGATCTCCAGCTCCTGCTCGGCCATCGCCCCTTTGAGCGAGAGCTTGCCGGGGAAGGGAAACTTCTGCATGATGGAGATCTGCTTCTGGGTCATGGGCTCCTGGTTGAGCCTGAAGCTGTCGAGAGGAACGTTCACAATCGAGAGTTTCAGCCTGGGATCATCGAGGGATTCCGCCTGCGAAGGCCTCTCCTTGTACGCGCGGACCTTCTCCTCGTATGCCTTGAGCTCCGGGTTGTTCTCAACGGCTTCTTCTATCAGTCTCTCCAGTTTCTCCCTGTACGCCGGCTCCACGGCAGAAACCCGACCCGACCCGAGGCCGAGTATCATCAGAAAGACCAATACAAGAAGAGTGACTCTGCTTTTCGTATCCATAAATGTCAAACCCCTGTCACTTTGCATTCACACTGAAGGTTATCTTCTGCATCTCTCCCCCGGGCCTCCTGAAACTCACGGCGACGTCCCACTGTCCGGCCATTGCAAGTCCCAGCTCAGCTGTATAACCGGTACCCTTCCTCTGTGCAGTCGACCTGTACTTCATTGCCGGCATCGACGGCATGAAGTAGTCGAGCACGACTTCTGCATCCGTGATCGGGGTCCCGTTTGCGCCGGTGAGCTCCAGTGCGATCATGTTCTTCCCGACGGCCGGGCTCTGCCCCGCCATGGAAACCTCAACGGTTACATCACCTGCCTTCTTCGACAGGCTGAAGCCGGCCGCATGCACCATCGCCGGCAGCAAAAAGAGACTCAAAACAACAAGAAATATCTTCCTCATCCTTACCTCCTCGCGTTGAATTTTTCTGGTTGTATTAAACATGAAGATTGTGAATACAGTATGAAGGAAATGTGAAAAAAAGTCGAAAAAGAGTAGTAATCCAGGTTTATCATAATTATAGCCCCCTGCACAAACCTGACAACGGATCGAGTTCCGAATCATTCACGTCAAGACCAAACGCCTACATTATAACCGATTGCCCGACAAATAGTGGTATCAATTTTCACTGCCGCCTGCTATTATATTATTTACTACCACCACTCGTTAGTGTCCGGTAAGAACTCGGGAACGAATAAAGGACAGGGGATGTTGATTTTGAACGGTTTTGATTTCTCAGCAAATGCACCCGGATGGTGAATTGTCCCGAAATGCTTCGGGATCCCCCGGAGTCCCGGCCGGTCGCCGGTACGGGCCGGACGCCGGTACGCGCCGGTAACGGGAATGAGATGAAAATTCAGCATCCCCTGTCCTGCCATGACTTGCATTCTTTACCGGATGGTATCGACCACCACTATTTGTGTTGAGAGGGAGGGGATCGATTCGCCGACCGGTTGGATACAAGGGGGACCGGGCTTCATATAAACTTCACACTTTTTCTGTACGGTTACTTAGACACGTGAAAACATCGGTGCCGGCAGAACCCGGAAATGCTCCGTCTATCGGGGTATCGACGTGACGCCACAAAAAAGGAGGGTTCAAACAATGGAACACAAGCACGAGGGTCATGACAAGCACGAGGGTCATGACAAGCACGAGGGTCATGACAAGCACGAAGGTCATGACAAGCACGAAGGTCATGACAAGCACGAAGGTCATGACAAGCACGAAGGTCATGACAAGCATGAGGGTCATGAAGAGCATACGGGTCATGGCAAGCACGAGGGTCATGAAGAGCACGAGGGTCATGAAGAGCACGAGGGTCATGGCAAGCATGAGGGTCATGAAGAGCATGAGGGGCACAAGGGCCATGACCAT
>JAADGG010000035.1 GCA_013152485.1 Nitrospirota bacterium | reverse complement strand
TCCTCTACGCCCTCGGCATACTCCACGTGGGCGAGTATGCAGCCAAGCTCCTTGCCAGGAACTTCAGGCGCCTCGAGGACCTCTACAATGTGGACCCTGACAGGATCGCCGGCATAAAGCAGATGGGCGAGAAGATCGCCCGCTCGGTCTCTGACTTCTTCAGCGATCCCGAGAATCTCCGGACACTGGAGACCCTCAAGTCCCTCGGCCTCGAGATAACGAACCCTGATTTCGAAGGGACAAAGAAAAAGAGGCTGCCGCTCGAGGGCCTTACGTTCGTGATCACCGGTACCCTGCCGAGGCCGAGAAAAGAGGTGGAGGCAATGATCGAAGACCTGGGGGGGCATGCATCGTCGGCGGTCTCAAAGAGTACAGACTACCTCGTCGTGGGGGAGTCCCCGGGCTCAAAGCTCCAGAAGGCCCGGGCCCTCGGGGTCAGGACCATAAGTTTTGAGGAACTGCTGGAGATGGCGGGGAAAGAGCAGGTATAGGCTGCTGCCCGTCCTCGACGGAGTGTTCGATATGAATGACTTGCTCTGTTCACCATCTTTATTTGCCGAATCCTGCAATAATATGGTTGATGGTAGCGATATGACAGACTCTTCACTCATTCTCGTGCTGGCGTCCGGCCCGCTCCGGCGTCCGGCTCGTACCGGCGTCCGGCCGGGAGTCCGAGGGAATTTCGCAGTTCACCATCCGGGTGAATTTGCTGCGAAATTGAAACCGTTCAGAGTCTGTCATACCGCTACCTGTCCATGATTGGGCTTTTTTATCCCTGTATCCGGGTGCAGTTTGTCATGCAGGACTTGATTGTGCGTTATGAATAGGGTTATGGTAGGTCGATCGAGTTATAACCCGATCACGGATATCGTGAGCATACGGCTTTTCTGAAAACATCTCGGGCCGTATTGAGCCGGAACAAGGTCGACTCGATGATGAAAATACAGGATCTGGTGTGTAGTTCAGGCAGGGTTTGGCGGAACCTGTGACGGGTCGGGGAGGGGGTGATAGGCATGACACGTTAGGGCTGGTCGTTAAGTCGGGGCATTTGTGTGGTGTCGGTTTTTTTGATCGCCAATCATGGCAAGGAGGAGAGATGAAGAGACTGAGGGTTTCAGCATTGATTCTGTTCCTGTCAGCAGTTCTGGCAGGTTGTGCACCGGACTTGGTGGTAAAGAATCTGGATGTAACCTGGAATGCAACAGACAAGAAGGCAACGGCGGAGATCGCCAATGTGGGGAACAAAGATGCCGGGAACTTCATGGTCTATTTCAATGGTGATGAAAACCCTGTGTCTCCCAACCACAGGCCACAGCTCAGGTACAGTGTCCCCGGGCTTGCAAAGGGGGGATCTGTGGTGCTGAATGCAGACTTTGCCCCGCTTGCACACCCTGACAACAACAACCTCGGCAATGTCTACAAGATCACTGTGCTGGTCGATCCAAAGGGGATGGTGAAGGAGTCGAACGAGGACAACAATGTCAAGGAGTACCTGCTGTCAGCGGCATCCGGCGTGGCTTGTATCGATTTCGGTCCTCCCCCGCCTGCAGGCACCAGCTACGGCAGCCCGGCAGGTACTGCCCCTGGCAGCATTGTGCTGACGTCCAACGGGATCGCGATGTCTGTCTACGGTTTCCGCTGGATGAGCGGAGGCGGCGCTTTCAATGTGGCACGCATAGAGCCTCCTCCCGTGTCGTTCGGTGCAGGGCAGACGATACGCACCAACAACATCAACCTCGAGTTCGACTTCAGCGGTGTCGGGTTTTCAGTATCGAAGGTAAGGCTTCAGTACCTCGACCTGGGAGGATTTGAAAACCTCAGTGTCAACGGGCAGCCTGTACCGGTATATGCAGGTGAGCTTACGGGTGCTCCCATGTTGCTTGGCGGAGTCAGCGTTGTCGTGACCTCGAGTCCTGTGCCCGGAGGCAAGACCGGCACGCTCGTCCTTACAGGCCCTGTCCAGAAGCTCAGGATAGGCGGCCAGGAGCTCTGGATCGACAATGTGTGTGCCTTTCAATAAAGTATTTGGTAGTTGGATCTTAATTTAGCTACAGGCGAATACGTGCAGCTCCCGGAGGCCACTCCGGCGGCGTGGCCTCCGGGGGGCTGCAAGGAATGCTACAGCACAATGATTGCAATATCACTTCAGTCAGGAAGCAACGGAAACTGCATCTATGTCGAGACCTGTGGAGTAAGGCTGCTCTTTGACGCAGGCATCAGCGGCGTTCAGGCAGAGCGCAGGCTCGCTGCGCACGGGCTGGACATCAGGCTGGTCGATGCCGTGATAATATCCCACGACCATCACGATCATGTATGCCATGCCGGTGTGTACAACAGAAAGTACGGCCTGCCCCTGTACGTCACGCCTAAGACCCTTGAGGCTGCATCGAAGAAGCACAGGCTCGGCAGGCTGAAGGAGGTGGAGTACTTTCAGTCGGACGGGGAGATCTGCTTCGGAGAGGTCTCTGTCCAGGCCGTGCCGACGCCGCACGACGGCGCAGACGGGGCTGCGTTCGTAGTCTCTTCACGCGATAAGCGCCTCGGCATATTTGCCGACCTCGGGCACGTCTTCGGAGGACTGGACCGGATAATCGCCTCCCTCGATGCAGTCTTCATCGAAAGCAATTACGACCCGGACATGCTCGCGGGCGGCCCCTATCCGCAACACCTCAAGGAACGTATAAGGGGGCCTGCTGGCCACATCTCGAACATCGAGGCCGCCGAGCTCCTCGCTGACGCCGGCCGTCTGAGGTGGGCCTGTCTGGTGCATCTTTCGGAGAACAACAACCTGCCCGGCATTGCACTCACGACGCATCGCAGGATCGTCGGTCCGGGACTCCTCCTCCATACGGCCAGCCGCTACCTCCCGACCGGGATACTGTCCGTCTGAAGCGCAAAGCGCTCAGCCCTCAACCGTGCATGGACTGCTCGGGCCTTCAATGGACCCTTCGGCCGTCCAATCGGTATCGATTGACAGGGTCGATGTCCGGGACTTAGAATACAAGGGCTCTCGGGCATCAGGGACGGCCAAGAGAGCCGGACCGGTGTGATCTGTACGCGCTTGAAAGGGTCGTGCGGCTGACCAGGATGGAGGAGACACGGTGTGTCTGAACGGGGCCGTGGATGGAAGAGCCGGACCGGTGTGACCTGTACGCGCTTGAAAGGGTCGTGTGGCTGACCAGGATGGAGGAGACACGGTGTGTCTGAACGGGGCCGTGGATGGAAGAGCCGGACCGGTGTGATCTGTACGTGCTTGAAAGGGCCGTGCGGCTGACCAGGATGGAGAGACACGGTGTGTCTGTACGGGGCCGTGGATGGAAGGGGAGCACATACGGCTGAAGTTCAACCGTGACTCTCCACTGCCTGGTGATCCAAGGGGACTGAACGTAACATGGACATAAAAGGGATTCAGCAGAGGTTGAGGGTCTTCGCCGAGGAGCGGGACTGGGAGCGGTTTCACAGTCCCAAGAACCTCGCTATGGCACTGTGTGCCGAGGCTGCCGAGCTCCTCGAGCTGTTCCAGTGGCTCACGGAGGAGCAGTCGAGGGATATGGCCGGCTCTGAGAGGGACATGGACCTTGTGAGGGAGGAGGTCGCCGATGTCTTCATCTACCTTGCAAGGCTGGCGGACAAGCTGGGGATCGATATGGAAGAGGCGGTGCTCAGAAAGATGGAGCTTAACGAGAAGAAGTATCCCGTGGACCTCTCGAGAGGCAATGCCACAAAGTACAACAGGAGAGATTGAGACAAGGAGGGTCGCTCATGTTTATGCCGCTTATCCGTAAGAGGAGGAGCATCAGGAGGTTTCAGGACAGGGAGGTTGAGGCCGGGAAGATAGACCTCATCATAGAGGCGGCGCTCCGTGCCCCTTCATCGAGGAGCCTCAACCCCTGGGAGTTCATCGTCGTGACGGATCGGGATCTGCTCGAAGGGCTTTCAAGGGCCAAGGAGCACGGTTCTTCGTTTCTGAAGAACGCCCCGCTCGGCGTGGTCGTATGTGCCGACCCTGACAGGTGCGACGTCTGGATAGAAGATGCCTCCATAGCGTCCATCTTCATCCATCTCGCTGCAGAGTCTCTGGGGCTGGGGAGCTGCTGGATACAGATCAGGAAGAGGATGTACGACAAGGGCAACACCGCGGAAGAGAGAGTGGCGGCATTACTGAACATACCCGAAAACCTGAGGGTGGAGTCGATCATAGCGATAGGGTATCCTGACGAGGAGAAGCCGCCGCACGGCGTGGAGGAGCTGCAGTACGGGAAGGTTCATCTCAACCGCTACGGAAACCCTTACGTCAGCCGGGCAGAGGGGTGAGACGCATTTGCCGCGCAGCCGGCATGAAGGCGGACGGCCCTCTGCTCGACCGGTCTGCCGGTCTCAGAGGTGTCTCTCGAGTTCCCCTTCGACCGCCACGAAGTCGGCCTCGTACTGCAGGGGCTCCCTGCCGAAGCATATCCCCTGCTGTTCAAAGAGGGCGACCACGTTCAGGTCGACCGTCCTCTGCCTGATGGCGTCTTTCGTCGGCATGTAGTAGATCTTCCGGCCGCGGACCTTCACCACGGTTACCCCGTCGATCCCCTGCAGGAGGAGCCTGACGGCTGCAGCCCCCGCCTCCTTGCCGAAGTTGACATCGAAGGCCGAGCTGTGCCCTGACCGCACGAGATGACCGGGGATCACCTCCCGGATCTCCGGCAGCTCATAAACTCCCGGCACATAGAACCCCTTCTTCTTCATGAACTCCTTGATCTCGGGGTCGTTGTTCATTCTCTGCTCGAGCTGTTTCCGCACATACCTGCCTGCGCCGGAGAGTTTCTTGTGCCCGAAAGCATCGACACCGGCTGCCTCGTCATAGATGTGCTCGCCCTTTGCGTCCGTGATGCCCTCGGATACGACGATGGTATAGGTGCCGGCCCTGACGTCACTGCGCTCGACCCTCTGCATGTACATCTTCTTCATGTGCCTGTAAACGACGTCGAAGTCAACGGGTATCTCGGGGATGAGTATGCAGTCCGCCTCTGCACCGATTCCTCCCCTGAAGGCGGTGTGTCCGACGTATCTGCCGAAGACCTCCACGATCATTATGCGGTTGTGGCTCAGTCCGGTCGTCTTGAGTTCCTCGGTGAACCTGGCGATCCGGTTCAGTGAAGAGTCCCCGCCTACACTGTAGGGCTGGAGGTCGAGGTCCATGGTCTTGGGTACATGCACACATGATATGCCGCGCTCTGCGAGGTCGACCATGACGGAGCCGGTATCGTCCCCCCCGCTGATGACCAGGCCGTCTATGTTGAACTTGTTCAGTCCGTTCTTGATCTTGGTATACTTGTCAGGATCCTTTATCTTGGATATCTTCACCCTCGAGTGTCCGGCCTCGGATCCCGCGAGGTTTGCATCGATGCTGTCGACCCTCGCCGGTGTGAGGACGACCGGTGCATCCATGTCGATGAGGTTGTAGAGACCGGCATAGCCGTTCGGTATCACGAGTGTTTCGATTCCGAGGCTGTGGGCCGTCTGAGTGACTGACTTGACAACGGCGTTGAGCCCGCCGCAGTCCCCTCCACATGTTATGATGCCTATCCTCCTGATTTCCCTCATCAATACCCCCTGCTTCGGATGTTTTTGTGGTGCCTGTCCGCCGCAGGCCTCCCTGGAGCTGGTGATGCCGCCGGATCAGGGCTGACCGTTTAACCCTGCAAAACATGCTGCAGCAGGGCCCTGAACGGAACCCCCCCCGATATAGTTCGAGTTTAGCAGAGAGTGCGTGACAATGACAAGTACCGCGGCATATGCCGCGGCCTGTCGTAAGAAACGCACGAAATAGGTTATAATTCAGCCGTGTACTGTGACGGTGCGCAAGGGGCTTTCGGCGCCTCTGTCTTGACATAAACACGAACGTCCGTTAGACTGTCAGTTGAGGGACGACAGGAGGGAGAGATGATAGAGGAATTGATAAAGAAGACCCGCAGCTACAGGCGTTTCTACGAGGATGAGACGGTCTCCGAAGAGACCCTGAAGGGACTCGTCAACCTTGCAAGGCTTTCGGCCTCGGCAGGCAACCTCCAGCCGCTCAAGTATATCCTGTCGGCGGACCCCGAGAAGAACGGCAAGATCTTTTCGTGCCTTGCGTGGGCCGCCTACCTCAAGGACTGGCCGGGTCCGGCGGAGGGCGAGCGGCCTTCCGCGTATATCGTCGTTCTGGGGGATGCTGAGATAAGCATAAACTGCTGGTGCGACCACGGTATTGCAGCCCAGAGCATCATGCTCGGTGCCAGGGAGATGGGTCTCGGAGGTTGCATCGTCGGTTCCATAGACAGAAAGAGACTGAGCGAGCTGCTGAACATAC
This sequence comes from Nitrospirota bacterium, assembly GCA_013152485.1. GTDB lineage: Bacteria > Nitrospirota > Thermodesulfovibrionia > Thermodesulfovibrionales > JdFR-85 > BMS3Bbin07. The sequence continues at coordinate 3,570 of JAADGG010000035.1, read as the reverse complement.
CCGAGAGGTTCGAGATCCTCCTCGTGCTCGCCATAGGAAAGCCGAGGGAAGAGGTCGTCATAGAGGAGCTCCCGGAAGGCGGCAGCATAAAGTACTGGCGCGATGAAAACGGTGTTCACCACGTGCCGAAGAGGAGCCTCGAGGAGATAATCGTCAGCTTTTAGGCCCTCGGGAGCGCTCAGTGCCTCTGAGGTCCCGTGTTGGTATTCCCTGCGGAAATGTCGTGAGACCCTTTTCTTGTTATGGTCCTGTAAAAGAGCAGGGCTATCCCTACGGTGAGGGCGGAGTCCGCGGTGTTGAAGGCAGGCCAGTGGTACTTGCCCGCATAGACGTCGATGAAGTCCACCACATGACCCAGCCTTATCCTGTCCACGAGGTTTCCGAGTGCTCCGCCCAGGATGAACGAGAGCGAGAGCCTGTCGTCCTTTCCTTTCATGATCATGTAGGAAATTATCCCGACGGCGACGATGGAGACGATTATGAGGAAAGGCCCGAGTCCCTGAAACATGCCGAAGGCCGCCCCGGGATTCCTGACGCTCACGATCCGCAGAAAGGGCAGTATCTGGATGCTCTCGTACGGATGGACGAACCTGACGATGAGGAACTTCGTTGCCTGGTCGAGTCCCAGGATGATCAGGGAGATGATGAAGTAGGTTATGGCAGGCTTTTCAACACGTGATAGCACCGCTGACACACCTCCTGCGCATCTGCGAATTTACCGACCGTGGTCGACCAGTTCCAGCAGCGGAGACACTTTGCACCGTCTGCATGCTCGACCGTCACTGCCAGGCCGGCTGTTTCTTCATCCCTGTAAGCATCCTCCGGCGCTTCCGCATAGTCGCCGGTATGGGCCTGTGAAACGATGAAGAGCGTTGGCAGGAAGTCCTCGTAGGACCTCAGCAGCGCCAGCCGTGCTTCGTCTGCAAAGAGGGTCACCTTTGCCTCGAGGGAGTTTCCAATGATCTTCTCGGCCCTCTTTATCTCGATGGCCTTGTTGACGACGTCCCTCATCTCTATGAGGCCTTTCCATCTCTCTTCGAGCCGCTCGTCGATGAATCCGTCGTCGACTGCCGGAAAGTCGCTGAGAAATACGCTCTCCGTCTTGTCGCCCGTCATGAACTGCCATACCTCTTCGGCAGTGAACGAGATCACCGGGGCCATGAGCCTTGTCATCGTATTCAGTATCCTGTGCATGGTCCACTGTGCCGCCCGGCGCTCGGTGGAGTCGGGGACTGACGTATAGAGCCTGTCCTTCAGGATGTCGAGGTAGAAGGAGCTCATGTCGACCACGCAGAAATTGTATATGGTATGGAAGACCTCGTGGAAGTCGAACCTCTCGTATGCCTCCGTAACCCTCCTGATAAGCCCCTGCAGCCTGTTGAGCGCCCACCGGTCTATCTCGATGAGGTTTTCCGAGTAGTCGCGGTTGTCGAAGTCGTAGAGGTTTCCGAGCATGAACCGGGAGGTGTTCCGTATCTTCCTGTATGCCTCTGTGAGGCGCGTTATGATCTCTCCCGAGAGCCGTATGTCATCCCTGTAGTCCTCTGCAGAGACCCAGAGCCTCAATATCTCGGCGCCGTTCCGCTTGATTATGTCTTCCGGGGATATCACGTTCCCGAGAGACTTCGACATCTTCTTGCCGCGGCCGTCCACGACGAATCCATGCGTGAGGACGACGTCGTACGGCGCACGCTCACGCGTGGCCACCGAGGCTATCAGAGAACTCTGAAACCATCCCCTGTGCTGGTCACTCCCCTCGAGGTACATGTCGGCGGGCCATCTGAGGCGCTCATCCGCCTCGACAACAGCTGCGTGGCTGACCCCAGAGTCGAACCATACATCCAGTATGTCCGTCTCCTTTTCGAGGTCAGTGCTGCCGCATGAGGGACACCTGCAGTCCTCTCCTGCGATCTCGCTCACCCCTGTTTCGAACCAGGCATCCGCGCCCCTTCGGGCAAACAGGTCGACCACGGCATCGAGGATGCGTTCGTCCCTTATGAAGTCGCCGCACTTTCTGCATGATATCAGAGTTATCGGGACTCCCCACGCCCTCTGGCGCGAGATGCACCAGTCGGGCCGCCGCTCGACCATTCCGCGTATCCTGTCCTTTCCCCACTTCGGTATCCACTCCACCCGGTCTATCTCCTTCAGGCACGAATCCCTGAGCCCTTTGTGCTCCACGGATATGAACCACTGCGGAGTCGCCCTGAAGATCACCGGCTTCTTGCACCTCCAGCAGTGCGGGTAGGAGTGGGTGAGGCTCTCTGAGCCGAGCAGGGCCTTACGTTCCCTCAGCAGCTCTATTATGTGATCGTTTGCCTTGAAGACGAACATCCCTTCGAGTCCGGCCTCGGCCGTGGTGAACTTCCCGTGGTCGTCGACCGGCGTCAGGATCTCGAGGCCGTACCTCAGCCCTGCAATGTAGTCGTCCTCACCGTGTCCTGGCGCTATGTGGACGATACCCGTTCCCTCAGAGGTGGTTACGAAGTCCCCGGTTATGACTACCGAGTCCCGGTCGATGAAAGGATGCCGCGCCTTGACGCCCTCGAGGTCCCTGCCCTTGAGCTCCTTGACGACGCTGCCCTTTATTCCCAGTTTCTCCGCAGTCCTCTCGACGAGGTCGGACGCAACGATGTAATGGTCTCCTCCTGACTCCACGACCGAGTACTCCACGTCGGCATTGACGGCGAGGGCGAGGTTGGCCGGGAGTGTCCACGGAGTGGTGGTCCATATGACGAAGTAGAGATTTCCCTCCGGGGCAATCCACCTCGCATCCTCCTCCGATACCCTGAACCTGACATAGACGGAGGTGGAGACCTTTTCCGCGTATTCGACCTCTGCCTCGGCCAGCGCTGTTACGCACGAGGGACACCAGTGGACCGGCTTCTTGCCCTTGTACACGTAGCCCTCTCTTACGAACCTGGCGAACTCCCGTGCTATGGATGCCTCGTAATCGTAAGACATCGTGAGGTACGGGGTGTCCCAGTCACCGAAGATGCCGAGCCTCCTGAACTCCTCCCTCTGTATGTCCACGAAACGGCCGGCATACTCCCTGCAGAGTCTGCGCTTCTCGATGACCGGGGTCGTGTGCTTCCTGTTTCCAAGGTTCTTGTCCACCTGCAGCTCTATGGGAAGCCCGTGGCAGTCCCAGCCCGGTATGAAAGGTGCGTAGAGGCCGAGCATGCTCTTGTACTTTACTATTATGTCCTTGAGAACCTTGTTCAGGGCGTGCCCCATGTGTATGTGGCCGTTTGCGTACGGAGGGCCGTCGTGGAGAATGAAAGGCCTGCCGGGCCTGTTCTTCTCCTGCAGTTTCCTGTAGATGTCATGCTCCTGCCAGAACCTGAGAATCTCCGGTTCCCTTCGGGTGAGGTTCGCCTTCATGGGAAAGGCGGTCTGCGGCAGGTTCAGTGTATCCTTGTAGTTCCCGGGCATAGTTAATAACCATAACCCTGATAAAAAGAAAAAGTCAAGGAGACGCATTGGATCAAAAAATGATCTTGAATTTTGAATCTCGTGTTTTGGATCCCGAAACTAAATCCGTTCAAGATCAACATCACCTGTCCTTAA
>JAADGG010000054.1 GCA_013152485.1 Nitrospirota bacterium | reverse complement strand
GGAGGATTTCAAGAAACGCCTTCTGCTCCCCGTCCGGGAATTGATCGGTACGGAGATCGGCCTGTCCATATGGAGTAATCCCTTCGACAACAGTACCGACGGCGTGATAAACCTGGGCTTTCCGGAGGAGTACGTGCAAATCTACCGGCATCATTTCTTTGAGGACCCGGTCTTCGGTATATGGCTCCTGAAGCAGAAGCCGTTTATATTTTCAAAGAAGTACTGCGCTAACCCGAAAAGACTCTTAAAGTCTCATCTCAATTGCATCGCCATAAACTTCGATTTCCAGACGAGGAGAGGAATTTTTCATGGACTCGCGGAGATAGGTTCACGGTTTGGAAGCTACTTTACCTTCAGCAGGCCCAATGAACGGTTGGGTAGAAGGCATGCCTACATCATGGAACTGTTGATCCCTCACCTGCATCATGCATTGGTGAGGGTTTTGAAAATGAACGAGAAGCCGGCTCGTGTAAACGAGGGTTCTTCCCTTACAAAAAGAGAGCTGGAGGTGTTGCGGTGGACAAGGGAAGGGAAGACCGGGTGGGAGATTTCTGTTATAATGAAAATCAGTGAAAACACTGTGAGATTCCATATCAAAAATATCCTCACGAAGCTGAATGCCGTAAACAAGACACATGCTGTTGCAAAGGCTATAGAGTATGGCTGGATCGACCTCTGAGCCCTCTGCTTCAAGCCTGAGGAGACCGTGAATTTCGTTGAGACCGGGAGATTCCATATCGTACACGGCTGAATCGGTACAGTATCACAATGGAAAAGAGAAGGATCGCCATAACCATGGGAGACGCCGGCGGCATAGGGCCGGAGGTGGCAGTGAAGGCTGCCTTGTCGGAAACGGTACAGGGTATCTGCCGGCCCTGCCTGATCGGCGACAGGCGGGTGCTGGAGGAGGCCTCCCGGATATCGGGTTTATGTCTTGACGCTGGAAGAGCAGAGCTCGTACAGCCGCAGCCGGTCGGGAGTTTCCTGAAGGGGAGGCCGACGCCGGAGAGCGGTATGGCGTCATATGCATACATAAAGTATGCTGTGGAGGGCTGCCTGAGAGGGGATTTCCACGCAATGGTGACCGCCCCCGTCTCCAAGGAGGCCCTCAGGATGGCAGGGCTCCCCTGGCCTGGACACACCGAGATGCTTGCAGAGCTCACGTCGACGGAGAGATTCGCGATGATGCTCGTTGGCGGCCCCCTCAGGGTGGTGCTCGTCACGACCCATATACCTCTCGGGGAAGTTCCGGGAAGGCTTACCAGGGAGAGCATCGCCGTCAAGATAGGGCTTGCGCATGAGGCCTGCAGGATGCTGGGGCTGGAGTCCCCTGCCGTGGCTGTCTCGGGCCTGAACCCTCACGGAGGAGAGGGAGGGCTCTTCGGCAGGGAGGAGATCGACGTTATCACGCCTGCAGTTGAAGAGGCAAGAGGCGCGGGACTGAACGTGGACGGTCCCTTCCCGCCTGACGTGGTCTTCAGGCTCGCCTATACGGGTAGGGTTGACATGGTGGTGGCCATGTACCACGACCAGGGACTGATTCCCCTGAAGATGATAGCCTTCGACCAGGGGGTCAACATGACCGTAGGTCTCCCTGTAATAAGGACTTCCCCGGACCACGGCACCGCCTATGACATAGCCTGGAAGGGTACGGCGAGGCCGGAAAGCATGATCGAGGCAGTGAAGCTTGCCGCAGCACTCTCTCCACCCCTGAAGTGAGTCCTGAGGCTGCCTCAGTCTCCGGTGATCTTCACTGCAACCCTCCTGTGTCGCGGGCCGTCGAATTCGCAAAAGAAGATGGCCTGCCACGTGCCGAGCTGCAGCCTGCCCTGCTCGATCAACACGAAAGCCGATGCGCCCACAAGGCTCGACTTGATGTGAGCGTCGGAGTTGCCCTCCAGGTGGGTATATCCTGCATCACGTGGGACGAGCCTCTCGAGGGAGTGTATTATGTCCCTCTTTACGGAGGGGTCGGCCCCTTCGTTTATCGTGATTCCCGCCGTGGTATGAGGTACGTATACGTAACATATCCCGTCCTTGATCCCCGACTTCTTGACGAGCCCTTCGACTTCCGATGTGATGTCGACGAGGTCTACCCGTGCCCGTGTCCTTACGTTTATGCTGTGTATCATTTGTGTTCCCCTCCCGTGGTCCGCAGCAGTATCAGGACTTCCTGCATTGTTTCATGCAGGCCGCCTGAGGTTTGCTGCATCCTGGATGCCGGGGGCCAGGCCCTTGAATATGATATCATAGAATTCCCCGCCGTTTATATCAAGGGACACCTTCAAGGCGAATATGTCCGTGAATCGCGCGGCCGGCTTCAGCTCCCTCAGCTTGACCATGTCCTTTTCCGTTGTTATTATCATCTCGGCATGGTCCTCGACGGCCCTTTTCATTATTTTCGCGATCTCCTTGTCCCTGTAACAGTGGTGGTCCCTGAAGGCCTTGTGACCTGTAACAGCGGCGCCGAGCCCGCTGAGTGCTGCAATGAACCCGCTCGGGTTTCCGATGCCTGAGAAGGCGAACACCTTTTTGCCTCTCAACGTGTCCGGAGGCATGGTTTTCCCTTCCATTGACGTGAGCCCCTCCATGCGGTAATCCGCATAGAACAGCGGTGCCCGTTCATTGTGCTTCCTGATGATCTCTTCCAGCCCGGGTACTTTCCCCCGCGTCTTGCTTATTATGATGACATCGGCCCTCTTCATCTCCGAGACGGGTTCCCTCAGGCTACCCAGCGGGATCATCCTTCCGTTTCCAAACGGGTTGGTTGCGTCGACAATCAGTATGTCGATGTCCCGGTGGAGCCTCCAGTGCTGAAACCCGTCGTCCAGGATGAAGAGATCCCTGTTGCTGGCTATGAGCCCCCCCCTGTACCGGTTCGCGTCCTTGATCACCCAGACACCTTTGAGCCGTTCAGCCATCAGGACGGCTTCGTCCCCTGCCTCGACCCATGAGGTGAGGGGTTTGTCTCCCTTGCTCACTATCACCGCGCCCCTTCCATGTCCCCTGTATCCCCTTGTAAGGATGCAGGGCCTCAGCTGTCTTCTGACCGCCTCCCTTGCGATGGCTATCGCCGCCGGTGTCTTGCCGGTGCCTCCAAGGGTGAGGTTGCCTATGCTCAGGACCCTCCCGTCAAGCCTCTTCCGTGCCGAGAGGCGGTACTTCTTGTGCAGGGTGTAGCCCAGATAATAGAGGTATTCAAGGGGTGTCATCTCAATATAATACAATATTCAGCGGTATGCAAGCCTCGGAACCGGAGGCGGATCAAAGTGGTCGCTAAAGATTATCTGATAATTACATCTTGACTTATCCTGTCGTTAAATGTTATTAATTATACGTTTTTTAACCCCAACGGTTAAACAGGAGGATCAATGGCACTTCTAACATTCAAGGGTGGAGTTCATCCCCCTGATCACAAGGAACTCTCCGCAGGAGCCCCCGTAAAAGAGGCACCTTCCCCCTCACAGGTCCTTATCCCATTGAGCCAGCACATAGGCGCACCCTGTAAGTGCACGGTGCAGATAGGGCAGGAGGTCAAGAAGGGCGACTTGATCGGGGAACCCACGGGCTTTGTCTCTGCCCCTGTTCACTCCTCGGTCTCGGGCAAGGTGGTCGCCTTGATGGACGTACCGAATGCAATGGGAAAGATGGTGCCCGCAGTGGTAATAGAGAACAACGGCAAAGAGGAGTGGACACAACTGAAGGACAACCCTGACTACATGAAACTGTCCCCCGAGGAGTTGAAAGAGAAGGTGAAGGACGCCGGAATCGTCGGAATGGGTGGTGCCACGTTTCCAACGCACGTGAAGCTGTCGCCTCCAAAGGAGAAGCCCATAGACGTTGTCATCATCAACGGGGCTGAATGCGAGCCCTACCTGACGGCGGACCACAGGCTGATGGTCGAGACGCCTTCGGAGGTGATCGAAGGCCTCAAGATCCTCATGAAGATCCTCGGGGTCAACAAGGGGTATGTGGGGATCGAGAACAACAAGCCCGATGCCATAGAGAAGATGAAAGGCGCGGCTTCGGGAGAGTCGAACATAGAGGTGGTTGCTCTGGAGGTCAAATACCCCCAGGGTGCAGAGAAGATGCTGATAAAGGCCATCACGGACAGGGAGGTGCCTGCAGGCGGACTGCCCATGGATGTCGGAGTGGTTGTGCAGAATGTCGGCACTGCGCTTGCGATATTCGAGGCCTGCCGTTACGGCAAGCCCCTCATCGAGCGTGTAGTGACCGTCACAGGCCGCGGGGTGAAGGCCCCGGGCAACCTCAGGGCGAAGATCGGTACCCCCGTGAGGGAGCTGATCGATGCATGCGGCGGCTTCAGCGGCAACCCGGTAAAGGTCGTCCTCGGAGGCCCCATGATGGGGTTTGCCCAGTATACGCTCGACGTGCCTGTTGCAAAGGGAACGTCCGGCGTCCTTGTCATGACGGAAGAGGAGCACACCGCCAAGGGAAAGTTCGGTCCGTGCATAAGGTGCGGCAACTGCATCGATGTCTGCCCCATGGGGCTCATGCCGTCCCTGCTCAGCATATTTGCTGAAAAAGGCTTTTATGATGAGACAAAGGACTACAACATCTTCGACTGTTTCGAGTGCGGCACGTGTACATATGTCTGTCCGTCGAAGAGGCCTATTGTCCAGTTTATCCGGCTTGCAAAGTCATTGATCAAGAGATGAGTCTTCGGCCGGGGTCGGCTTCCGATCGCCTCTACAGGGGTGAACATGTTCTTTAGAAGGGTTGTCATACCGCGATCGTGATCTGGATCATGCACACAGCCTGCCGGGTTGCGCACTGAACGGAGCTTGGAGTAAGGGGTGACGACCGGATGACGACTAAACACTTAACAAAGGAGCTGATAGCATGGCAGTGGCAAAGAAAGAACAGGAATTGTTAGTAACCGTTAGTCCTCATATCAGAAGCGACGAGACGGTCAGCAGGATCATGTGGACGGTGAGCCTGAGCCTGCTGCCTGCCTTTGTTTTGGGCGTGTATTTCTTCGGGCCCAAGGCGGTTTATGTGACTGCATTGTGTATAATCGGGTCTTTGTTCAGCGAGTGGCTGGTGCAGAAGATGACGGGGAAGGAAGTCACACTCAGTGATGGAAGCGCATTTCTCACCGGGCTGCTCCTGGGTATGAACATGCCGGCAAGCGCTCCCTTCTACATCCCCCTGGTGAGCTCCTTCGTTGCAGTGGCCATCACCAAGCAGCTGTTCGGGGGGATCGGGTACAACATTTTCAATCCTGCACTTGTGGGCCGTGCCTTTGCGCTCATAACGTGGCCCAGGGCGATGACGTCGTGGATCGAGCCTACCGCTGCTTTTGTCGGCCTCGATGCAAAGACAACGGCAACCCCGCTCGGACTCTTGAAGGAAGGCGGGATGCAGAAGCTCCTGGAGGTCTTCGGTGACAAGACGAGCCTGTACATGGACTTGTTGCTTGGACACAGGGCCGGTTCCCTGGGGGAGACCTCGGTGATAGCACTCCTCATAGGAGGAGCCTTTCTCCTGTACAAGAGGTACATCACCTGGCACATCCCTTTCTCCTTTCTAACGACGGTAGCCGTTCTTGCCTGGGTCTTCGGCGGCAAGGGCGGACTTTTTACGGGGGATCCCCTGCTTCATCTCCTGAGCGGCGGCCTGATGCTCGGTGCAATATTCATGGCCACTGATTACGTAACGTGTCCGTCTACGAGGACGGGACAGGTGGTGTTCGGCATAGGCTGTGGACTCCTCACCATACTGATAAGATTGAAGGCAGGTTATCCTGAAGGGGTGATGTTTGCCATACTCTTGATGAACTGCTTTGCTCCTATGATCGACAGGAACCTGAAGTCCAAGGTGTTCGGACTTAAAAAGGAGGCCCAGAAATGACCTTTAAGGATATCCTGAAGATAACCATGAACCTTGTGGTGCTGTACCTTGCCGGTGGTCTCCTGCTGGCTGCCGTGTATGCAAAGACATCCCCCATAATCTTCAAGAAGAACGAGCAGGAGAAGCAGGAGGCCCTGCAGAGGATGATGCCGGAGGCTGATGTCATCGATAAGCTGGGGGACTGGTATCCGCACGAGAAACATGCCGAGTACTTCGTTGCAAGGAAGTGCGGCGAGGTGAAAATAAAGAAGGTGAAGGACGAAAAATCCGGCGTGGTCAGGGAAGAGAAGGAGTGTATCGATCCCCGCGACATCGGATACATCGTTCAGACCTTCGGAAAGGGTTATTCGAGCTACATCAATATTCTCTTCTCCGTGGACGAGAACTTCAGGGTCCAGAAGATAGACATCCTTCACCATGCAGAAACCCCGGGGCTTGGAGACGAGATAGAGCTCGATTACTTCAAGGACCGGTTCAAGGGCAAGGATATCGAACACCTGAAGGTCCTCAAGACCGAGACCACCGAATATATTCAGGCCATTACCGGCGCAACCATTTCAACAAGGGCGGTAGCTGAAGACGGTGTAAGGAACGGACTCAAGTTTTTACAGGAAGCCCTGAAAGGAGAGGTGAAAGATGAGTCATCAGCATCAAGAGAAGGTTAGTTACTGGGCATTACTCAAGAACGGCGTAATAAAGGAAAACACTATCTTCAGGCTCGTCATCAGCCTGTGTCCGGCCATAGCGGTCACCAACAGCGTACGGAACGGTTTCCTGCTGGGCTCCGCCGTGCTCTTTGTGCAGGCCATGGTCAACTCGACGGTGGCCCTTCTGAGGAACTTCATCCATCCGAGGATCAGGATTCCCATCTTCATGCTGATCATTTCAGGCTGGGTCACCGTGGTCGACATGCTGATGGCCGCGTATGCAAGGGCTGCATACAAGGAGATAGGCCTCTACATCCAGATAATCGTCGCCTTTGCCTCGATCCTTGCACGTGCGGAGGTCTTTGCCAGCAAGAACAAGGTGGGGGCGTCGTTCTTCGACGGGCTCGGGTCCGGGTTGGGTTTTCTCGTGGCCCTCGTGATCATCAGCTTCTTCAGGGAACTCCTCGGCAAGGGTACCCTTGTAGGGGTCACCATCGTACCGGTGAAGCCCATGCTCATCATGATACTGCCGGCCGGTGGTTTTCTGGTGACGGGTCTGCTCATGGGATTCTTCAACTGGATAGACATGAGGTTCTACGGCGGAAAGGGTGCTGGAGGCGCCGGAGGACACTGAGTTGATTCCGATGTCGTCACAGCGGCGGCGTCGACATAGCGGAGGATTAAGATGGAACAGGAATTCTTGAAACTTTTTGAACTCTTTATAGCAGCCTCGGTCATAAACAATTTCGTCTTCACCAGATTCCTTGGTCTCTGTATCTTCTTCGGCGTCTCCAAGAAGATGGAGACGGCCATTGGAATGACCATAACATTCACGGCGGTCATGGTCGTCTCTGCTGCATTGAGCTGGCTGGTCTTCTTCTACATAATGATTCCGCTGGAGATCACGTTCCTGAAGATCGTCATATTCATCGGAATCGTGGCGGCCTTCGTGCAGGCATCCGATACGATAATGAGGAAGATAAGCCCGGGACTCTACTATAAACTGGGTGTCTATCTCGCACTCATCGCCACCAACTGTATCATTATCGCCGTGCCCCTGATAAATGCAGGAGAGAAGCACACCTTCATCGAGAGCCTCGTATTCGGACTCGGTTCGGGTCTGGGCTTCGGTCTGGCCCTGACCATCATGGCGAGTATCCGTGAAAAGCTCGAGCTTGCAGACGTTCCGAGACCTTTCAGGGGAATGCCGATCGCCTGGGTTACTACGGCGCTGATCGCGCTTGCGTTCACCGGGTTCTCGGGGCTGATAACGCTGTGATCATGACAATACTTGGGTATCTGAAACAGCTCAGGGATTGAGGGAGTGCAGCCTGTATTTGCGGACGTGCACAAAATTCGTTCCTGAGCGACTATAGACCTAACCCGGAGGAGAGGATGATGGATTTCCACAGTATTTCGGAGTTGATAAACACCATAAGGGGTCTTGACCTCACGAATATAATCAACCTGATCCCGCTTCCCCACGCCGGTGTCGGCGGAGGCATAGAGGCGAAAGAGAGCGTTGACATAGTTTCCACACTCGAGTTCACGTTCATCTTCGTGCTGGGTGTTGGCGCCACATTCGGCCTCGGCCTCGCCTTTGCAGCAAAGAAGTTTGCAGTCAAGAAGGACCCGAGGGTGGAGCAGGTACGCGAGGTGCTTGCAAGCGCTCACTGCGGGGCCTGCGGTTATGCAGGATGTGAGCAGTATGCAGAGGCGGTTGTATCGAACCCGGATGTCTCACCGAACCTCTGTACCCCTGGAGGCGCAAAGACCGCGGAGCTGGTCGCCATGATAACGGGGAAGAAGGCAGAGGCTGCCGAGCCGATCTTTTCGAGGATCATGTGCCAGGGAGACTGGCAGAAGTCGGTGAAGCGGTTCAAATACGAGGGCGTCGAGGACTGCAGGGCGGTCATACTGGCTGGAGGCGGCGACAAGTCGTGTGTCTACGGATGCCTCGGCTACGGTACGTGTGAGCGCGTATGTCCGTTTGACGCCATCCATATGAACGAGGACCACCTCCCTGTCGTGGATATAACGAAGTGCACCGGGTGCCGTAAGTGCGAGGCCGCCTGTCCGAAGAAGGTCATAGAGATACTGCCTGCGGGCAAGTCGGTGGTCGTTGCCTGCCACTCGAGGGACAAGGGAGGGGATACGAGAAAGCACTGCCAGGTCGGCTGCATAGCCTGTGGAGTGTGTGTTAAGGTATGCCCCTTCGATGCAGCCGTACTCGAAGACAGTCTTTCGCGGATCGACCTCGAGAAGTGCCGGGTATGCGGTCTCTGCGTCAGGAAGTGTCCTACAAAGGCCATCGTGGATTACATTCCCGAGAGGTCAAAGGCCTATGTCATAAAAGACAAGTGCATCGGCTGTAACATGTGCATGAAGGTCTGTCCTGTCAATGCCGCTGAGGGTGAGCTGAAGAAGGTGCACACGATAGATCAGGGCAAGTGCATCGGCTGCGGCATATGCACGGCGAGGTGCCCGAAGCAGGCCATAGACGGTACATTCAACGCCCAGGAGGTCTTTGCCAAGGCTGCGGAGAAGAAAAAGAAGAAGGCTGCCTGAGTCCGCTCCTCCTACAGTCTTACGATATGCACCGAGCAGGATATGCAGGGGTCGTAGGCGCGGACGAGGGTCTCGAGTGCAGGCTTGATGTCAGGACTCTCCTCCACGAGGGCCTCGGCCATGATCCTGAGGGTGCGCTCCATGTCCGAGAGGTTCATGGCCGTTGGTGTTGTTATGTCCCCACCGGTGACGTATCCTCTTTCATCAAACGTGTAGGTATGCACGAGCAGGCCTCTCGGGGCCTCGATCGCTGCCGTGCCGCGGCCCGCAGCCGGGCTGAACTCAGCCGCTATGGCGCCGTCCTGTCCCTCGGGGAGATCGAGCTCGAGGAGCCGTCCTGTGATGGCCGCCACCCTCTCGAGGGAAAAGACTATCTCCACTCCCTGTGCGAGATTGTTCATGAACGTGCTTCGGCCGTCCATCAGGCCGAGCCTCTTCAGTAGAGCCCCTGCCATGCCCCTGAGCTTGCCGCCCGAGTTCAGTATCCTCGGCAGGGCCCCGACCATGAAAGGCTCACCGCCGTACAGGGTGTGTTTGGTGTACGAGGGTGGCAGGGCCGTTTCGTGGAACCTCTGGTAGAAATCTCCTGTCTTCACCCGCTCTTTGCCGTTTATCAGGATGTTTCCGCCGATGTATCCATATCCCTTGCCGGAAAGAGAGACGCTGTTCTTCACCTCGACGAGGTGTGCATATCGGATGGCCGGGATCTCTTTCGACAAGAACCCGGCAACTTCCCCTGCCAGGGCTTCCGCCTCCTCCCGGACGCCTCTGAGTCCCTCCCTTGACGGCCCTGCGCTCATGCCGCCTACAACGGGAGTTATCTGATGGATCGCTCGACCGCCTACAGCCTCCTGCAGCCTGTTGCCGAGCCCCTTCACCTTGAACCCCAGGGAAGCAGCCTCGGGCATCTCCCTTGCCATCTCCACGAGGGAGGAGTATCCGTAGTAGTCGGGCAGGGCGAGCAGGAAGAGGTGCAGTCCGTGGCTCTCGAGTGTCTCGGCATGGAGCAGGAGCTCCCTCAGGAGCA
>JAADGG010000069.1 GCA_013152485.1 Nitrospirota bacterium | reverse complement strand
TCCACTGCGGTCGAGGTGGCGCTCAAGATGTCCTACCAGTACTGGATCCACAAGGGCGTGAGGGAGAGGGAGAAATTCATCTGCCTGAACAACGCCTACCACGGTGATACCATCGGTGCGGTGAGTGTCGGAGGGATCGACCTGTTTCACGAGGCATTCAGGCCCCTGCTCTTTGAGACTTTCAGGGCTCCTTCGCCCTACTGTTACAGGTGTGAGCTCGGGCTTGAGTCCCCCGGGTGCGGCCTTGCCTGTCTCGAGAGGCTGGAGGACGTCTTGAGGGAACATGCCGATGAGACAGCCGCCGTCGTCATCGAGCCCATGGTGCAGGGGGCCGGAGGGATGATAGTCTTTCCTCCAGGCTATCTTGCGGGAGTCCGCAGGCTGACGAGGGAGTACGGCGTGTTGCTCATCGCTGACGAGGTCGCCGTCGGTTTCGGCAGGACAGGGAGGATGTTCGCCTGCGAGCACGAGGATGTCGTGCCCGACCTCCTCTGCCTCTCGAAGGGGATCACCGGCGGCTACCTGCCGCTTGCCGCCACGGTCACCACCGAGGAGGTCTACTCGGCGTTCCTCGGTGAGTACAGGGAACTGAAGACTTTCTTTCACGGCCATTCCTACTCGGGAAACCCCCTTGCCTGTGCAGCGGCGATAGCCTCTATCAGGCTCTTTGAAGAAGAGAAGACCGTCGAGGGGGTCATCAGGAAGGGAGAGATTCTGCGGGAGTGGCTCGAGTCGGTCGGGAATCTCGGGCATGTCGGGCAAGGGGCCTGGGCCTCATGGCAGGGGTGGAACTCGTCAGGGACAGCGAAAAGAGAGAGCCCTATCCGCTCGAGGAGAGGATGGGGTTCAGGGTCTGTCTCAGGGCGAGGGAGAAGGGCCTGCTGATAAGGCCGCTCGGTGACGTCGTCGTTGTCATGCCGCCCCTCTCGATAAGCGTGGAGCACCTTGAGAAGATGCTCGACATAATCAGGGATTCCATCGAGGAGGTTGCCGGGGGATGATATCAGTTCTTCATCATTCCCGACTGTGCAATGTAGAGCTCCTGGTAGAGCCCGCCTGAGGAGAAGAGCTCATCGTGGCTCCCCTGCTGTATGATCCGTCCCCTGTCCATGACAACGATACGGTCGGCCTTGTTTATGGTGGATAGCCGGTGTGCGATTATCAGGGTGGTCCTTCCCGGCATTATCGACTCGAGTGCCTTCTGGATCTTTGCCTCTGAGTCGGCATCAAGGGATGACGTCGCCTCATCGAGGATGAGTATCTTCGGGTTTTTGAGGATGGCCCTTGCAAGGGAGATCCTCTGCTTCTGCCCGCCCGACAGCTTGACCCCCCGTTCACCTATGTATGTGTCGTAGCCCTGAGGCATCTCCATGATGAAGTCGTGGGCGTAGGCGGCCCTTGCCGCATCGAGGACCTCGGCCTCGGTTGCCTCGGGCCTGCCGAAGAGGATATTGTTCCTGACGGTGTCGTCGAAGAGGACGATGTCCTGGGAAACGACGCCGATGTGGGACCTCAGTCCCTTGAGAGAGTATTCACGTATGTCGGTGCCGTCCACCGTTATCCTGCCGGTGTAGCCGTTCCAGAACCCGAGGAGGAGGTCTATCAGGGTGCTTTTGCCTGAACCGCTGTAGCCGACGATTGCCACGGTCTCGCCCGGCTGGATCTCGAGACTGACATCCTTCAGTGCCGGCTCGACGGAATCCGGGTAGTGGAAAGAGACGCCGTCGTATGCTATATGACCTTCTATCTCCGTCATCTCCTTCCCCCCCTCTTCTTCGTCGCCGAGGAGGAATATCTCCTTGACCCTGTGAAGCGCGGTCCGGATCATCTGGAAATTGTTGTTCACCTGGCCCAGCCTCTTGAGGGGAGTGTAGATCATCAGTATCGCGGTGATGAACGAGAAGAAGGAGCCGACCGACAGCTTGTCGTTGATGATGAGATAACTTCCGTACCACAGGATCACTGCTATGCCCGCACCCGCTATGATCTCCATGGACACGGACGTGAACTCCCTGATCCTCACCTCCCTCATAACGTTCCTGTAGTGCCGCGAGACCGCCTCGTCGTTGCGCCTGCGCATCTCCTCTTCCATTGTGAATGCCTTGACGACCCGTATGCCGAGCACCGTTTCCTGGACCATCTTCGTCACGTCAGATATGAATTCCCTGGTCTTTTTGCTGGTCCGCTTCATCCTCCTGCCGAACCTGTCGGTAACGAGCACGACCAAGGGGATGACGGTGAAGGAGAGGAGTGCCAGGTCCCACCTCCTGAAGAGGGCGACGACGGCAAGAGCCAGCACTGTTGCGGACTGGACGAAGAAGTTCCTTGCGGTGTTGGCGATGAGGTTCTCGAGACTCCCTATGTCGTTGAGGACCCTCGATATTATGGAACCGCTCGATTTTCCGGCAAAGAACGATACGGGTAGACTCAGAAGCTTGTTGTAGAGGGCCTGCCTGAGTGTCTTCACGATCTTCGCGCCGATTGAGCTCATAAGGAAGTTGTTGAGGAAGGCGAACAGGCCCCTGAGCACGAACAACAGAAAGATCCCCGCAGGCAGCAGGTACAGTATGGTCCTGTTCTTTTCGACGAAGAGGCTGTCGAGGGACGGCTTTACCAGCCATGCAATAGCGCCGTTGATGGCCGAGAGCACGAGGCTGCAGAGCACCGCGACTATCAACCTCGGGAGGTGCTGCCTGGTGAGTGACCATATCGCGTGAAAGTCGTTCCTCCACTCCTTGGAAGAGACGTCCCTGAAAAAATTTTTCATGGTTATAGTATACTATACCGGTCAGGCGTTTGTGACCACACATCAAAGAAAGATTCATGGAGAAGACGTCTTCAACTCACGATAGATTTGTTTTTGCAGTCCTATTGCTGTTCGGATTGAGCCTCCCCCTTTCAAAGAGCTTCAACAGTATACTGACAGGGCTCGTCTACATTTATTACCTGACGGCGGTCTCTTTCGACCGCACACTCTGGCGGCGTGTAACAGCCGGCATCAGGCAGCCGCTGAATGTCTCCATAGTTCTATATGTAGCGGTTGCACTCCTGGGACTGTTCATGAGTGAAGACCTTATCGAAGGGGTGAGGAGGTTCAAGACGATATCGAACCTCCTCCTCGTATACGTAATGGTGTCCACGTTCCTCGACCTCGACCAGGATGCCGCGAGCCGCCGCAGAAAAGGTGAACAGCTGCTGCTGTCGTTGGTTGCAGGGCTTTTCGTGTTTGACCTGATAGGGCTTTCGACCTACTTCGGTGTAACAGGGGACGAGCCGTACAAGCTGCCCCTCGCCCCCCTGAATACTCATCATATATGGTTTGCAAACCTCAATGCCGTCGGTTTGTACACTGCGGTCTCCCTGCTGCTCTTCTCGTCGTCCCGCAGGAGCACCGCACTGAAGGTCTTCCTGTCGGCGTTTGTCGTCATAGGGGTCGTCTCGATCCTGCTCTCTACCTCCAGGACCGCATGGTTCGGGCTTGCGGTCGTCATTCCCGTGTATGCCTTTTTCCTGTTCAGGAGGAAGAGACACTTTCTGCTGACATTGCTGTTGCTTACGGGGACGGCGATACTCCTGTATCTCTTCAACTCCACCGTACATACGAGGATCCTCCAGATCTTCAGTGATATCTCACGGTTTCACGCCGATCCGTCGGCTTCCAGCTCCGTCGGGGGCAGGTTCATGATGTGGAAGGCGTCGTGGAAGATGTTCCTTTCGAATCCCCTCTTCGGAGTCGGAACAGGAGACTACATATTGACGGTTTCGAGGTATGTGGACTCAGGAGAGTTTCCGGCGTATCTCCTCGAGTTCAACCAGCCGCACAATATATTCATCTTTGCGCTCGCTACGAACGGCCTGCTGGGGCTGGCCGCCGTCCTCTACCTCTTCTGCTGCATCATCCGGCAGACGAAAGGGCTGCTCGGTGCAGACGGTCGGGAGAGGCTGTTCGGGTTCGTGGCGCTCCCGGTGGCGGTACACTTCATGGTGGCAGGTCTGACGGATTCCCTGCTGCACATCCAGGTGCTGCTTTGCACCTTTGCCTTTGTCCTCGGTGTTTGCGTGCGCAGGTCGGTCACTGGGAAGGGGACGAGTCAGAAGTGATGTTTTTTCACACGGATCGAGTGATATCGGCGGAGGAGCTATGAAGGTCAGCGGCTTTACGTTCATGAGAAACGCCCAGATGCTGGGCTATCCGTTCGTCCAGTCCATCAGGTCGGTTTTACCGATAGTGGACGAGTTCATAATAGCGCTCGGGCCGTGCGAGGACGAGACCGAGAGGATGATAGAGGAGATAGGGAGTTCCAAGATCAGGGTGATCCACACCCAGTGGAACGAGAGGATGAGGACCGATGTAAGGCTGAAGGGCTTTGTATACGGTCAGCAGAAGAGCATCGCCCTCTTCAACTGCACGGGGGACTGGGCCTTTTACCTGGAGTCGGACGAGGTGGTCCACGAGGACGACCTCCCCGTCATAAGGGCCTCGATGGAGAAGTATCTTCACGACGACAGGGTGGAGGCCCTGGTCTTCGACTACATCCACTTCTATGGAAACAGGAACACCTTTGCGTGGTCTCCCGGCTGGTACAGGAGGGCGCCGAGGATACTCAGGAACAACATTCCGAGCTGGGCGCCGAAAGGGCTTTTCTTCATAGTGATGGAAGATCACAAGAGGGGGAGGTATCCGCGGGCGGCCCTTACGGGGGCGAGGATCTATCACTACGGATGGGTGAGAAGTGAAGAGGAGATGAACCTGAAGGCGCGGAAGGTCGGAAAGTACTGGAGTGCCGGAGGCACTGCGGACATAAAGTACGCCGATATAGACGGTGCCGTCCTCAGGGAGTTCAAGGGCTCTCATCCAGCCGTCATCCAGGACTGGCTGCCCGAGGCTGAGGGGACTTTCAGGGCCGACCCTTCGCACAGGCTGACGGGGAGGGAGCTCAAGCACAGGATTGGATTGATGGTTGAGAGGGTCTTCGGGGTCGATCTGAGCAAGAAGCACTTCAGGCTCGTGAAGTAGACGGGGCACTTGCATCCGCTCCCGGCGTGAGAGACCCCGGGTGCTGCCGCGGTATGCCTTGCGTCGGGCATCAGCTTCTGTCTGCAGGTCCGGCCGGGGACTCTTTCTTTATGCAGAAGAAGGCGGTTGCCAGAATGCCGCTCCTGTTCGAGTAGGTCCTGGGCGATATGGTAACCCATTCGGAGTAGCCGGCGAGGATCTCGAACATCGACTTTATCGTGAACTTGTTCACATGCTCCCTGTGCCTGTCCCTCAGACCCTTCACAGGTACGGATATCACGAGCAAGCCCCCTTCCTTCAGCACCTTCCAGAGGCTGTCGAGAACGGAGGTGTAGTCATCTATGTGCTCCAGTACCTGTATGGATATTATCGCATCGAACTCCATGCCTGCGACCTCGGTCAAGGATGTGTAGTAGAAGAATGAGTTTCCGTTGTCGTCCTTGTCGTGAAGGTACTGCTTCCTGGCGAACTCGATCGCCTTGTGACTGTGGTCGAGGAGGTGGAAGTTGAGGCCGTGGAGGTGCTGAGACAGAAGCTTTACGTCCCCGCACGTGCCGCATCCGAAGTCGAGTATATCCTTTCTGTCTGCGAGGAGGGGCACCAGCTTCAGTATGGAACTGTTCCGGCGTATGCGACCGCTCTCTATTTCGGAGCCGTATACGCTGTCCCAGTACTCTTTGGTGTTGCGGTTGCGGAATTTCTTCAGTCTCTCGAGGATTCTCATCTGTATCCGGGCGCTCGAGTGATAGTATAGCATGAGGTGCGACGGACGTGTAAAGGCAGGCGTTGATGTGGCGGAAGGACCGGTTCGGGTATAATATTACACCGGCAATGAAACACCCTGAACCATGGTTGAAAGGTTGCAGGAAGCGATCGAGCCTTTCTATCCCTGCATCCGGGCGGCAGTCTTGTCATGCCGGACTTTATCCGGCGTCATGAAGGGGTTACAGTATTTATTTGCCGAAGTAATGGGTAGTCTGTGCAGGACGGTCGGTATGCGCTGTCGGGCGGCATCCGGCTGATATGCGCAAGCGTCTTCCCGTCTCCGGTGAGGGCGGAGCCCCTTTCGGGTCCGGACTTTTGTGGAATGAAGATATCCGTTATTATCAGCACATACAACCGTCCGCATTACCTCAGGAAGGTAATCGATGGCTACATGAACCAGACCTTCAGGGACTTCGAGATCGTGATCGCCGACGACGGGTCCACGGAGGAGACCGCCCTTCTGTTGACGGAGTTGGCGGCGGGATCCGATATACCGCTTCTGCACGTCTGGCACCCCGACGAGGGCTTCAGGCTTGCGATGATAAGGAACAGGGCCGTCGCGAGGAGCAGAGGAGACTACATAATCTTTACCGACGATGACTGCATTCCTGACAAGCGGTTTGTCATGGACCACTACAGGTATGCCGAGGAGGGGTTCTTCCTGCAGGGGCACAGGGTCCTGATCGGTGAGGGTGCCTCCCGGGAATTCGTCTCCGGTGACTGCGCTCCGGCGAGACTCCTCGTATTGCTGCTGCGCGGTGAGGTCGCGAACTCTCTGAACGCTGTAAGGCTTCCATGTCCATGGATAAGAAAGGGCCGGTCCCTGAGGGGCGTCAGGGGGTGCAACATGAGCCTCTTCAGGAGTGACTTCCTTGCGGTCAATGGATTCAACGAGGACTTCGAGGGCTGGGGAAAGGAAGACTCGGAACTGGTTGCGAGACTTTACAGGTTCGGTACGAAGCGGAAGGATGTCAAGTTCCGCGCGTGCTGCTTCCACCTCCATCACGGGGTGTTCGAGAGAGGGAGACTCGGGAAGAATATCGAGCTCCTGAGGCAGAGCATGGAGAGCGGAGACCATTATTGCGCAAACGGAATAGACAAATACCTGCAGCGGTGAGATGGGCGTTTCAGCAATCATCATAACGTGTAACGAGGCGGGCCGGATAGAGCGGTGCCTCGGCAGCGTTGCCTGGTGCGACGAGATCATAGTCGTCGATGCGGAGAGCTCGGACGGAACGGCCGACATAGCGAGGAGATTTACGGACATGGTTTACGTGGAGGAGTGGAAGGGGTTCGGTCTCCAGAAGCAGTCCGCGCTCGGCAGGGCGTCATCCGAGTGGGTCCTGAGCATAGACGCAGACGAAGAGGTCACTCCCGAGCTGTCGGAAGAGATCCTTCAGGTCGTCAGGAGCGACCGGGCGGCTGCCGGATACTTCATGCCGCGAAAGAACCTTTACGGCCGTAAATGGCTCCGCTTCGGAGGACAGTATCCAGACCTCGTGCTCAGGCTGTTTCGCAGAAGAAGCGGAAGGTTCACGGAGAACACCGTCCACGAGCGTGTAGTCGTTGAAGGGGGCTGTGGAAGGCTTCGCTCTCCCATAATACATCATGCCTTCGGGGACCTCTCCTCCATGATCCGGAAGCTCGACGACTACTCGACACTTGCCGCCGGGCAGATGTATGCAAGCGGCAAAAGGGCCGGGGTCCTCATGCCGTTGGCTCACGCCGTTTCGCTGGGGGTCAAGGACTACATATTCAGGCTCGGCTTTCTGGACGGCATGGAGGGCTTCAACGTGGCGCTGCTGAAGTCACTCGGGGCGTACTTCAAGTATGCCAAGCTCCTCGAGCTCCAGCGCCGTGGCGGATAAGGCCGGACCGGCCTGTACGATATACGATAATCGACGCACGCCTGAGCGGTGCAGGGGCCTACTCGGGCGGGTCCTTGACCTCGAAGGCTTCCTTGATCTTCTCCAGCGTCTTCTCTCCCACGCCCCTGACCCTGAGCAACTCGTTCATCTCCCGTACCGGTCCGTGCTCTTGAATATACCTCAGGATTGCCGTGGCCCTCTTGTCCCCGATACCCTTGATGTCGAGCAGTTCCTCGCGGGATGCCTTGTTGATGTCCTTCTTCTGCCCCCCGGCTGCAAGTGCGGTTGTCCAGGCGCCGAGCAGAAGGCACAGGACAATGGCTGCGGTCATGGATGCCCTCATAACACCCTCCTTCCCGACGTTCGTCCCTGCATGATTCAGGGATGCACTCATACCATGTCTATGATGCTCCCTCCCTCTGTATCACCACCCGGGTAGTCTTTATCAGTATCACGATGTCGAGCCACAGGTTCCAGTTGCGCACGTACCATGTGTCGAGGGATACCCGGTATTCGTAGGACGTGTTGCTCCTGCCGCTCACCTGCCACAGTCCCGTTATCCCCGGCGGCACACGGTAGTAGAACTCTGCGTTCTCCCTGTAGTACTTTTCGATCTCTTCCCGGATGACGGGCCTTGGACCGACGAGACTCATCTCTCCCCTCAGCACGTTGAATATCTGCGGCAGTTCATCGAGCGATGTCTCCCTCAGGAACTTGCCGAGTCTCGTTATCCTCGGGTCGTTCCTGAGTTTCCAGTACTTCTCCCACTCGGCCCGCGCTTCAGGGTCTGTCTCGAGGATATGCTTCAGGCGTTCCCCTGCATCCTGGTACATGGTCCTGAACTTGTAGCACTTGAAGGGCCTGCCGTTTCTCCCTATCCTCTCCTGCTTGAATATGGCAGGCCCTTTGGACGTCGTCTTTATCAGTATGGAAATGATCAGGATCGGGACTATGAGGAGCAGGAAGAGGATGAATCCTGCGGTGTAGTCGAAAAGCCTCTTTATAGTGTAATTGAAAGGCCTTGCAAGGTTGTTCTTTATCTCGATCACGATCGTCTGCTCGTTGAAGAAATGCCTCAACTCCGTACCGAGCACCGCTATGCCGGATATGTCGGGGATGAAGAGGGTGTTTTCCACCTTGTGCTGGATGGCATTGATGATCCTCACGAGCCTCTCCTTGTCGAGTTCAGGCTTGGCGATGACTATGTCGTGTATGACCCCTCTCTTTATATACCTGTCCATCCTGTCTATATAACGGTGTATCCTCACCCCGTCTATGTCCCTCTGGCCGTTGGGCTCCTCGTCGATGAATCCGGCCACGTCGTAGCCGAGGTTGGGTTCGTTCCTGAGTGCGGCGAGGGCGAGTCTGCCGGCCTCCCCGGTGCCGAGTATCAGGACCTTCCTTTTCATGAGGCCGAGAGAGTACAGCAGCCTCTTCATGCTGGTCCTTATCAGGGGAAAGAACAGCAGCGACAGCAGCGACATCGTCAGGAGCAGTATCCTCGAGAAGGTGGCTCCCTGCTTTCCTATGAAGAGGACCGTGAATATGGCCAGCGAGGCAAAGAGGGTACACTTCGACAGCAGCTTTGCCTCGTCCCAGAAGGCGAACCTCTTCGAGTACGCACCCTGGTACGCGAGAGTGAAGAGCCATATCGGAAATATCCAGTAGTACATGCCTATCCCGTGCTTGAAGGGCGGCACCTCCTGGAGTACGAGTGGGATGACGTTTCCCCTTATCAGGGCGGAAAGGTAGAAGAATGCCGACAGCGTGAGGATATCGGCGGTTATGAGCAGAAATACGCCTATCCGGTTCTTCATCTTGGGGTTGAGT
Organism: Nitrospirota bacterium; assembly: GCA_013152485.1. GTDB lineage: Bacteria > Nitrospirota > Thermodesulfovibrionia > Thermodesulfovibrionales > JdFR-85 > BMS3Bbin07. The sequence goes on along the minus strand of JAADGG010000069.1, from coordinate 1,444 downwards.
ACCCTGATCTTCACCATCCCTCCGGTTGAAATGATTTGAGTACGGATGCTTCCGAATATGGTTGTTCAGTGCCCGGCAAAGACTCGGGAACTATAATTGAGGACAGGGGATGTTGATTCTGAACGGTTTTGATTTCACAGCAAGTTCCCGCGGAGTCCCGGTCGGACGCCGGTAACGGGAATGAGATGAAAAATCAAAGTCCCCTGTCCTGCTATGACTTACACTGTTTACCGGACAGTATTGTTATATTATGAAAAAAAGAACGGCTTCGTCAAAGACTTGAAATAATGGCAGGCTCTCAATATAATTAAAAACATGCTTTCGAGGCTCTTGAGCTCCACACTCATCGGCATAGAGGCATATCCCGTCGAGGTGGAGGTGGATATCACCTCGAAGGGGCTTCCGCACTTTTCCCTTGTCGGACTTCCTGATGCAGCGGTCAAGGAGAGCAGGGACCGCGTGAGGGCTGCCCTCAAGAACACCGGCTTTGTCTTCCCGCTGAAACAGATCACCGTGAACCTTGCACCTGCAGACCTGAAGAAAGAGGGCTCTTCCTTTGACCTCTCGATAGCCCTCGGCATACTTGCCTCTGAAGGGGTACTCGATGCAGAGGCAGTGAAGGGCTACATGGTGACAGGGGAACTCTCTCTCGACGGAAGGCTCAAGCCCGTACGGGGTGCCCTCTCTATGGCCATCAAGTCGAGGGAGCTGGGCCTCAGGGGACTCATACTTCCTCGGGAGAACGCTCCTGAGGCCGCCGTCGTGGAAGGTCTTCCGGTGTATGGAGTGAGCGGCCTGACCGAGGTCATAGAGTTCCTCAAGGGAGATGTCCCGGTCGAGCCCTTTTCGACGGACATCGAAGAGGTCCTGAAAGTCTCCTCGCAGTATGATGAGGACTTTTCCGAGGTGAGGGGGCAGGAGCACGCAAAGAGGGCGATGGAGGTCGCCGCCGCCGGGGGGCACAATATCCTGATGATAGGACCGCCGGGATCGGGTAAGACCATGCTGGCGAAGCGGCTTCCCACGATACTGCCGGGCATGACGTTCGATGAGGCCCTCGGAACCACGAGGATACACAGCGTTGCCGGAACCCTGAGCTCGGGACAGTCCCTGCTTGCAACCAGGCCCTTCAGGGCTCCGCACCATACCATATCCGACGTCGCCCTCATAGGCGGAGGACAGTTTCCAAGGCCCGGCGAGGTCTCCCTTGCACACAACGGCATTCTCTTCCTCGATGAACTGCCCGAGTTCAAGAGGAACGTGCTCGAGGTCCTGCGGCAGCCGCTCGAGAACGCAGAGGTGACTGTTTCAAGGGCCGTGGCCTCTGTCACGTATCCTGCAGGGTTCATGCTCGTCGCCGCCATGAACCCCTGCCCCTGCGGCTACATCGGGGATGCAAAGCACCAGTGCACATGCACGCCGGGGCAGATACACCGCTACAGGA
>JAADGG010000049.1 GCA_013152485.1 Nitrospirota bacterium | reverse complement strand
GCCCCTTCATCAGCATAAACCCGTTCGACTTGCATGTGTTAGGCACGCCGCCAGCGTTCGCTCTGAGCCAGGATCAAACTCTCATCTTTTTCCTTGAACTCTTCTCTTTTAGGCTTGCTGGGTGTGCTACGCACTTTTCAGTAGCTTGTCAAAGAACAATTGCAGTTTTAAAGAATAACTCTTCTGAGAGGTCTTTGTCAACCCTTTCGGGTTTGTGATGTCAACTGTCTCATCGAGAATCCAGTGATATTATGCCACATAACTTGAAATAATGCAAGCATTAAATTTAAACTTAAAAGCATGAGATACGGTGAGCGCGAGATCGAGGAGTCCAGCCTTGAAGCATGGGACAATCCCTGCCCCGAGAGGGACTACGAGATCTCCATAACGTTCGCTGAATTCACCTGTCTCTGTCCCCGCTCGGGATATCCCGACTTCGCAACCATGAAGATCACCTACACGCCGGATACCAAGATCGTGGAGCTGAAGTCGCTCAAGCTCTACCTCAACTCCTTCCGGAACGTACATATCTCCCATGAAGAGGCGACGAACCGTATCTACAGGGAACTCGAAGACCTGCTCAGTCCCCGCTTCCTCGAAGTAGTGGGAGACTTCAACCCCAGGGGCAACGTTAAGACCGTCATAAGGGTAACGGGAGGAAGCAAGTCGAAGGACGGCTAAGGAAATACTGATTTCGCCCTTTCGATGAAGAGCCTCATCTTGGCCCAGTCCTTGACCCCCTTTTCCCTCTCAACGCCGGAGCTGACATCCACGGCATAGGGGTGAACCCACCTGACAGCCTTGTCGATGTTATCAGGCGTAAGCCCGCCCGACAGTATGACGGGACCGAACCGCTTTGCCTCAAGGGCGATGTCCCAGTTGAAGACCTGTCCGGTACCACCGGGCATGTCAGGGGAGTATGTGTCCAGAAGATACGCCGAGACCCTGTACCTCACAACGGGCTCGAGGTCTGTCAGTTCCCTAACCCTGAAGGCCTTTACCACCCTCGGCCACAATGAGCACACGTCTTCGGGCTCGCTGCCGTGCAGCTGTACCACGTCGAGTCCCGAAGCTCCGACAATCTCGCTTATCCTGGAAGGGTCCTCGTCAACAAAGACCCCTACCGTGGTGACGAACGGCGGCAGCTCCCTGATTATATCCCGTACAGCCTCGGGCCGGACGAATCTCGGGCTACCCCTGTAGAAGACGAAACCGAGGGCATCGGCCCCGAACTCGACCGCCTTCAGGGCGTCCTCCACCCTCGTAATACCGCAAATCTTCACCCTGACGGGAGGATTCATGGTATGAGATCCGTATTGACCCTGACGCTTATCTTCTTCTTGAGGGTCTCCACGTATGATTTTATCAGCCTCTCCTGCCTCTCCTTCAGCATGGCGGTTCTTATGGCCTCGAAAAACGACTCGTCCCCCTTCAGTCCCTTGAGGTCGTAGTCAGTCAGCACGGCAGACTCACCAATGAGCGCACGCACCTTGGAGACCAAGAGTTCCCGTCTCATCATCGCTTCATAGTTTCCGGGAGTCAGCCTGTTCATCCTGAGTGTCTGCAGATAGACATCCCGGCTGAAGAGGCCGTCCCTCTTGAACGCCGGCTCATTCATTATAGCCTCCTGGAGCTCCCTGTCCGAGACCTTGAGTCCGAGATCTTCCGCCTTTATGCGCAGGACCCTGTCGGCGACAAGCGTATCGAGCACCCTCTGCTTGAGATTGAGCTGTTCCTCCATCTTCTTGTCGAGCTTCTCGTTGTACATCTCCTCATAATACTTCTGAAACCTGTCGTAAAGCCTCCAGTACTCGTCGAGGGAGACCTTCTCGCTGCCGACCTCCACCACCACCGGACTCTGATTGTTGTCGATCGGCCCCACATAAAAGAAAATGAAGGAGATGATCACGAGAAAGAAGAAGATATAGAAAAACTTGGCATGCTTATGCATGAACTGTAACATCCTTCGACCTCCTGTCCATGTTTACAATATATTAGACTCGAAACGGGATCCGAGCCGGATACAGCGGTTGAACACTGCAAGTCTTGACAAGAACGACACCGTGACGTCTCTGCCGCGATCATCGATACGAACGGTCACAGCAGGCATCAAAGGCCCGGATCGATCCGCTCAGTATCTCTTCTCAAAATAATCCATCAGGATCTCCCGATGATCAAAGGCTATATCCTCCGGAAGGTCGTCCCTTGTGAAGATCCCCACGTCGGCGGCATCATCCCCTGCCTTGGCAACTCCGCTCGCCCTTGCAATGTAGACCACGGAGATCGTGTGAAACCTCGAGTCCCTGCGGGGGTCCGAGTATGCATGGAACTGCCGGATGAGCTCCACATCGAGCCCCGTCTCCTCCTTCGCCTCTCTGACGGCGGCGGCCTCGAGACTCTCGCCGTAATCCACAAACCCGCCGGGCAAGGCCCAGCCGTAGGGAGGATTCTTTCTCCTTATCAGAACAATCCCTTTCGTGTCGTACTCTATTATCAGGTCAACCGTCGGCAGAGGGTTTCTGTGTCCTTGCACTTGCATGGAGAAAAAAACAACCTGTCAGGGCACGCACACGATGCTTCAGCAGCTGATCCAGTCGGCTACATCAGGCCTCACGGCACGCTGCAGCAGACGAGCTGCGGCATGTGTGACTCGATCACCACACGAGCGAATGCGTCCTGACAACACCTCCTAACTCTTATTCCTCATTCCTCGGCATCTGGTAGTTGAAGATACTCTCGGGAACAACCGTGGAAATGGCATGCTTGTATATCATCTGAATATTCGCCTCCTTCAACAGGACCACGAAACTGTCGAAACCCTTGATCACGCCTCTCAACCTCACTCCGTTGGTAAGGTAGACAACCACATGGATCTTTTCCTTCCTGAGCTGATTGAGAAAACTGTCCTGAAGGTTCTGGTTTTTTGTTGTCATGCCTAACTCCTTATATTTTATTCTCCATCAAGGCAGATGGTTTATTTTAGCATAAAAAAGCACGGTATTTATCAGGAATCCTTCCTTGTTACGGCGCTTCTCACCTTGCAAATGAAGCGAGAGACTTCCTCGTGCTTTGTCTTGAGGGCACTCCTGTTGAAGATCAGCCTGGCGGTAGAGGCGGCAATGGTTTCCACCTCCACGAGCCTGTTCGCCCGCAGTGTGTTGCCGGTAGACACAAGGTCGACGATACCGTCGGCCATGTCCACTATCGGTGCAAGCTCTATCGAACCATAGAGCTTGATTATCTCGACCTGCATCCCCAAAGACGAAAAATACCTTTCCGTTATATTCGGGTACTTGGTCGCGATCCTGACGAACCCCTTCTTCATCAACTCTCCCCTTGAATCTTCAGGCTCGGCGACGACCAGTCTGCAATGACCGAACCCGAGGTCCAGCGGTTCATATACCGAAGGGGCATCCTCCATAAGGAGGTCCTTTCCGACGACACCTGCGTCAGCACCTCCGTATTCGACAAAGGTGGAGACGTCCCTTGCCCTGAGCAGCAGCACACGGACAGACCTGTCCACGGATTCGTGAACCAGAACCCTCGATCTCTCCATCTCCGAGCCGAACCCTATCCCCACAGGCTCGAGGATCCTCACCGTCTCCGTAAGGAGCCTCCCCTTTGGCAGAGCAAGCGTAATCATCCCTTGAGCCTCTCGATCCTCGCGCCAAGGGAACGGAGTTTGCTTTCTATCGATTCATATCCCCTGTCGAGATGGTAGATCCTGTCGATCAGGGTCTCACCCCTTGCTGCGAGGGCCGCCACTACCAGCGAAGCACTTGCCCGGAGGTCCGTGGCCATGACCGGTGCGCCCTTGAGAGACTTGACACCCTTCACCGTCGCGATTGATCCCTCGATACTGACATCAGCCCCCATCCTCCTGAGCTCGGCGACATGCATGAACCTGTTCTCGAATATCGTCTCACTTATAACACTCGTTCCCTCGGCAACGCTCATGAGGGCCATGAACTGAGCCTGCATGTCAGTGGGGAATCCCGGGTAAGGCATGGTCTTCACATCGCTTGCCTGCAGGCGCTGCGGGCCCCTGACCACAAGACCGGTCTCCCTCTGCTGAAAACCGATTCCCGTCTCCTGGAGCTTTGCGACAACCGCGGCAAGGTGCTCGGGCCTGGCACCCTCGATGGTGACCTCACCGCCCGTTATCCCGGCTGCGGTCATGAACGTTCCGACCTCTATCCTGTCGGGTATGATGTTGTAGTCGAGCGGCCTGAGTTCCTCCACCCCTTCGATCTCTATGATACTCTCACCGGCCCCCTCTATACGGGCACCCGCGCTGATCAATGCATTTGCGAGGTCGACCACTTCGGGTTCACGCGCGGCGTTCTCCAGCCTCGTCAGGCCTCTTGCGAGCACGGCTGCCATCATGAGGTTTTCGGTGCCGGTAACGGTGGGGATGTCGAAGCAGATAGCCGCTCCCCTCAATCTCCGCACCCTTGCATTCACATATCCCTTCTCGAGGGTGATGCTCGCCCCCATCTTCTGAAGTCCCGCAAGATGCATGTTTATCGGCCTTGCGCCTATGGCGCAACCGCCCGGCAGCGAGACCCTCGCACGGCCATGCCTGGCCAGAAGAGGCCCCAGCACGAGAACGGACGCCCGCATCGTCCTCACAAGCTCATAAGGGGCCTCGTGATTACCGATGTCCTCTGTATTTATCAGCGCTGTTGAGTCCGACAGTGAAAACTCAGCCCCCAGATGCTCGAGGAGCCTTCCCATCGTAAAGACGTCCCTCAGGTTGGGAACTCGGCACAGCCTGTGGACACCGTGGCCGAGGATCGTGGAGGCCATGATCGGCAGGGCTGCGTTCTTGGCCCCGGAGACCCTTACGGTCCCCCTGAGCTTCTTGCCTCCTGATATCAGCAGCTTTTCCATCGCATGTTCCCGGAGGTCGGGCGGTCAAGTGTCCCGCACATCGATATAACGTACTGACGTGACGAGACCCGAACGGTCGGGCAAGACCCGAGGGGAAAAACAACCCCATCGGATAACGCAACAGCAGTGAAGGAAGTGCCCGTCATACCGCTTCCGGACCCCGTTCATCAACCGACCCGTCGAGCCTCTCCAGAATCATGACCCGTTCTATCCCTGAAACGTCACGTAAAACCCTCTCGACCCTCAAGCCATACTCAACGGCGATCCCGGCCACGGCACTCCGCTGCCCGAATCCGAGTTCGAGGACCAGAAAGCCCCCATCCCTGAGGTGTCGCTGGGATCCGTTCAGTATTCTCCTGTAAAAGTCGAGCCCGTCACGTCCGCCATCCAGAGCCTCAACAGGCTCGTATTCCCTCACCTCCACCTGAAGGCCGGCCAGCTCATCCCCCTTCACATAAGGCGGATTCGATACAATAATGTCGAAGCTCCGTCCCCCGACAGGGGCGAACAGGTCTCCCTGAACAAAGAAGACATTGCCCGTCCCGTTCATGTCCGCATTCTTAACGGCGTAGCTCAAGGCGGACGCCGAGACATCCGATGCGACTATCCTGGCCCCCGGCATCTCCCTGGCGATTGCAACCGCTATACACCCTGAGCCTGTGCACAGGTCGAGTATTTCCGGGGAGTCGATCCCGCGGGTCCTCAAGAGCCTGAGTGTTTCCTCGACCAGGAGCTCGGTCTCCGGCCTTGGGATGAGCACGCCCCTTCCGACGCCGAACCTGAGTCCGCGGAACTCAGCAAAACCTGTCACGTACTCGATCGGTTCACGGCAGAGTCTCCTTCTCAACAGTGAGTCGAGTGTCCGGAGTGCGGCCTCATCCGCCGGAAGTTCATCCCTGTAGAGCTCGGTCCTGCTGACACCGAAGGCGTGGCACACGAGCAGCTCGGCCTCCTTCTCCGGCTCTGCAAACCCGTTCTTCCTGAGAGCTGCAACGGTCTCCCTCATAAGGCTGACGGCTGATGGCATGGTCGTCTTCATGCTACCTTCTTCAGCTTCTCTGTCTGGTAGTGAGTGACAAGGGCATCGAGTATCTCGTCCAGGTTGCCCTCGAGGACATGGTTGAGCTTCTGGAGCGTCAGGCCGATCCTGTGATCCGTCACCCTGTTCTGCGGGAAGTTGTAGGTCCTGATCCGTTCACTGCGGTCACCGGATCCCACCTGTGCCTTCCTCGCCTCTGATATCTCTCTCTGCTGCTCTTCTATCTTTATCTCATACAGTCGCGACCTCAGAATCCTCATGGCCTTCTCCCTGTTCTTGTACTGTGACCTCTCGTCCTGGCACTGCACGACTATACCCGTAGGTATATGGGTGATCCTGACCGCCGAGGAGACCTTGTTTACGTGCTGACCTCCGGCCCCGGAGGCCCTGTAGGTATCCATCTTGAGGTCCTTCTCGTCTATCCTGACATCTATCTCCTCCGCCTCCGGAAGCACGGCGACCGTGGCGGCGGATGTGTGGATCCTTCCGGATGTCTCTGTCTCGGGAACCCTCTGGACCCTGTGGACACCGCTTTCATACTTGAGGCGGCTGTATGCCCCCCGTCCCTGGATCGAGACCGTAACCTCCTTGAGCCCGCCGAGCCCGGTGGGCCGCGACTCTATCACCTCGACCTTCCAGCCCTTCTGCTCGGCATACCTGGAGTACATCTTGAAGAGGTCCGCAGCGAACAGCGCCGCCTCCTCCCCTCCCGTACCAGCCCTTATCTCCATGATGACGTTCTTTTCGTCCCGCGGGTCCTTCGGAAGGAGCAGGATCTTGAGCTCTTCCTCGACCTCCGCCTTGCGCCGCCTGAGGTCTCCGAGCTCCTCCTCGGCGAGGACCTTCAGCTCCTTGTCTCCGGAGCCGAGCACCTCTTCATCCTCTTCGATCGCCCTCAGTATCTCCTTGTACTCCCTGTACTTCTCGACAACCGGCCTGAGGTCGGCCTGTTCCTTCGAAAGTCTCATGAACAGGCCCATGTCCTTTACGGTCTCGGGGTCCGAGAGCCTCTTTGTCAGAGCCTCGTATTTCTCTTCTATTGCAGCCAGTCTGTTCAACATTTATGTCAAAACCTCTCTCTCTCGAAGTCAGCGGGCTCGACCGGACGGACCCTCCGGCTCCGCCCTCACTACCTCCCTAAGCGCGCTCAATGCCACCTCGATCTGCATCTCGTCCGGCTCCCGCGTGGTAAGACGCTGAAGCAGAAGCCCTGGTCTCACAAGGAGATCGACGAATGCGTTGCCTCTCTTCCTTGCAGAGAGTCTCAGGACCTCGTACGACAGCCCTGCAACAAGCGGAACGAGCACGAGTCTCGAGAGGAACTTCATGGCAAAGTTCCACTCGTGCGGTATGACGGAAAAGACCATGATACTGACCATCATCACTATCAGGAGGAAACTCGTGCCGCACCTTGGATGCCTGGTGCTGTATTTCCGGCTTATATCCTCCACGGCCAGATCCCCGCCACGCTCGTAGGCGTGGATCACCTTGTGCTCGGCCCCGTGGTATTCATATATCCTCCTCATCTCGCTCCAGAGGCCCACACCTGACACGTACAGGAGAAAGACACCGACCCTGATGAGACCGTCAACGACATTGAACGCCACCGGACTCTCGTTCACGACCGGCACGACACCCCCCACAAGCCTCGTGAGATAGAGCGGAATGAAGACGAACAAGGCAATCCCCAAAACCATCGCAACCGCAAAGGTCGACAACACTGCGGCGGCACCCAACGGGGCCTCGCCATTCTCCTCGTAGGCCTTCGATGCTGAAAAGTCTATGGCCTTGATCCCGAGCGTGAGGGCCTGATACAGGGCGGCCACTCCTCTCAGGACCGGCCACCTCATCATCGACGGCAGGCGCTTCAGGCTCTCGCGCTTCACGTGCATCCTTCCGTCCACACCCCTGACGGCCACACTCCAGGCCGAAGGGCCCTTCATCATCACTCCCTCGATGACCGCCTGCCCTCCGACGTTACTCTCCGGAGAATGGAAGGCGGGCCTGAACGGAATGCTTAAAACGCTCCTGATGACCTTAAGTACCACCATAGCCTGTCGAACCTCGAATCGGACTGCGGATCATGGTTTCGGCGTCTGCATGCAGGGGATCTCTCCCTCCTGGACCGCCGCGTCTGCAGCCGGTCTCAACCCTGATTAAGGACGGAAAAAAACCGCCAGCATGACTCGACTCCGATCTACTGGCGGCCCGATAGTGAGTCTACTTCCCGTGCTTTGCGTATTTCTTCCTGAACTTCTCAACCCTTCCTTCCGTGTCCACCAGCTTCTGTTTTCCCGTGAAGAAGGGATGGCACTTAGAACAGATGTCCACACGGATCTCAGGCTTGATCGACCTCGTTATGAAAGTCTCGCCACAGGCACAGACGACCTTGGCCTCTTTGTAGTCTGGATGAATGCCCTCTCTCACCTCTGCCTCCTTTATACGGATTTCGTATTCAACCAAGTTCTTAAACCATTCAGCCGGACAACACAGGAACACACCGGAGCACCAGTCATCTATTACGGCCGGAACGGTATGGTTCTACAATTATAACAAAACCCGCAGCAGTTCCGCTACCTCGAGGACACATATGGAAACTCTAAACCTTGTCCAAGCTCAAAAACTCCGCAATACTGTCCGGAAAGGTTTCAACGTCATCCAGCCGTGTTTGCAAAATCTCATACACCTGCTCATCATCCACCTCCCAGTACAATTGTACCAACCCGTTACGGAACTTCGCCATCTCCTTCAGATCCTTTACAAAGGAACCGTCAAAGGCACCGTGGTCAGCAAGCACCTGGAAGGTATCAGCAGCCCTGTAACCATTCTGCGATATGATATGGTTACAGACATGGCAGACTCTATCGCAACGATAAAGTTGTACTTTGCACTGCCTATCTTGTCCGGGTTGTTTAAGAACGAGCCTTTGTCCACGGACCCGAGAGCTCTCAGGCGCCCCACAGCCCTGCGCATCTCCGAAACGAGTCTCGCTATCTTGTCGGGATTAAACCGGGGCATTCTTAATCTCCCTCAAGTACTCTCTTCTGAGATGCCTGAAATCGAAATACTTCTTGTAGACCAAACCTTCAAAATCCGCCCGCAGGGACTTGCTCTTGTCCACAATCACAACTCCGCTCTTTAGGATATGATAGTTGAAAGACAGTGGAGCATGGTTGACGATTCTGACATCAACCGGAATGTGGATCTCCTCCTCCAACTCCCGTTCCAATTCGAGCTCGAGCTTCAGCGGAGATGCAGGCTCGTCACCGGAAGTGAAAACTCCGATGTCTATATCGCTGAAAGCATCTCCTGAAACAAAGGAACCGAAGACATAGGCAAAAAGAACATATCCCTTTGTTTTCAACAGACAGGAGAGCTTTCCGGTCAGATCTTCTCTCTCTTTTGCAGTCAGGCTCCGCTTGTATATAACACTGCCCCCTCACGTATTGTAACATAAGCCCGCAATTTCAGGTTCTCCTGTACATCCCCGGAGTCAAAGGCTTGTCATAAAAAAACTCCCTGATCTTCGTATCCACAAAATCCTTGAACTCCCCTCCGAACCTCTTCGTGCCGAACCTCTCGGCATTTTTCCTGATCTCATTCGGATCAAAACCGTCCTCCCTCCTGTCAAAGCCCCCTACTGCTTCGATCAGGCTTTCAACGGTCTGATTCCTGAAAAACATCCCTGTCCTGCCCTCGATAACAGTTTCCAACACCCCGCCCTTTCCGTAAGCAACAACAGGAGTGCCACATGCCCGGGCTTCCACGGGAACAATGCCGAAGTCTTTTTCAACGGCCCTGGCTCTCCGCATATAGTCCACCAGAACCTCTGAGGGCTGGTGTCCCAATAGCTCGATGTTTCCGCCGGATCTTGCTTTAACCTTGTCAGAATCCTTACCATCCCCTACAACAACCAACCTTCTATCTGACATTTTTGAGAAGGCCTCCACTATCAAGTCGATCCCCCTTATACGGAACCATTCTTGAAACCGTTAAACAAAAAATCTTCTTTCCCTGTATAGAGCTGGAACCCGTCAACATCCACAGGGGATAAATCACTGTCGACATCCTGCCGTATATTTTCCGTATCCGTTTCGCTGTATACCTGGAATTTGCCATAAAACAGTCAACCCGGTTTGCAGTGGTGGAATCCCATTATAATGCAGGATCATCTTCGCTGTTTTACCCTTCAGTCCATTTTCCGGGCCCACTCCCTCAAGTACTGGTTATATAGATCCCTTGCATACCTGATGGGTGTATGACAATAGCATATATGGAGTTGGTTCGAATCAGTCAGAACACCCGTTGCCACTGCATGGTAAGGAAGAAATCATCACATCATGCCCGGACAGATCAAACCGTTCTGTTGCAAGGGGCATCAGGGGAAGATACCCCGGTATTCTTTCCTTACAAAAGGGAGTCTCTGGATGAAAGAAGTCCGCGCCTTCTTGTTGAGTATAAAACCCCTTTCACCTTCCGGCATGAAGTCGACGAGGCTGTACAGGTCTGCCCGGGACGAAGGACGCCGGGGCTCAGGCTCGTCGTAGTGCCAGGTGAAGGAGTCCCCCTGCAACGCCAAGGAACTGGGCCGAAGCCCTCAAGAACAGCAGGACGGGAGAC
>JAADGG010000031.1:4606-42375 GCA_013152485.1 Nitrospirota bacterium | reverse complement strand
TTGTACTCGTCTACCGAGCGTGTATCGAACATGACCGCTGTCGGGTCTGACTGCAGGGCGTTGTATGCAGTGGTCGCAGAGACGTCCGTCATGGCGTACGCCGACGGCACTGCAAAGAGGAACAGCCCTGCAAGGGCCAAGAAAACCGTAAATAGTTTTTTACTCCTCATGAAAATACCTCCTTACCTATGATTTAATGATCTGGAAATGAATCTCGAACCGATTAGCAATCTTGAATACCGTTTTTACCCTCACCCCCCTGCCGTTTTCTGAAGGCAGGTCTCTTGTTTTATCAGAGTTTATCACCTCCCTGTTCCGTGGATACAAATGGACTATATATGTGATATGGTACAGAACAAGTTAAATCTTCAAGAGCTGCTGATCTATGTCAAGAAAAAAACACCCACATAAACTTGTGTATCGTCTGCTGGGGATAGCACTAACTAATAGTTTCCGAAACAAGCTGTGGATTGGCAAGCAAAAAGAGTTTAGCTGTCACTGAAGAGTCTTTGCTGAATAACGGCCTCTTTCCCATCCCCATCTTTATTTATAATAATATAATAATAATAAATTATATCCTTGTCAAGTCCTAAATTGATCCGGGCTCCTTTCCGGACGTGCGGCGGCCTGACAGAAAGCCGAGGTATCTGCGGAATTCCTCCTCGAAATTATCGCTCAGAATCCCCTTGCCGAGCGTCTCCTCTATCTCCTGCAGCGGCCAGAACCTGACCTCCTCTATCTCCTCGGTGCTGAAATCGAAGGGTCCCTCGTGCAGGCACTCGTACGAGAAGACGAGTTCGGACTCGTAGGGGTTCGTGTGGATGTATGTATACATGAACCTCGTATTACCGCCGATTATTCCGAGTTCCTCCCTCATCTCCCTCCTGAGGGCGAACTCCACCGTCTCTCCTGCATCCACGTGTCCTCCTACGGACGTATCCCACCTGCCCGGGGCGACGTCTTTGTTCACGGATCTCTTCTGGAGGAGTATATCACCGGAATGGTTCACGACGATCACATGGACCACTCGGTGCAGGAGGCGGTTGTCACCGTGTATCTCGGCCCTCGAGGCCCGGCCTATCACCCTGCCCTCACTGTCGACTATCTCGAGCATCTCCTCGCCCATGCCCATAAGATAACAGACTTCGACACCGTCTTTCAACAGTCCGGTACGGCACATATTGGTCTTTCCGATATGATATAATTACTCCGCATTTGCAGAAGCAGGCGGGCACACCGGTCGAAAAAACGAACGAGCCGCCGAAACGGCCCGGTTCGGACAGATATACCGACGAAGCGGGAGGCGGGAGACGGATCCGCCGGCAAATACCCGTCTGATCAGGCCTGAGGTGCTCATACCCGGATCCCGAAGAGCGTCAGAACGGCCGTTCGTGGTGGCAAGGAGCAAGAAAAAAACTTACAGGGAGGATATCTCATGAGATTCTCGAAGACATGTGTTCCGACCCTCCGGGAGACACCGTCGGAGGCGGAGGCCGTCAGTCACAAGCTGCTGGTCCGTGCCGGCTACATAAGGCAGCTTGCATCCGGCCTCTACATCTTCATGCCGCTCGGCTGGAGGGTGATGGAGAGGATAAACGCCATAATAAGGGAGGAGATGGCCCTGACAGGCGCACAGGAGCTCCTGCTGCCCCTGCTGCATCCGGCCGACATATGGCAGAAGACCGGCAGGTGGAGCGAGATAGGGGACGAGATGTTCCGTCTCAAGGACAGGACGGGCAGGGATATGTGTCTGGGCATGACCCATGAGGAGATAATGACATGGCTGGCGGCACGGGAGATACGCTCCTACAGGGCCCTGCCCCAGATATGGTATCAGATACAGACCAAGCTGAGGGACGAGGCTCGCCCGAAGAGCGGAATACTCAGGACGAGAGAGTTCATCATGAAGGATTCCTACAGTTTCGACCGTGACGAAGCCGGTCTCGCGCAAAGCTACCGCCTTCACGAAGAGGCCTATCACAGGATATTCAGGCGGTGCGGCCTGAGGTTCTACCAGGTGGAGTCGGACCCGGGCATGATGGGCGGTGCAACCGCACACGAGTTCATGGCCCCGAGCCCGGCCGGAGAGGACGAGATCGCGCTCTGCGCCTCGTGCGGTTACTCGGCGAACGTCGAACTCGCAGAGAGCGTCCCGCCGGAAGTCGAGTTCCGGGACTGGCCGTACGAAGAGGTTCACACGCCCGGGAAGAGGACCGTGCAGGAGGTGTCGGAATTCCTCGGTGCGCCTCCGGCGTACTTCATAAAGAGCCTTCTCTACATATCCGGTGAAGGCCCCCTGCTGGTGCTCCTCAGGGGCGACCAGGAGCTCCAGGAGAAGAAACTGCAGAGGCTCGTCGGGCCCTGCAGGCCGGCCCGCAAGGACGAGGTCGTGGAAATCCTCGGTGTGGAGGCGGGATTCATCGGTCCCGCCGGACACGATGTGAGGATCGTCGCGGATGAAGCGCTCAGGGAGGGCGTATACATAAGCGGGGCGAACAGGACGGACTACCACGTCAGGGGGATCAGGCCCGGCAAGGACTTCACCGCCGAGTGGACGGACCTCCACATCGCAAGGTCCGGGGACGGGTGCTCCAGGTGCGGGGCCGCCCTGAGGGTCGAACGGGCGATAGAGATCGGAAACATCTTCAAGCTCGGAACAAAGTACTCTGTGCCGCTGAAGGCCAACTACCTCGACGAGGACGGCAGGGAGCACCCGCTCGTCATGGGCAGTTACGGGATAGGGCCTGCAAGGATCGCCGCAGCGGCAGTGGAGCAGAACAACGACGAAAACGGTATCGTATGGCCCGAAGAGATCGCCCCGTTCGATGTCATGCTGCTTCCGCTGCAGACCGGCAGTGCAGAGGTGAACCGCGTATCAGAAGAAATCTACGGGGAACTCTCCGGGCGGGGGATAGACGTATTCATCGACGACCGCAACGAGAGGGCCGGAGTGAAATTCAAGGACGCCGACCTCATCGGCATACCGCTTCAGGTAATCGTCGGGGAGAAGGGCCTGAGGGACGGGCTCGTGGAGATCAAGACCAGGAGGACCGGGGAGAAGAAGACGGTCAAGGCTGATGCAGCCGTCGAGGAGGTAACACGAATGGTCAGGCGGACCGCACGGGCGGGTCACGAGCCCGGCTGAATGCAGTGAACTCTCTTTCCCGGCCGCGACCGACCTCCCTGAATAAGCGGCCGGGACCGTCTCAGCGCCGCCCGGGACGGCACGGCGGCACGGTCTTCCTGAGCACCTCCCGCATCCGGTGGAAAAGCGAGAGGTATTCCGCGGCACCGTAGTCCCTGTAGGTAAAGCGGTGCGCCGTGTATCCGCCCTTGGAGGAGAAGAAGAGCGTCACCTCTGCGTAGATCCCGCCGCCGAGATGGATCCTGTGGGGATAGTTCTTGGTGGTTGCGAGTACGACCTTGGCCTCCGTGAGATACCCGGGGTCGATGTTCACACTTCGCCGTCCTCCGACAGACAGCAGCTCCTCGAGCTCAATGGCACGAAGCTTCACGTCCCTTATCAGGCCCGTGTCGAATCCCTTGCCGAGAAAGATGAACCGCCTGGTGATCGGCCAGCCGAGCTCGTCCCTGTAATATTCCGAGTGAGCCCACGCGAGGCGTTCACTCTCGAACAGGAGCTCACCGAACTCTTCCGTCAGGCGGGCCCTGGCCGTCTCGTAGAACCCTTCATCGGAATACAGGACGGCGAAGAACAGGAGCGCCCTTTCAGGAGTGTATCCCTTTCTCATCGTCTCTGCCGGACCGGCTGCCGGTGGTCAGAGTTCGTTCCAGTTCCCGGGCCCGATGACCCTCTTCTTCAGGATTCCGTCAGCACCTATTACGAACGTCTCCGGCACCCCGGTGACCCCGTACGTCTTTGCAGTCTCCTCACCCGGATCGGTATAGAGCGGGATGTCGTAACCGTTGGCCTCCATGTATCGCATCGTCTCGGCCGGGTCTTCCCGGTAGACCACGCTCAGCAGGACGAAGTCGGGGTCCGACCTCTTCCTGTCATAGAGGGCCTGGATGAAGGGCATCTCCTCCCTGCAGTTCTTGCACCAGGAGGCCCAGAAATGGAGGAATACCGTCTTGCCCTTGAAGTCGGAAAGCCGCACGGCCGTGCCGTCACCGTCAAGCAGCTCGAAGGCCGGGGCCTCGAGCTCTACGATGGCCCTGCGCGTCTGCGAACTCTTGTCCCTCTGGGTGAACAGCACGAGGAAGAGACCGGCCACAAAGACTACTGCAAGGATGATCCCGCGTGAACTCAACGTTTAAACTCCCGGACATTCGAGTTTTTCATCAACAAGGCGACCACGTGCGTATCCTCTCGGTACCGGGTCGTCAGACCCGGCACCTTATTACACAGGAGAACCATTATAGAGAGGAACTGTGAAGAAAATATGAACCCCGGAACCGCCGACTAATTGACCCCGGCAGTGAGCAGCTCTTCCTTGTGTGCCACCTTGAATGCCAGCTTACCGTCCTCGAGAGCTACTATGACCTTGTTCGTCCCTTCAAACCTGCCCTTGAGCATCTCCTCCGAGAGGTAATCCTCTATCTCCTTCTGCACGGCCCTTCTCATGGGCCTTGCACCGTAGACAGGCTGATAGTACTTGTCGACGAGCCACTCCTTGACCTCGTCCGTGACCTCGAGCACGATCTCCTGCTCGACGAGCTGCTTGTTGGTCTCCTCTATAAGGAGGTCTATGATCGAGTACAGGTGCACCTTGTCGAGCGGATGGAAGACCACGATCTCGTCGACCCTGTTGAGGAACTCGGGGTTGAACGTCTTCTTCAGCTCGTTCAGCACATTGTCCTTGATCTTCGTGTAGAGATCGTCGGAACTGTTGCGCTGGAAGCCCAGCGGTGTCGCCTTCTCTATGATCCTGGCCCCGAGATTCGAGGTCATGATGATCACGGTGTTCTTGAAGTCGGTCTTCCTGCCCACGCTGTCGGTGAGCACACCTTCATCGAGTATCTGGAGTAGGACGTTGAAGACGTCCGGATGTGCCTTCTCTATCTCGTCGAAGAGCACCACCGAGTACGGCTTTTTCCTCACCCTCTCGGTGAGCTGTCCGCCCTCTTCGTATCCGACATAACCCGGAGGCGCACCGGTGAGCTTGGAGACATTGAACCTCTCCATGTACTCCGACATGTCTATCTTGATGAGCGCGTTCTCGTCGTCGAACAGGAACTCCGCGAGCGCCTTGGCGAGTTCGGTCTTGCCAACGCCCGTCGGACCGAGGAAGAAGAAGGACCCGATCGGTTTCTTCCTGCTCTTCAGGCCCGCCCTCGAACGCCTTATGGCACGGCATACCGCGCGCGTCGCCTCGTCCTGCGCAATGATCCGCTTGTGGAGCTCCTCCTCCATGAGCAGGAGTTTCTCCGTCTCTTTCTGCTCGAGCTTTATGAGCGGGATACCGGTCATCTTCGAGACGGTGTAGGCGATGTCCTCCGCCTTGATCACGGGAATGTCCTTTGTGAGGTTCTCACGCCACTGCTTGTGCAACTGCTCGTGCAGCCTCTTGAGCTTCTCCTCCTCTCCTCTCAGGGAGGCGGCCTTTTCGACGTCCTGAAGCTTTATATAGAGGTTCTTCTCCTTCGAGAGCCTCTCGAGGTCCTGCTCTATATCCTTCAGCTCGAGCGGCGGAGTATACCTCTTCAGCTTGATCCTCGAGCCGGTCTCGTCTATCACGTCGATCGCCTTGTCCGGAAGGTTTCTGTCCGATATGTACCGGTCGGACATCTTCGCGGCAGTCACGACCGCATCCTCGCTGTACTTGACCCTGTGATGAGCCTCGTACTTGCTCTTCAGGCCGAGCAGTATATCGATGGTCTCCTCCATGTTCGGAGGATCCACGTATATGGGCTGAAACCTCCTCTCGAGGGCGCCGTCCCGTTCGATGTACTTCCTGAACTCGTCCGCGGTGGTGGCTCCGATACACTGTATCTCACCCCTCGAAAGCGCGGGCTTCAGCATGCTCGATGCGTCCACCGAACCCTCGGCTGCTCCGGCGCCGATAAGGGTGTGGAGCTCGTCTATGAAGAGTATGATGTTGTCCGACTGCATGATCTCCTTCATCACGACCTTGAGCCGCTCCTCGAACTGTCCCCTGTACTTGGTCCCTGCAATCAGGGCACCGAGGTCGAGGGATATGATGCGCTTGCCGAGCAGCTGGTCAGGTACGTCACCGGAGACTATCTTCTGGGCAAGGCCCTCCACGATGGCGGTCTTTCCTACACCCGGTTCACCTATTATCGCGGGGTTGTTCTTGACACGCCTGCCGAGTATCTGCAACACGCGCTCTATCTCTTTCTCCCTGCCGATTACGGGGTCGAGTTTACCCTTCTTCGCAAGGGCGGTCAGGTCCTTCCCGAACTCATCGAGTGCGGGTGTCGCGGTCTTCTTTTCGCGGATGTGCGGCTGCGTCCTCATGGAGAGGTTTATGGAGAGCTGCCTTGCACCGAGCAGGTTGGCCCCGAGGTTACGCAGGATCTTTCCTCCGATGCCTTCATCCTCCCTCACGAGGCCGAGCAGCAGATGCTCGCTGCCGATGTAGTTGTGTCCCAGCAGCCTCGCCTCTTCAACGGCGAGCTCGAGCACCTTCTTAGCGCGCGGTGTGAACGGTATGTCACCGAAGGTGAGGAGGTTGGTCCCTACGGGAAGGTTCCTCTCCACCTCTATGCGGACCTCCTCTATGGAGAGTCCCATCTTCTTGAGTACCACCACCGGAAGTCCGTCCTGTTCCCTTATGAGGCCGAGGAGCAGGTGCTCGGTGCCGAGATAGTCGTTCTGCCGTCTCTCGGCCTCTTCCTTGGCGTATATGATTACCTTTCTTCCTCTTTCTGTAAACTTTTCAAACATACTTACTCCTTTTTATGCTGCGAGAGTGATCTCGATAAAGGTGCCACCTTTTTCTTCACCACTCTTCAGTGTAAAAGCCTCTTTCCGGCCGGTCTCGATTTTCATCTTATCCCCTTAAAAACATAATACTTATTTTATGGGGTAGTTGTCAACTTTCCGCGGCGGGAAAACGGAGACCGCTGCAGGCCGTGCATGCCTATCAGGGCGGCACCCCGTTGTCCTGCCGTGTATCGCCCGGATAAATCCGCAAATTACCTGCAAAATTTGATTTATGAAAAATTGTCGTGTTAGAATTGAGGATTCCATCTGGGGTTGTACGGCAGCCTGTTGCCGGTCTTTCTCGACACCGTGAACTTACGGGTCCGGATTTCGAGTACGGGCATCAGGCGGATTGGTCGAACAGCCTAAAAAAAGAAGAGATCGAGGTGCATGATGATACAGGAAAACGTCCCTACAGGCCTTACCTTTGACGATGTCCTTCTGGTCCCGGCAAAATCCGATGTAATCCCGAAAGAGGTCGACGTCTCCACATACCTTACACGGAACATCTCGCTGAACACGCCGATCGTCACGTCTGCCATGGATACCGTTACAGAGGCCTCCATGGCCATAGCGATTGCGAGGGAGGGTGGTATCGGGTTCATACACCGGGCGATGCCTCCGGACAGGCAGGCACTCGAGGTGGACAAGGTCAAGAAGTCCGAAAGCGGCATGATCATCGACCCCATAACCGTCTCTCCGGAGGCCCCCATAAGCGACGCCCTCGCCCTGATGAACCAGTACAAGATTTCAGGGGTTCCGGTTACGGTCAAGGGAAAGCTCATAGGTATCCTGACCAACAGGGACCTCAGGTTCGAAACCCGCATGGACAGGAAGGTCAAGGCGGTGATGACAAAGGAGAGGCTGATCACCGCCAATGAAAACATCACCCTCGACGAGGCAAAGGAGATACTGCACAAGTACAAGATAGAGAAGCTCCCGATAGTCGACAGGGAATACAACCTGAAGGGGCTGATAACCATAAAGGACATCGAGAAAAAGAGGAAATACCCGCATGCATGCAAGGATTCCGTTGGAAGGCTCCGTGTGGGTGCCGCGGTCGGTGTCGGGAGCGAGGCCATCGAGAGGGCCGCGGTCCTCGTCAGCGCCGGCGTCGACGTGCTCGTCATCGATACGGCACACGGACACAGCAATGCGGTCATCAAGACGCTGAAGGAACTGAAGAAGAAGTTCGGCGTCGACGTCGTGGCCGGAAACGTAGCGACCAGGGAAGGGGCGAAGGACCTCGTCGAGGCAGGAGCGGATGCGATAAAGGTGGGCATAGGCCCCGGCTCAATATGTACGACGAGGGTGATCGCCGGTGCCGGGGTTCCGCAGATCACCGCCATAAAGGAGTGCTACGCCGTCGCAAAGAGATACAAGATTCCCGTGATAGCCGACGGAGGAATAAAGTACTCCGGCGACATCACCAAGGCGATAGCCTCGGGCGCGCACTCGGTCATGATCGGCAGCCTCTTCGCCGGTACGGCGGAATCCCCCGGAGAGATCATACTCTATCAGGGCAGGAGCTACAAGGTCTACAGGGGAATGGGCTCGCTCGGGGCAATGGCCCAGGGAGCAAAGGACAGATACGGGCAGGAAGGCGTGGAGACGCAGAAGCTCGTTCCCGAAGGTGTGGAAGGCAGGGTGCCCTACAAGGGACCCCTTTCGCAGAGCATACTCCAGCTGATCGGCGGACTGAGGTCGGGCATGGGATACTGCGGATGCAGGACCCTCGATGAGCTGAGACGCAAGGCGAAATTCATAAGGATCACGAACGCCGGGCTCAGGGAGAGCCACGTGCATGACGTGATAATAACCAAGGAATCACCGAACTACAGAACGGACTGGTAGCACGTCAGTTATGGATATGGAAAGAGAGAAGATACTGGTACTCGATTTCGGCTCCCAGTACACCCAGCTCATAGCCAGGAGGGTGAGGGAGTGCAGGGTCTACTCCGAGATATTCCCGTTCAACGCACCCATCGAGAAGATCAGGGAGTTCAACCCCAGGGGGATAATACTGTCCGGAGGCCCGTCGAGCGTCTATGATGAAGACCCGCCGATCCCTGACAGGGAGATATTCGGCCTCGGCGTCCCCGTGCTCGGAATATGCTACGGGATGCAGCTGATGGCACACCTCCTCGGCGGAGAGGTCAAGAAGGCCCAGAGGAGGGAGTACGGACGGGCCGAGCTGATAATAGACGACGACAGGGACCTCCTGTGGGGAATCATAGACCACTCCGTCGTCTGGATGAGCCATGCGGACAGGATAGAGAAGTGTCCGAGGGGATTCGTCCCGATAGCCCATACGGACAACTCTCCGATAGCCGCCATGGCAGACCACGGGAAGAGGCTCTATGCGCTTCAGTTTCACCCGGAAGTAGTGCACACGACGGAGGGCAAGAGGATACTGCAGAACTTCGTGCTCAACATATGCGGGTGCAGGCCCGTATGGCAGATGTCGTCATTCATAGACTGGGCGGTCGAAGACATCAGGAAGACCGTCGGCGGCAACAGGGTGGTATGCGCCCTGAGCGGAGGGGTGGATTCCTCGGTCGTGGCCGTGCTCGTCCACAGGGCCGTGGGAGAGAACCTCACGTGCATCTTCGTCGACAACGGGCTCCTCAGAAAGGGTGAGGCCGAGAAGGTCCAGGACACCTTCGAGAGGCACTTCCACATAAGGCTGATAACCGTCGACGCCAGGGAGCGGTTCCTGGGGCTTCTGAAGGGTGTCACGGACCCGGAACAGAAGCGGAAGATAATAGGCAGGGAATTCATAAGCGTATTCGAGGAGGAGGCGGGAAAGATCACCGACGCCGAGTTTCTCGCGCAGGGCACGCTGTATCCCGACGTCATAGAGAGTGTATCGTTCAAGGGGCCGTCCGCGGTCATAAAGTCTCATCACAATGTCGGAGGACTGCCCGAGGTCATGAAACTGAAACTGATCGAGCCGCTGAGGGAACTCTTCAAGGACGAGGTGAGGGAACTCGGAGAGGAGCTCGGTCTTCCCGAGGAGATCTGCTGGAGGCATCCATTCCCCGGGCCGGGACTTGCGATAAGGTGCCTCGGGGAGATCACGGAGCAGAGGCTCGCGATCCTCAGGGAGGCGGATGCCATAGTGCTCGAGGAGATAAAGAAGGCAGGACTCTACCGGGAGATATGGCAGGCATTCGCAGTACTTCTGCCCATCAGGAGCGTCGGCGTCATGGGAGACGAGCGTACATATGAACACGTCGCTGCAGTGAGGGCGGTGACGAGCATGGACGGCATGACGGCGGACTGGGCAAGGATGCCGGATGAGGTGCTCGGCAGGATATCCAACCGTATCATAAACGAGGTCAAAGGCATCAACCGCGTGGTTTACGACATAAGCTCGAAACCGCCGGGCACC
Source organism: Nitrospirota bacterium (assembly GCA_013152485.1). GTDB lineage: Bacteria > Nitrospirota > Thermodesulfovibrionia > Thermodesulfovibrionales > JdFR-85 > BMS3Bbin07. Next base: position 32,074 of record JAADGG010000031.1, on the reverse strand, counting down.
ATAGAGTGGGAATGAGGCCCTATGTCATCGAACGCTTAATGAACGAGAGACAACGAGTGGCGTGATGGTCCTGAAAGATTACATCAGAAGCAGGCAGGAACTGGTCGATCTCTACCTGAAGAACTACTTCTCGAGTGAATTCCTCCCCGAAAGGCTTTACGAGTCAGTGACGTATTCCCTCTTTGCAGGCGGAAAGAGGATACGGCCGGTCCTTGCAATAGCGTCGTTCGAGGCGTGCGGGGGAAAGGCGGAGGAGATTCTTCCACAGGCATCTGCAATCGAACTGATCCATACATACTCGCTAATTCACGACGACCTGCCCGCCATGGACGACGACGACATGAGGCGTGGAAAGCCGACGAACCACAAGGTGTTCGGAGAGGCGATCGCCATACTGGCAGGCGACGCCCTGCTGACCGAGGCATTCGTCATGTTCACCGAGGGAGACAGGTTTCCACCACGTGCCGTAAAGGAGGCGATACGGATTCTGGCTGATGCCGCCGGTCCGAGGGGGATGGTCGGCGGACAGGCCGAGGACATACTGTCCGAAAGAAAGGAGCCGGATCCGAGGACCGTACACTTCATCCACACGCACAAGACCGGTGCCCTGATATGCGCCTCCGTAAAGATCGCGCCGGTGCTCGCCTCTGAACCCTACGAGGTCGTCGAGAGCCTCGGCGTCTACGGCGAGAAGGTCGGCCTCGCCTTCCAGATCGTCGACGACATACTCGACGTCACCGGGGATGCGGACTCTCTGGGCAAGAGGACCGGGGCCGACAGCGAGAAGGGCAAGATGACATATCCGGCCATATACGGCATCGAGAGGTCCAAGGCTGCGGCAAAGGAGCTCGTCGAGGAAGCCCTCTCCGCAATCGATTTCATGGAGGAGGCCGCAGACCCGCTGAGGGGGATTGCCGAGTATCTCGTGCAGAGGACGAGGTGAACCGGCCGGGCGCTTTTTATTTTTTCACGAGATAATGAATAATAATATATACGATGAGTGAGATGCTCAAGGACATAAAGACACCGGACGACCTGAAGAGACTCGATATTGCCGCGCTGACACGGCTGTCCGGGGAGATCAGGGAGAGGATCATCGAGACGGTATCGTGCACCGGCGGACACCTCGCCTCGAGTCTCGGGGTCATCGAGCTGACCATCGCGCTGCACTACGTCTTCGAATCCCCCACGGACAAGATAATCTGGGACGTGGGGCACCAGTCCTATGCGCACAAGCTCCTGACCGGCAGGGAGGAGAGGTTCTCCACACTCAGGCAGTACAGGGGCATATCAGGATTCCCGAAGAGGACCGAGAGTCCCCACGATCACTTCGGCACAGGCCACAGCTCCACTTCCATCTCCGCAGCCCTCGGCATGGCCGGGGCCAGGGATCTCAAGGGGGAGGATTTCAGTGTCGTGGCCGTCATAGGTGACGGGGCGATGACCGCCGGATTAGCCTTCGAGGGCCTCAACAATGCGGGACACCTCGGCATTCCGCTCATCGTGGTGCTCAACGACAACGAGATGTCCATATCGAGGAACGTGGGCGCACTCTCCAACTACCTCAACAGGATTCTCACCGGCGAGCTGTACAAGAGGTTCAAGAAGGACACAAAGTCCTTCCTCGAGGGGATCCCGAAAGTCGGAGACAGGATGTACAGGCTCGCCCACAAGCTCGAAGAGACGGTGAAGAGCCTGCTGCTCCCGGGACACATTTTCGAAGAGCTCGGATTCAACTATATCGGTCCCATCGACGGACACAACATAGAGAACATGGTCGAGACCTTCAGGAGGATCAGGCGGCCCGACGGGCCCGTGCTCGTCCACGTGATCACCACAAAGGGCAAGGGATACGAGTTCTCGGAGAAGAATCCCTCGTGTTTCCACGGCGTGGGACCCTTCGAGCTCTCCACGGGCACACCGAAGGGGTCGGAGGGCGTCGAAACATACAGCGACGTCTTCGGCCGGACACTCACGGAGATCGCAGAGAAGGACGAGAGGATAGTGGCAGTGGTCGCGGCGATGACGGAGGGCACCGGTCTCGGCGGATTCGCCAGGACATTCCCTGAAAGGTTCTTCGATGTCGGTATCGCGGAACCCCATGCCGTGACGTTCGCCGCAGGTCTCGCTGCCGAGGGCTTCATACCGGTCGTGGCCGTATACTCGACGTTTCTGCAGAGGTCCTACGACGAGATACTCCATGACGTCTGCCTCCAGAACCTGCCCGTGGTCTTCGCCATTGACAGGGCCGGGATAGTGGGCGACGACGGGCCGACGCATCATGGAGCCTTTGACATAAGCTACCTCAGGCACATACCGAACCTCGTGGTCATGGCCCCGAAGGACAGGAGGGAGTTCACCGAGATGCTCGACTTCGCAATCTCGCTGAAGAGACCGGTCGCCATAAGGTATCCAAGGGGCAAGTGCACCGAGGAGTTCGACAATCCCCCCCAGCCCCTGAGGCTCGGAGAGGGAGAGGTCCTGACCGAGGGAGCAGACCTCGCCATACTCGCCATCGGAAGCATGGTCTATCCGGCCTACAGGGCCGCGCAGCGGCTGGAGGCCGAAGGGATAGGCACGATGATGGTGAATGCGAGATTCGCCAAGCCGCTCGACAACGACATACTCTTCAGGATTTCCGAGCGGGTGAAGAACCTCATCACCGTGGAGGAGAATTCCGTGGCCGGAGGGTTCGGCTCCTCAGTCCTGGAGGCGCTCAGCAGCATGGGCATACAGGACATGAACGTAAGGGTCCTGGGCATACCGGACATATTCGTCGAGCAGGGGCCGCAAAAGGTCCTGAGGAGGCTCCTCGGCCTCGACGAGGACGGTATCTACTTGACCGCCTCTTCCATGATAAAGCACACAAAGTCGAGGCATTGAAGGAGAGGCTCGATAAGCTTCTGGTCAGGAAAGGCATAGTCTCCTCCCGCGAAAGGGCGAAGGCGCTGATACTCGAGGGACGGATCCTCGTGAACGCCGCTCCAGTAGACAAGGCAGGCGCCCTGATAGACGAGGGGGCCGAAATCGTGCTGAAGGGCGAGGATATCCCCTATGTGAGCCGCGGAGGCCTGAAACTGGAAGGGGCGCTCGACCACTTCAACATACGGCTCGACGGACTGGTCGTCATGGACGTAGGGGCCTCCACCGGGGGATTCACCGACTGCATGCTCCAGAGAGGGGCGAGGAAGGTATACGCGGTCGACGTGGGATACGGGCAACTCTCCTGGAAGCTGCGGAATGATCCGAGGGTCGTCGTCCTGGAGAGAAAGAACATCAGGTATCTCGCCGGAGACCTCGTCCCTGAAAAGGTCGACCTCGTTACGATAGACGTCTCGTTCATATCTCTCTCGAAGGTCGTTCCGAAGGTCCTCGAGTTTCTCAAGGAAGGCGGAGGCATTCTCGCACTCATAAAACCGCAGTTCGAGGTCGGCAGGGAAGAGGTCGACAAGGGCGGCGTGATAAGGAGCGAAGAGAAGAGAAGGGCCGTTGTACGCAAACTGACCGGAGAGTTCGAACGGATGGGACTCGTCCCCCGGGGAGTGTTCGAATCCCCCCTGAAGGGGCAGAAAGGCAATGTCGAGTATTTCATATACATGACAAGGCCGGGACCGGCCGGGAAGGAGCAGGATGTCTGAAGGGAAGCTGATAGGTCTGGATCTCTCCGCGGCCTCCGAGGAGGTGGTCGCTCTGCTGCTGGACGACCCCTCGGGCGATACCGTCTTCCGGGAGATTCTCGATGCCAACAGGCAGCGGCCAGAAATACTGAGACTCCTCTACGACCACCCGAACACCCCGGAGGAGGTTGCGGCAGAGGCGGCTTCACAGCTGAGTCTGCCCGCAAGGATCAGCGCCGAAGCCCCCGAGGGCGTGTCCGAAGAGCCTGAAGAGCAGGAACCCAGGCTCCAGAGGCGTGAGGGCATCCTGCAGAGGATCCAGCGCATGAGCGTGGGACAGAAGATACAGCTTGCCATGAGAGGCGGGAAAGACGTAAGGGGCGTCCTCATAAGGGACCCCAACAGGGAGGTGGTCATCAAGGTGCTCGAAAATCCGAAGATAACCGAGAACGAGGTGGAGATGATCGCGAGGAATCCATCCACACCCGATGACGCACTTCGCTACATAGCGAAAAAGAAGGACTGGATAAGGAGATACAACGTCGTGCTCTCCCTTGCGTCAAACCCCAAGACCCCGGTCGGGGTCTCTATGCCTCTGATTCCGCGCCTGCGCCTGCACGACCTCGTGATACTCGAGAAGAACAAGAACATACCCGAGGCCGTAAGAAACTCGATAAAACGGTATCTCAAGCTGAGGAAGAAGTAGCAAAACGCTGAAATGGAGTGTAGGTGTAAACTATGCCGGATTCCGTAAGATCCTCCACATGGGAAAAGGTCCTGAACTTCCTGGCGGCGAGCGAGGAGTCCACCCCGTATCTGCTGGTGGACAGGGATGTCGTCGCGGAGAAGGCGTCCGTCATCGGCAGGGGTATACGCAACTGCCGCGTATACTATGCGCTGAAGGCGAACCCCGACATCGGGATCGCGAGGCTCCTGGACAGGCCGGGAATGAACTTCGAGATCGCCTCCGAGGGGGAGCTGAGGATACTCGCCTCCCTCGGAATCGGGCCCGGGCGGATAATATCGAGCAATCCCGTGAAGAGCCCCGGATTCATAAAACAGGCCGTATCTTACGGGATAGAGTATTTTGCCTTCGATTCCGCCGCCGAAGTCGACAAGCTCTCGGCACTTGCCCCCGGCTGCAACGTCTACGTGAGACTGACGGTGCCGAACGAGGGCAGTGAATGGCCCCTGAGCAAGAAGTTCGGCATCGAGCCAGACGCGGCCGTAGAGCTCCTTCTGTACGCGAGGGACCGGGGACTGAATCCGGTCGGCGTCACTTTCCACGTGGGCTCCCAGTGTACCAACATATACAACTGGAGCATGGCCCTCGACAAGGTGAGCACCGTCTGGAGCGGTGCGGAGGACGCCGGCCTGAGGCTCGACATACTCAACATCGGTGGAGGTTACCCCATACGGTACACGAAGGACGTCATAGACATACAGAGCATAGAGGAGATGATAGACGCCCTCGTGTCGCGAAAGTTCCCCCCGGACGTCCAGGTCCACCTGGAACCCGGCCGCGCGGTGGTCGGAGACGCCGGAGTGTTCGTCACCTCGGTGATCGGAAAGGCGGACAGGGGAGGCGTCAACTGGCTGTATATCGATGTCGGGGTATTCAACGGCCTCATGGAGAGCATCGGCGGAATCAAGTACGAATACATCGTCGGCAGCCGTGCCGGGGTAAAGAGGTGGACGATCGCCGGACCGAGCTGTGACAGCTTCGACGTCATAGCGCACGACGTCGAGCTGCCCGAGCCCATGATCGGAGACCACCTGCTGATACCCTCGTCCGGGGCCTATACGATATCCTATGCATCCGAATTCAACGGGTTCCCCATACCGAAGACCATTCTGATATAGGAATACCGGCCGGCGTGCCGGGCGGAGAGAAAAGAACGACGATAACATGGAACCCGGTGACGGCATGAAAAAGCGCAGGTCAGCGCCGGCGGAGAGAATACGCACAGCCCGTCATCCTGCTTGCCGGGATTCTCTTCTCACGGTCCCGCTTCAGCCGGATCCGGGTGGAAGGAGGTTGTCCTGATGATCAGGTTTTTCGAGAAAGACCCATACTCCCCGATCCAGTATGTCTACGACGTGGAGAGGGTGCTTTACAAGGGCAAGAGCCCTTTTCAGGAGATATTGGTGATAGAGAACCGGTTCTTCGGCAGGATGCTTATCCTCGACGGTGTGGTCCAGCTGACCGAGAGGGACGAGTTCTTCTATCACGAGATGCTCGTGCACGTGGTAATGCATGCCCACCCCGGACCGAAGAAGGTCGTCGTAGTAGGCGGGGGAGACGGCGGGGCCGTGAGGGAGGTCCTCAGGCACGAGACCGTTGAAAAGGTCTTCTTCGTGGAGCTGGACAGAGAGGTCATAAACGTATCCAGAGAATACTTTCCAACGGTCTCCTCGAAGCTCGACGACACAAGGGTGGAGATCATCTGCATGGACGGAGCCGAGTTCATCAAGGGCAGAAAGGATGAGATCGATGTGGTGATCGTCGACTCGACCGACATAATAGGCTTTGCAAAGAGCCTCTTCACGGTGGAGTTCTTCAGGTCCGTCAAGGAGAGCCTCGCTGAAGAGGGAATGTTCGTGACCCTGTCGGAATCACTGCACTTCCACAGGGACATGGTGCGGGGTGTGCAGGAGACGATGAAGCTCGTCTTCCCGGTAGTGGACCTCTACACCGCCCCGATAGCCACATACGCGGGCAACTGGTGGACGTTCTCGGCTGCCTCCAGGTCGCCCGGCCTGAGGGAGATGAGGAGGCCCGTAGTGGCGGGACTCAGGTACTACAGCGACGAGATACACGCCCAGGCGTTTCTTCCGCCGAAGCTGTACGAAAGGCTTCTGAAGAAGGAACTGAACTGGTGACCGAGGCGCTTCAGGATTCGAGCAGCCTCAGAACGGCCTGCGCATCGCTCCAGGTGAGCCACTTGCTCTTCGGGTTTCTCAGCAGGTAGGAGGGATGGAACGTGGGCACGACGGGTATGCCCCTGTACCTGAAGGTCTTCCCCCGCACCTTCGATATGCTCCCCACGTCACCGAGCAGGGCACGCGTAGCCACGGAACCGAGGGTCATGATCACCGACGGACCGATGATCTCGATCTGTCTGACGAGAAACGGCATGCAGGCCTCTATCTCGTCATCGAGCGGATTGCGGTTGTCGGGCGGACGGCACTTGACGGTGTTGGCGATATAGACCCCTTCCCTGCTGAAGCCCATCTTCTCGATGAGGCGTGTAAGGAGTTCACCGGCCCTTCCCACAAAGGGCCTCCCCTGCAGGTCCTCCTGCTCGCCGGGGGCCTCTCCGACAAACATGAGCCTTGCATCGGGGGCTCCCTCACCAAAGACGAGGTTCGTCCTCCCCTCAGAGAGACGGCACCTCCTGCAATCCCCGATCTCGGCCCTGAGGCTCTTCAGTCCCTCCTCCTTGTCACAGCCACCACCTCCTCCCGGGAGGCCCTCCGGCACGTCGACGGCGAGCCTGTCGAAGCCGAGTGCCTCGTAGAACCGGAACAGCATCCTCAGATCCCGTACACCTATCTCCATCACCTCTCTCCCCACTTCAGCTTCTCCCTCAGGACCTGAAAGTAGTCCCTCTCGCAGGGGATGAAGAGGCGCGTCTTGTGAGGCGACTTCCTTATCTCGACCACGTCGTCCTTTCTCAGCTCCACTCCGACCTGGCCGTCGAGCGTGAGAAAGACGTCCTCGCTCTCGGACCTGAGGCCGACCTCTATCAGGGACTCTCCGGAGAGCACGATGGGCCTGTTCGTGAGCGTATGAGGGCATATGGGGGTGAGCACAATGCAGTCGAGGGCAGGATGCACTATCGGACCGCCTGCCGAGAGGTTGTATGCGGTCGAACCGGTCGGGGTCGACATTATCAGTCCGTCCGACTTGAAGGTGGCCACATAGGAGTGGTCGACATAGGTCTCGAGGTCTATTATCCTTGCAAGGGCCCCCTTCGTTATGACCACGTCGTTCAGTACCGTATAGGTCGTTATGGCCTCGCCTCCACGCACTATGTCGGCCTGGATCATTATCCTCTCCTCGACGGAACACTCTCCCCTCAGCATCGTCTCGATGGCCGAGAAGAGGTCCGCCCGCTTGACCTCGGTAATGAAGCCGAGCCCTCCGAGGTTGACTCCCAGGATCGGTATGCCCTTTTCAGCCACCAGCCTTGCCGCCCCGAGCATGGTTCCGTCTCCTCCGAGCACGACCATGACATCCACGAGAGCGGGCATCTCTGAACGCGGATACCCCTTGACGCCCATCACCCCGGACGTCTCCTCGTCGATGAAGACGTTCAGTCCCCTGCTCGTGAGCCAGGGGATGAGCTCTCTGAGGATCTCCGGGGGTTCCGGCTTGCCGGGTTTCGATATTACGCCTATGTTCCTGATCTCTCTCAGCATCTGTTCGATCCGTTCCTGTCCGGGATGCCTGCGGCGGCCGACCGCTCAGCGCTCCTCGAGCCTCCCGATCCTTTCCGCGTCTCCGTCTATCAGGATCTCCCTGCCCGCATCGTCCATGAACCTTATGCGGACACGGAACGTACAGTCCCATCCACCCAGACGCTCCGCCCACTCCACCACAGCCACTCCGTCACCGTCGAGATACTCCTCGAGGCCGAGCCCCGCAAGGTCAGCATCGTCGACGACCCTGTAGAGGTCTATGTGATAGAGGGGCATCCGTCCGTAGTGCTCGGCAACTATAACAAAGCTCGCACTCGTTATCTCCCGCTCGTCTATGCCGAGGCCCCTTGCAATACCCTTGACGAACGTCGTCTTGCCCGCTCCGAGGTCACCATGGAGGCAGACTGTATCCCCTTTCACGAGGACCGTGCCGAGCCTCTCGCCCGCATCGACGGTATCCCGCTCATCAAGGGCCTTGAGTGCAATGCTCCGTCTCATACGGACCCAAACCGGCAGCTAACCCTTCGACTCTCCGGCAATCGCCCTTATCACGTCCTTCTTGCCGATGATGCCGGTGAGCCTCCCTTCCCTGAGGACGGGAAGCAGGTGTATCTTCTTCTCCGTCATTATGGTGGCGATATCGTTGAGAGAGGTCTCTTCATCCACCGTGACGACGTCTCTCGTACAGATATCCCCGACGGTCGTGGCCGCCATCTTCCTTATCTCCTTCTCGACCTCGGCATCGCTCTTGAGGGGGATTATTGCATCGAATATCCTGATTATGGTCGGTATGTGAAAACGCCTCTCCTTGCTTATGAGATCATTCTCCGTGACGATGCCGTAGAGGCCTCCTTCCCTGTCGACCACGGGCGCGCCTGAAATGTTCTTCTCGATGAAGAGCCTGCCGAGTTCCTCCACGGATGTGTCGGGACTCACGGTTATGACCTCCGTGTTCATGATATCCTTCGCCTTCTTCTGATCTCCTGTGTTCATTCATGACCTCCTTGTTGATCGTACGGGCACCTCTCGTCCGAGATGCCGGAAAGAGACGAACCGCAGCCGGTCCATCGACTCGGTCAACGCCCGGCGGCTCGGTCCCTGAGCCCTATGAATCCACCCTGCCTCTCCGCGGTCCCGGAATACCTGAAAGAGAAGAACCTCCCGGGAAGACAGTACGTGCACTCCTCCGACATCCATATATTCCCCTCGGGGATCCCTGTAGAGAGGGCCTGCGTCCGGTTTGCAAGGACCAGGTCCAGATATACCGTCCCGCCCCTCCGGTGGATGTAGTCACCGTCTCCCGTGGCCGCCCTGACTTCGGAGGCGACGTCTTCACCGACGACGTAGCAGCATCCCCTTATTGCGGGACCGAAGGCAATTACTATATCATCAATCCTCGAAGAAAATCCATCAGCCATCGTCTCGATGGTCTTTATCAGTATCCTCCCGGCGGTTCCCCTCCAGCCGGCATGAACCGTGCCGACGAGATCCCTCCTGCAGTCGTACAGGAGGATCGGGACACAGTCGGCCACCCTGACGCCTATGAGGACTCCCGGGACGGATGACACCACGGCATCAGCCACCTCTGGGCGGCGGTGCCCGTCAAGCACGAGCACCCTGTCCGTATGCCGCTGGACGGGCATGTACACGGCATCCTCGGGAAAGCCGGAGACTGCGGAGAGGACATCCTTCCGCACACCTTCGGTACGGTCCGTAAAGAAGGCGGTCAGACGGCGACCCTTGAGATTTTCGGGTATTGTCATGATGTTAGAATTCAAAATTCAAAACTTAAGATTCAAAAATCAAAAAAAAGACCGGTGGTGTCGTCTTTCGCGGCACTCGAGGCCGTCAGCCGGACAGGAGCGAACGGAAGCCCCGTGGAAGGGCGTCTACGAGCTCGCCGGCAGTAAGGGCATACTCCGACCCCTCGACCGCCGCAATGTCACCGGCGTGTCCATGCAGGAACACCCCTGCCAGTGCCGCCTCTGCAGGCGGCAGTCCCTGCCCGATGAACGAGGCGATGATGCCGGTAAGGACATCCCCTGCTCCGGCCGTGGCCATCCCGGGATTGCCTGAAGAGTTCACGAAACACCGGCCCTCCGGCACCGCCGTGACCGTGGGCGCCCCCTTCAGGACGACGCAGCCGCCGGTATCGCGAGAAAACCTCGATGCCGCCCCTGTCAGGTCAGCGGTTATCTCTGGAATGCTCATTCCTGCAAGCCGGGCCATCTCCCCGACGTGAGGCGTGAAGACAACCGGTGCCCGAACCCGCCTCATGAGCCTCACGAGCTCACCGTATCCGAGCGTCGAGAGCGCATTCAGGCCGTCGGCGTCGACCACCACCGGAACGGGTGAGGCGGCCATGGTATCGACGACGAACTCCACGGTCTCGGGATCCGTCGAGAGGCCCGGACCGATCGCGAGTGTGTCGGCCCTCTCATGCAGGAAGTCGAGCACCCGGGCGGCTGCCCCGGCCGACACACTGCCTGAGGCCGTCGAGGGAAGCGGCAGGGTCATCTCCTCGAGCACGGCGGCCGCAACCGTGCCGGCAACCCTGTCGGGCGTCCCTATCGTTACGAGTCCAGCACCGCTCCTCAGAGCCGCCCTCGCCGTAAGCAGCGCAGCCCCCGTCTTTCCGACCGATCCTCCGACGACCAGCACATGGCCGTAATCACCCTTGTAGGAGTTCTTCCGCCTCTCGGGCAGGAGCAGCGAGACATCCTCCTTCTCCACGAGCTCCAGCCGGACGGCCTCCGACTCGAGGAGCGCAGGGGGAAAGCCGATGTCTTCAACAAAGAGTCTCCCCGTGTGTTCAGCCCCGGGATACAGGACGTGTCCTGCCTTGGGCAGCCCGAAGGTGACCGTCATCCCCGCACGCACAGCGCTTCCCATGACCGCTCCGGTGTCAGAGGAGACCCCCGTGGCGATATCAACGGCCACCACGTCGGCGGCAGCCCTGTTGACCCTCTCGACGGCCGCAGCGATATCCCCGCGCAGGGGTTTGTTCAGCCCTGTACCGAGCATCGCGTCGATCACGAGCGAGCCGCGGAGGTCTTTCAATGCCGGAAGCCTTTCAGCGAGGACCCTGACCCCCATCATCCCGGCCGTCTCGTACTGCCTGAGGCAGTCAGGGGAGAGTTTCGCGGGCGAAGAGAGCAGGAAGACCCTCACGTCCCAACCCTCGTTGTGAAGGAGCCTTGCCACGACGAGGCCGTCGCCCCCGTTGTTTCCGCTTCCGGCAAGGACCACGACCCTCGCTGACCGGTCGAAGTTCTCCCTGACGCGCGCGGCAACGGAGAGTCCGGCCCTCTCCATGAGGACCGCAGAGGCAATGCCGTAGTCCTCGATGGTCCTCCTGTCGATCTCCCTCATCTGTTCCGCATTGACTATCTTCATGAGACATCCCCCGGAAACAGCCTCGGACCCCGCACAAAACCCCGGGTCCTGCGGCTGTGGAATCAGGTCTATTTTAACCCAACACGGCCGGTGTTTTGAAAGGCCGGAGAGCCTCTGCCGCGCCTCTCACTCCGCCTCGATAACCACGGCAGCGATACTGCATCCCCTGTCGTGACTGAGACTGAGATGGATCCTCCCGCTGCCCAGCATACCGGAGAAGACCTTCCCGGCATCGCCATAGAGCCTTATCTCCGGCCGCCCCGACTCCTTGTTGATCACGCCTATCTCCCTGAGGGAGACCGGCACGTCAGGCCTCAGGGCCTTGATGAACGCCTCCTTCGCGGCAAAGCGGGCGGCATAGGAGTTGTAGGGGTTTGCCTTGCCGGAACAGTACGCTATCTCCTCAGGGGTGAACACCCTGCTTATGAACCTCCCGCCCCACCTCCTGACGGCCTGCTCCAGTCTCTGCACGTCCACTATGTCGATGCCTATTCCGTGTATCATCGCTCCTCGACCAGCCTCTTCATCTCCATCACCGCCCTCTCCATGCCGACGATGACCGCCCTCGAAATGATGCTGTGCCCTATGTAGAGCCCCCTGAGCCCCTCTATCGAGGCGACCGGCCTGACGTTGTAGTACGTGAGGCCGTGCCCGGCGTTTGCATGAAGGCCGTTCAGTCTCGCCCTCTCCACCGAAGCCGTCACCTTCTTCAGTTCCTCACGCTGCTCCTCCCCCCTGGAGTTCGCATAATGCCCTGTATGAATCTCCACCATGTCCGCTCCTATCTCCTTGGAGAGGTCCACGTCCGTTATGGAAGGGGCGATGAAGAGGCTTACGGGAATGCCCCGTCTCTTCAGCCGCTCGACGGCATCGCGGAGCTTGCCGCAGGATGCGTTGAGGTCGAGGCCTCCCTCGGTTGTCAGTTCCTCGCGTTTCTCCGGCACGATGGTGACGAGATCTGGCATCACCTCTGCGGCGATCCCTATCATCTCCTCCGTGGCCGCCATCTCGAGGTTCAGCTCAACCGGCACCACCTCCCTGAGCAGCCTCAGATCCCTGTCCTGGATGTGCCTGCGGTCCTCCCTCAGGTGAACGGTTATCCCGTCGGCCCCGCCCAGCAAGGCGAGTGTGGCCGCCATGACAGGGTCCGGTTCAAAGGTCATGCGCGCCTGTCTCACAGTTGCGACATGATCGACGTTGACTCCGAGAATCATATCAAGACCTCCTTGTTTCAGCCATTATTACTTCGGCAATTAAATACTGTAACCTTTTCATAACACAGGATCAAGCCCGGTACGACAAACCCGTACTTCCTGCAACCTTTTATCCAATGGTTTCGGGTGTTTTATTGCCGGTGTAATAATGAGTCGGGCAGGCGGTGAGAGCACTATCCGCGGTATGCACGCCCGGACAAAGGCTGGGTCCATCCGGGGACTCTATTCATCCCTGAGCCTCCGGAGCGTTCCGGGTCTGCCGGAGCCGTACCGGAAGACGGTGACACCCTTGCACCCCTTCTCATACGCCAGCAGGAACGCCTTCTCCACATCCGCCCTGCTTGCGCTCCTGGGGAGATTTACGGTCTTCGAGACCGCATTGTCCGTGAACTCCTGGAAGGCCGCCTGCATCTCTATATGGTCCTTCGGCGGGATCTCGTGAGCGGTCTTGAAGAGCCTCTTTATCCGGGCGGGCACCTCCTTCAATCCCCTCAGCCGCCCCTTCATCAGCACCTTCTTCTCGAGCTCGGGAGAATAGAATCCGAGCTTCCTTGCAAGCGCAAAAAAGTACTTGTTCACCTCTATCAGCTCTGTATCGAGGATGAATCTCCTGTATGCGAGGGCGAAGATGGGTTCGATGCCGCTCGAGCAGTCCGCGATGATGGAGATCGTCCCCGTGGGGGCGATCGTAGTGGTTGTCGCGTTGCGCACCCTCGGCATGCCTGGGGCGTCATAGACCGAGCCCTTGAAGTTGGGGAAGACCCCGCGCTTTGCGGCAAGCTCCGCCGATGCCTCCTTCGACTTTGCCTGGACAAAACCCATCACCTCCCTTGCAAGCCTGAAGCCCTGCTCCGAGTTGTACTGGATACCGAGGAGTATGAGCATGTCGGCCCAGCCCATCACGCCGAGGCCTATCTTCCTGTTGCCCTTGTGCATCCGTTCTATCTCCGGCAGTGGATACCTGTTGGTGTCTATGCAGTCGTCGAGGAACCTCACGGCGACCCTTATGTCCTCACCGAGTCCCTCGTAATCTATGGCTGGGGTACCTCCCGGGTCGTCGATTATCGGGTTGCGCACGTACTTTGAGAGGTTCAGCGAGCCGAGCACGCAGGCCTCGTAGGGCAGCAGCGGCTGCTCGCCGCAGGGGTTCGTGCTCTCTATCTCCCCGAGATGAGGAGTCGGGTTGTAGCGGTTTATCCTGTCGATGAAGACGAGCCCGGGATCACCGGTCTCGTACGCACTCCTGACGATCGCATCGAAGACCTTGCGGGCACGCAGCCTGCCGGCGGGCTTCCCCGTACGGGGATTGATCAGGTCATACTCGCCGTCCTTCCTGAGCGCCTCGATGAAGGCATCGGTGACCGCCACGGATATGTTGAAGTTCGTCAGCTCGCCCTCGCGCCTCTTTGCCTCTATGAAGTCGAGTATGTCGGGGTGATCTATCCTCAGGATACCCATGTTCGCCCCCCTGCGGGCACCTCCCTGTTTTATCACCTCTGTGGCGGTGTTGTAGATCCTCATGAACGATACCGGACCGCTGGCTATCCCGCCGGTAGTCCTTACGATGTCAGAGCGCGGCCTGAGCCTGGAGAAGGAGAAACCGGTTCCGCCCCCGCTCTGGAGTATGAGGGCGGTCTTCTTCAGGGTGTCGAATATGCTCTCCATGGAGTCATCCACGGGAAGGACGAAGCAGGCGGCGAGCTGACCTATCTCCTTGCCGGCATTCATGAGGGTCGGCGAGTTCGGCAGGAACTTCAGTGCGGTCATGATGGAGAAGAAACGCTCTTCCCACTCGCCCGGGTCTTCACCGTACAGGGCCTCTGCATGAGCCACATGTGAGGCGACACGGCGGAACATCCCCTCGGGCGACTCCACGACCTCGCCCCTGTCGTCCTTGAGCAGGTATCTGGCCCTCAGTACGCGCAGCGCGTTCTCCGTCAGTTCGAGCATGGAATAAATTATAGCAGAAAACAGGGGAAAACTTGGCCGGCCGGGTGTTGCACGCCGGTATGCTCAGGCTGTCGTGAATGGCCTCGCGGCCGGACGACGTCGTCCGGCCCCCTCAGGCCTTCTTCCCGTCGGAAGAGTCGTCACCGTAGTAATAGTAGTAGTAATTGTGATAATAACCATAACCGGCGGTCGGCTTTATCTTGTTTATTATCGTGCCCGCCACGTTCACATTCACGCTCCGGAGCTGTTTTATCGCGTGTTCCACTGCGTGGAAAGAGGTCTCGCCCAGCTTTATGACGATGAAAGTGGCATCGGCAAGCCTGCCCAGAAGCTGCGCGTCCGTCACGGGCAGGACCGGGGGCGAATCTATGAGGACGTAGTCGAACTCCTGCCTTGCCTCGTCCAGGAAGTTCATCAGGTCCTGCTTGCTCAGGAGCTCGGACGGATTCGGCGGGATTATCCCCGCAGGAATCATGTAGAGGTGTTCGATCTCCGAAGGGATGAGGATCTTCCTGAAGTCGGCCTTCCCGGCGAGCAGATGCGTCACGCCCGGCTCCTTGCTTATGTTGAATATGCGGTGCACGCGCGGCTTGCGCAGGTCGAGGTCCACTATCAGGGTCCTCGAGCCCATGAGGGCGAGCGTTATGCCGAGATTGGCGGTGATCGTGCTCTTTCCCTCACCCTGCATGGCCGACGTGAAGTGGAAGATCTTCCCGCGCCTGTCGAGCACGGCGAACTGCAGGTTCGTCCTGAGGGAACGGAAGCTCTCGGCGGTTATGGACTTGGTCGAATCCACGGTCACGAGTGCCGAGCCGGCGTCACGGGAACGGCGGTTGGATTTCTCCACCGGAGCGAGCGGGATATGTCCGAATATCGGCAGTCCGAGCCTCTCCTCCACGTCCCTCGGGGTCTTGATCGAGTTGTCGAGGTAATCGAAGAAGAAGGCCAGTCCCATACCCGACATCAGCCCGA
This sequence comes from Nitrospirota bacterium, assembly GCA_013152485.1. Classification (GTDB taxonomy): domain Bacteria; phylum Nitrospirota; class Thermodesulfovibrionia; order Thermodesulfovibrionales; family JdFR-85; genus BMS3Bbin07. The sequence goes on along the minus strand of JAADGG010000031.1, from coordinate 16,500 downwards.
CCACGACCGCCAGCAGGATGTTCCTCTTCTTGTTCGGCTTTATCGGAACATCCGGCACGATGGCCGGATCGACGACCTGTATCGATGATATGGTGGAGGCCTGGGTTATGGTGGCCTCGTTCAGTTTCTGGAACAGGAAGGCGTTTATGTTGGACAGGACCTCCTTGTTGAGGACCAGACCTGCCAGTCTCTTCTCCTCCTCGGGGAGGACCTTGAGTTCGGCCCTGAGCTGGGATATCTCCCTGGCGAAGCTCTCCTTCTTGTTCCTCAAGGAGTCGAGAATATTCAGTATGGAAGTGTTTATCCTCCGCTTGATCTCGTTTATCTCCGCCGAGAGCGCGACCACCTGCGGGTGTCTCTCCGTGTACTCCGCCAGGAGGGACTTCCTGTTGTTCTCGAGCATTGCAAGGCTGCTTATCATCGACTGCACCACGGGGTCGTCCAGGACCGAGAGGTTCAGGGTCGAGGTGTCGGTCAGGTTCTTCTGTACCGCATCATACAGGTACTTGACCTCCTGTTCCTTTATCTCGAGATTTATCTTCTCCCTCTCGAGAACGCCTATGTTCTCGATGAGTTTCTTGGTCCCCTCGTTCAGGTCCACGACCTTGGATCTTCTCTTGTGCGCGGCGAGTGCCTCGAGGGCGTTCTCGAGTCTCTTCTGGGTCGGCTCTATCTGCTTCTTGACGAACTTGATCATGTAAGTGGCTTCCTTGCTCCTCCTCGATATGTCCTGCTGGACATAGTGATGGACTATGGAGTTGGCTATGTCGGCCGCCATTGCAGGATCGCTGTGCTGGACCTTTATGTAGACGATGTTGGTATTCCTGACCGGCGACACGGTTACCAGGTCCTGAAGCTCTTTCACGGCCTTGTAGAAGCCCACCTTCATGAGCTTGAAAGACGCCCCCTTGGAGGGGTTCCTTACGTCCTCGAGCTCAAAAGAAAGTCCGGAAGCACTCCTGAAAGGGGAACCCACGACGCCGGTACCCACTGGATCCCCCTCCACCGATACGGTGAAGCCGCCCTTGCCGTCGGTGAACTCGACCTCTATCTCCTCGCCCATGAGCTCTTCAGGGACGTTCATGCGCTTCACCTTTACGCTGAGGTCCCCGGACATGTCAAAGACCTTCTCGTCGTACCTGAGGTCCCTCACGACCTCCTCGGCTATCGTACGGCTCTTTATGATCTCTATCTGTGAAGGTATCTGGGAGGTCTGCGGCAGGCCTGCAAGCTCGGTGAACAGTGCCTCTCCCCCGCTCTGGGCCTCTTCGATCAGTATGGAGGTCGTCGCCTCGTAAACGGGCGTGGCGAGATAGGTGACGATGCCGGTTACGAGAACCACGACAACGAAACAGGTGATGACGATCCACTTCTTGCGGATCAGGACCTCGATGTAGTCGTAAAGGTGGATCTCCCGCTCTTTGATCTCGTTTGAGTATTCTATCTCGTTCATCTCTTATCTCCTGTGTACAGGACCGGTCCGCATCAGTTCCTGCTCAACAGTCTCTCAAAAAACCGGGTCTTCCTGCTCTTCGGCTCGGGAATGCTTACCTGAACGCCGTTTATTATGTTTTCCGGAATTTCGGTCACCATCCTCAACGCAAAATCGTCTCCGACTATGTCACCGGCAACCCTGAGCGCACCTGAGAGGACCGGCGGACGCCTCCTCGCAGAGTGCGCATCGGTGGCGATGACGTGGGCAAGGTTGTATTTCAGGAGGGCGGCCGCGCATTTCCGGGGCCTTCTGCCGAACTCTCCGGTCAGGCTCATTGCGGTTATCTGCGAAAGGGCGCCCTGCATGATGAACCCCTGAAGGATGTTTATGTCGTCCTGTATCGCCGCGTTCCTCTCGGGATGGGTGAAGACCGGTGTGATCCCGTTGATCTTCAGCTCCCAGAGGAAGTCCGACATGTGCTGAGGGACGCCGTATTCCGGAAGCTCCAGCATTATGTAGCGCCGGTTGTTGTTGACCGTCATGACTTCACCGTTCTTTACGGCGTCGACGAGCTTGAAGTCTACGTGTATGTCGGCACCCGGAAGCACCCTCAGGGGTATATCCTCCTGCCTCAGCATCAGATTCAGCCGGTCCACCTCCTCGACGATCCTCTCGGCACTCACCTCGTAGACACCGTTGTTGACGTGCGGAGTGGCGACGACGACCCTGATGCCGTCATTCACCGCTATTCTCGCCATCTGGAGCGATTTCTCGGGACTGGAAGCCCCGTCGTCGATCCCCGGAAGGATATGATTGTGTATGTCTATCATAAATGTCCTGTCTCTTCCCTTAACATACCGCCGGGGCCGGGAGCCCCCTCCTCAAAGGATCCTCTTCCCTCCGGCCGGCTCTTCCCCCTCGTGCAACGGAAGTGAGGTCTGAAAAGGCCGGGATCTAACCAGGTCACCTGTCTGACAGGCTCTTGACCGTGGCGCCGAACATGAGGGTCTGAAGCGACGGAGTGATCTGATCGAGGATCTTGTTCCACTCCCCGATAAGGGATGCCGGGACGTACACGATGTCCTCGGAATACAGAGCAATGTTCTCGCCCAGGTCACCTTTCGTTATCTTGTTGAAGTCAACGGTTATGATTGTGGGTTTCTCGAGCCCTCCCCTGATGATCTTTATGTTGCTCTTCTTTGCCGATATCTCGAAGTCACCCGCGCTCGCTATCGCCTCCGCAACCCTCAGGATCTTGCCTGCAAACGGCACTATCGTGGGTCTCTTCACCTCTCCTATCACGTAGACCCTCTGATCCTGAACGTTCGGTATGTAGATTATGTCTTTTCTCCTTACTTCAATATTATACCTCAAATCACCCTCTGTCATTAGGGCATAGAGATCGATGGGTATGATCCTGTTCTTCCTGATTATATAGGCGCCCTTGAGGTTGGCCTTCTCGGTCAGGCCGCCTGCCTTGGCAATGGCCTCGAGCAGGGTGGTCCTTCCCCTCAGGTAGATCACGTGAGGGTTTTCCACCTCACCGAGTATCGATACGTCACGGCTTGCATATTTTATTATCTGGATGTCGACCTTGGGCGCGACTATGTATTCCTTCAGTCTTTCGACTATGTTCCGCTGAAGCTGCGGAATGGTCAGCCCGGCAGCCTTTATGTCGCCTATGAGCGGGTAGGAGATCATGCCGTCGTTCCTTATCTCCGTCTCCCGCGTGATGTCCGAGGAGCCCTTGACGGCGTCCTGACGCCCGAAAACCGTTATCCGCAGTATATCGTGATAGCCCAGATAGTATTCTTCCTGCCCTTCGAGCACCTCCTCCTTGGGAGACAGCGATGGAATCTTGGAGAGTTCTTCGATCAGGTAGGGAGACCTCTGGAGGGGATTGACGGGTTTCTTCTGCTCCGGGGTCATCTCCGCGGGCGTCGTGTACGCAATAGCCCCCGTACCGGAGGAGTCCCCGCCTATCCAACGGTTGGTGGATTCATCCCATTTGACGGAGACCGGCGGCGAACACGCCGTGGTGAGGACCGACAATATGAGGACGGTGACTGTTGAAGCCAGTGCGGGAAATATTTTATGGAGAAAAGATAGACCGGATTTATTTGATTTATTTGAAATTCTGTATCTTCCCAAGCTCATACCTTACCTTACCGAGGGGTGATTTTCCGGCTCGGACACCCCGGCAGCCAGACCTTCGTAACCCCCGAGTCTCATGGCATTGTCCGAAGGTCTCCTCTCCCCTCAGTCGGTAAATTATAGTATTAGTCTCGATGAGCTGTCAAGACGGCCGTTCTGCAGGCCTCCCGCGGATTTCACTCGAATAATGGCTGAGAGTCTGGGACAGGCACGGATTTACTTCAGTATGTTCTCTCCGCACTGGAGCACTTCTCCACCCCTGACAGCGCTGCTCATGCCGGGAGGAAAGTCGGCGAGTGCCTCGATCTTCTCCCAGTTGTCCTCGAACCACTCTATGTTGCTCTGGAAGCCCTCTTCGAAGTCGACTATGGGTTCATAGCCTATCAGTTGCCTCGCCTTGTCGATCGAGGCGAGAAGCCGCGGCTTCGTGTCCCACTTGCGGCGTTCCTTGAAGATGATGTCGGCCCTGTTTCCGGTCGCCTCTATCACCTTTTCGACCAGGTCCTTGATCTTGATCTCCTTGCCGGAGGCGAGGTTGAAATTCTCCCCGACAGCCGTGGAATAGAATCCGGCCTTCAACAGTCCCTGAACGAGGTCGAGGACATACGTGAAATCCCTCGTCTCCTCCCCGGTCCCCGTGATCGGGAGGGGAATCCCCTTCATCGCCCAGTATATGAAGTTGGGTATGACGTTCCTGTACTGTCCCGGCACTTCACCTGGGCCGTACGAGTTGAAGAAGCGGCAGTTCACGACGGGCAGACCGTAGTGGTGGTTGTAGAAATTGCAATACATCTCTCCGGCCATCTTGTTTATCTGGTAGGGGGTTGTAAGATGCATGGAGATGAACTCCTCCTTCAGTGGAAGTTCCGGGTAGGATCCGTAGATGGCGCAGCCGCTCGAAGCGTATACAAACTTGTCCAGGCCGGATATCTTCGAGTACTCGAGCAGCTTGATGTGTCCTATCACGTCCACCTCGGCCGAGGTCTCGGAATAGTCCACGGAGTTCTGGTTCGCGAAAAAAGCGGCCAGATGGAAAACTATGCTCGGCTCTTCCTTGAAGACCCTCTTGAGGTCCACGTCATTCCTCACGTCACCGAGCACAAACATCAGGTTCGGCAGCGGCGTTATGTTCCACGGGTCCCTCGTCTTTATGGCCGAGAGATTGTCCAGGACCAGGACCCTGCCCTCATCACCCACCAGCCTCGAAAGCGCGATGATGAGATTGCTCCCGATGGCCCCTGCGCCTCCCGTCACCAGGACCGTCCTGCCGGAATAATAACCCGCTACTTCATCCTCGAGATAAGACCTCTCCAAATACTCGTCCACAAGGGCAATTCTTTTTTCATAAGCATCCACTATGAACCTCCCCTATTCTCGTTGTATTTATTATAATAATATAATTTTTTATTATAATGCTACATTTTCGTTGACAGGAGGATGTCCACGATCCTTTCCGCCGCCCTCCCGTCTCCGTACGGGCTTACTGCCACGGCCATCTCCTCGTAGGCCGCTGCATCGTGCAGCAGGCGTTCCGTCTCCTCCACGATCCTCTCGGCATACGGTCCAACCAGCTTGGCCGTACCGGCCTCGATCCCCTCCGGCCGTTCGGTCTCGACCCGCATGACGAGGGCCGGTTTCCCGAGGGTCGGGGCCTCTTCCTGAATGCCTCCGGAGTCGGTCAGTATGATGGACGAGGCGTTCATCAGGTGCGCCATGGCGTCGTACTCGACCGGGTCGATCAGGAGCACCCTGTCGAGTCCGTCGAGTATCCTCATGACCGGTTCCCGGACGTTGGGATTCAGGTGCACGGGATAGACTATGACGATATCGCTGTTCCGCTCGGCGAGGGCCCTCAGGCCGCGGCATATGTTCTCAAACCCTTCTCCGAAGTTCTCACGCCTGTGAGCAGTGACGAGTATCATCCTCCGTGCCGTGCCGGCACCGTTGACGCCTGCCCTCTTCAGTATCCCGGTGACTGCGGGCGGAGCGGGTTTCTGCAATATCATCTTCAGGGCATCGATCACCGTGTTGCCTGTCACGAATATCCTGTCGCCGGGGATATGCTCCTTCAGAAGCGCCTCCCTTGCGTTCCGTGTAGGGGCGAAGTGAAAGTGTGTGAATATGGAGGTGACCCTCCTGTTCATCTCCTCGGGAAACGGAGAGTACAGGTTGTTCGACCGCAGGCCGGCCTCGACGTGGCCCACGGGTATCCTGTTGTAGAAGGCCGCCATGGCGGCAGCCATGACGGTCGTGGTGTCACCCTGGATAAGAACGACGTCAGGGGATTCCTGCTTGAAGACACCGTCGAGGCAGCTGACGACCCTGCCCGTCAGTTCCGCCAGGTTCTGATCCGGCCTCATCAGGTCGAGGTCTATGTCGGGCACGATGCCGAAGAGCTCGAGGACCTGGTCGAGCATCTCCCGGTGCTGGGCCGTAACGCAGACCCTCACCCGGACGCCCGGGGTCTCCTTGAGTCTCAGGATCACGGGGGCCAGCTTTATGGCCTCCGGACGGGTACCGAACACCGCGAGTATCTTCTTCATGCCTCCCCCAGCATATCCGTGATACATGCCTCCAGCTCCCCGACCGCCCTCTTCAGTGACATCTCCCGGACGACGAACTCCCTTCCGCGCCTCGCGAACTCCGCACATATGCCGGGATTGTCAGAAAGAAAGAGGATCTTCTCGGCAAGTGACTCCGGGTCTTCGGGTCCGATGCATATGCCGCATCCGGCCTTCTCGATCAGCTTCGGAGCGTCACCGTCGAGCGGCATGCTCGCAAGCACAGGCCTGGCTGCAGCCATGAGGCTCAGGATCTTGGAGGGAACGACCGGGGTTCTGACCCTGCTGTTCAGAGTCACCAAGCCTACGTCCGAGGAGGCCACCACGTACGGATAGACCGACTTGGGCTGCATTTCGAGAAACCTCACGTTGCCGAGCCCGTACTCCCTCACCCTCTCCACCAGTTTCTCCTTCTCGATGCCGTCGCCCACAATGAAGAACTCGATGTCATCCCTCTCCTTCAGGATCCTTGCAGACTCCACCACGCTCATGAGCCCCTGGGACATCCCCAGAGTCCCCGCATAGCCCACGACGAACTTTCCGTTCAGGCCGTGTCTCCTCGAGAACTCGTTGTCCCGCGGCAGCGGCCTCATCTCGTCCGTGTCTATCCAGTTTGGAAGGACCTTGACCTTTTTTTCGTCAATCCCTTTCACCTCGACGATATGCCTCTTGTTGCCGCCGGAGTGGACCGTGATCAGCGACGACTTTCCGTAGCAGAACTTCTCTATGCCTTCGAGTACACGTATCATCAGCCTGCTCTTCAGCACCCCCTGGTCTATGTAACACTGGGGGTGAAGGTCCTGAACCCCCATGATGAACGGCACTCCCCTGAAGAGGTTCAGCAGCCACCCGGCCAGCCCCATGAAGAGGGGAGGCGAGTATATGAAGATGACATCCGGCCTCTCCGAAAGGAGGCCTCCCAGAAAGGAGCTGAAAGGTGCCGTCATATGTCCTGCGGCGAGTTTTATCTTTTTCGGTCCGAAGACCGGAAAAGCCAGCCGTGTGACATCGACTCCACCCATGTTCTCCTTCATGAACAGCCTCCCGCGGTACTTGCCGGGAACCGTCTTCAGGTTGTACCAGGGGAACCCCGTGACGACGTTCACACTGTGTCCCCTGTCGGCCAGCCCCTTTGCAAGCTCGTAAAAGAGGTTCGCAGCCGTACCTATCTCAGGTGGAAAGTACCTGGACAGAAGCAGTATCTTCAAGCAACGCCCCATTCGTCCAGATCGATCTCCACCGCCTCTCCCGTGGTTATGGACTCCTCTATGGCAAAGGTTGCAACGGTCGTAGCCACAATGGATTTGAAGCCTATGGGTGATGGGGCGCCGCTGCCCAATGCATCGCAGACGGCCCTGATCTCATCCACGTATCCCCTGTCGACCTCGAGGGTCTTCCTGGTCTTCCGTTTTCCGGATGACACGAGATGGACCGTCTTGAAGTTCTCGATCACGCACACCGCCCCTCCGGCGAAGACCTCCACCTCTTCACGCGGAAAGGACTTGTCACCGTTCGACGCATAGGTTATGGAGGCCACAGAACCGTTATCCATCTTCATCGAGACGACCACGTTGTCCCTCAGTCCGCCGGGGGATTCCGCGCACGAGGCGAAGACCCTCGCGGGAATCCCGCCGGTTATGGCCTGTGCCAGGTCCACGAAGTGGCATACCTCGCCGACGATCCTGCCACCGCCCTCGTCCTTCCTGTGGACCCATGATTCGGCAGGTATATACCCTGCATTACACCTTATCTGGACCACGCTCGTCCCCCTGGAGCGCCCCATGAAGTCCATGCAGTGCCTGGTGGCTGGGGCGAATCTCCGGTTGAAGCCGACCATAAGAAAGGGCTCCGTATCACCGGCGGCGACCGACATGTACGTATCTATGATCTCCTTGAGTTCGTCCTTGCGGATACAGAGGGGTTTTTCGACGAACACGGCCTTTCCGGCCCTGAGGGCCTCGCAGACGAACTTCTTGTGGGAGTCGTGCCTCGTCAGGATGAAGACGATGTCGATCCTGCCGTCATTCAGGATCTCCCTGTAATCGGACGTCGCATAGTTGAAGCCGTAGGAATCGTAAATGTTCTTTGCGCTCAACCCCCTGGATGACGCCACGCCCTCGAAAGTGATGCCCGGCACCTTCTTCATGGCTGGAAGCAGGGTCCCGCGTGCGAAGAGTCCGGCCCCGATGAGGCCCGCCGCAACCGTGCCCTCCCTGCTCCTCCGGCTGCCGCCGGCAGCGGGTATCCTTGTGGCCTGTCGCACCAGGGCCGCATCCTGTTCTGGATAATGAAGGACCACCCCTATCGCAGGCTCCTTGCCCGAGAGGATCAGCCTGTAGGCATCGAGTGCCTTTTCAAAGGGAAACCTGTGGGTGGTGATGCCGGAGAGGTCTATGCGGCCGAGGGAGAGCATCCTGAGGAACTCGTCCATGTTCCTCTGTGCCGTCCACCTCGCGTATGCCAGAGGATACTTGAGTCCCCGTTCTTCATAGTCCGGGTCGAACATACCCGGTCCCCATGCCCTGGATACGGCGAAGTGCAGCTCCTTTTCAAAAAAGGCCTGCCTCGGTATGTTCAGACCCGTCAGCCCGCCGGCGATTATCCTGCCGCGCTCCCTGCACATGGCGGCGGCCTGGACCAGGGGCTCGTCGGAATCGACCGATGCAAGTATGACTACGGAATCGAGACCGTCGTGCCCTGAGAAGGCCGAAGCAACGGCAACAGGGTCGTCCCTGCCGCTGACGGCCACGGCCTCGGCGCCGTTCTTCAATGCGAGCCCGCACTTCTGGGCCGAGATGTCGATCCCTATCACGTGACAGCCGGCGGCCCTCAGTATCTGCACGGCCAGCTGACCGAGCAGGCCGAGCCCTATCACTCCGACCCGGTGTCCGAACTCGGGGGCCGCAAGCCTTACGGCCTCCATTGCTATGCCGCCGAGGGCCACATAGGAGGCATCCTCGAATGAGACATTGTCAGGAATCTTCACACAGAGGTTCGGGGGTACCACGTTCCACTCCGCGTGGGACGCATAGCCGCTTCCACTGCAGGCCACCCTGTCGCCCACTCGGAAGTCCCTTTCGGTATCATTCACTTCCCTCACCGTGCCGGCACACGAGTACCCGAGAGGCACCGGCATGTCCAGCCGCGCCTTGGACTGCCTCCACGCCTCCATCAGCCCCTCTGTCCTGACCTTGTCCAGCACCTGCCTCACCCAGTCCGGCCTTGCCAGTGCCTTGCCGAGCAGGCTCTTCTTCGCCACATCGATCATGGCCTTCTCGGTTCCCACGGAGACGAGAGAGGCAGCCGTCTCCACGAGCAGCCCGCTCCTGGACGTGATCATCGGGACTTCGAGCATCTCGAGGTTGCCGTTACTGTAATTCTGTGCAATAATCTTCATTTCGAATCATGCTTTCCGCATATCAAAACAGATTAAGAACAGACCGGCCCGGCGGAGATGATCATGTCGCTGCAGGCCCTTTGTGCAGTATTGTGATGCAAAGTCCCCAAAACCTTTTCAAGACCATTTCCGCGTCTTCAGAATATATGATCCGCAACAACGGTGTCTTCCGGACCGTTATGAAAATGCCTTGGGAAGGGTTGTGTCTTCGGTATTCGGTAAAGGTTGCGCTCGGTATTATGGATATTATACCACAAACAGCCGGCTCGGGGGCGGTCCGCCCCACCCTTTTCAGCCGGCCCCCTTCTTCCCGGGCCGCATGTAGCCCTGTGCTTCGGCATACCGTCCGCAATGCCTGTATATCATCTCGACATATTCGTCGGGGACGGCCTTCAGGTACCGCTCGTTGACGTCCACCCGCAGCGGATACCATCTCTCCCTGTATTTCATTCCAAAGGGCAGTCTGTGGTGCGGCTGGGGTATCATGTCGTCGGAATACTCGAGACCGGCAAAGTCACATATGTCCATGAGGACCCTTCTGGGCGACTTGAGCAGGTCCTCGAACCGCACGGACATGAAGTTCTTCACCTTGTGCCTGTCCTCCTCCACACACCTGGCCGAGTTCAGCCAGTGCTCCATGCAGACCCTCATTCTTTCATCGAGGCTCATGTACGCTGCATACCGTTTCATGTCACCGGCACTGCCGGTTGCCGCGCGGTAGATGGAGGCATAGGGGTTCCTGGTGACGAGAATGAAATATGGACCGCATCCTTCGAGCAGCCTGTCGATGAACGACATCTTCACCGTATAGACCTGGCTCTTGTCGACGAACCTGGGCTGCGGCATCCCTTTCCCGTACCGGCTTACTGCGAGACCGATTGCATGCCTCAGCCGGCGCGCCGCTGTCTCGTTTGCGTGCATCTCAGTGCGGCGGTAGGCGTCGATGAGATCGTTGCACGCATAGGACCAGCTCCTCGGCGGAGTAAGCCTCTCGTGCCTCGGGGCCCTCAGCCTTATGCCGGAGAGATCGGGGCCGAGAACAGGCTCGTACACGTTGGCCATCTCGTCGGCGCCGGCCCAGTAATTCCGGTTGCCCGTCACGGACACGACACTCCTGTTGCGCCTCAGCATCCTCGAAAGCAGCGTAAGCCCGTCTCCCTGGTTGCCCACGAGAAATATCGGGCCATGTATCTCGACGGTCCGGAAGCCGCCGAGATAGCTCCTCGGATCCAGCATCCAGTTGTTGCGCTTCCAGAGGTAGTATAAGTTCTCGATTTGAGATGAGAAAATCATGAGCTCAACAGTGCCACGTGATCCGGCCGGTGCAGACGAAACAGCGGCCGGAGTCCTATGCGGAGCCGAGCCTCCTGATCAACGCCTCCTCCACACTGCCGACAATGGAGTCCCAGCTGAAGTTTTCTTCCACGAACCTCCGTGCATTCCGTGCCATCCTCTCGGCCCCGACCGGGTCACGCAGAAGCTCCACGATCCTGTCTGCAAAGAGGCCGGCCTCATCAGCCACGAGCAGGTGTTCTCCGGAGGTCACGTTCAGTCCCTGCGCTCCGGTCGAGGTGCTCACCACTGGCAGGGCCATCGCCATCGCCTCCAGCGTCTTCAGCTTGGTACCTCCGCCGGACCGTAACGGCACAACGAATACGTCAGCCTTGTCGTAGCAGTCCCTTATGTCCGGAGGATCGGCAACGACATCGACGGCAGGGCCGGCCCTGCCCATAATCGACGGCGGCGGGTTGCGTCCGGCTATCAGCAGCCTGACACTCGGCATACGTTTCCTGACGCGGGGAAAGATCTCGCTCTCGAGCCAGTGCACGGCATCCTGGTTCATCGCGGCATCCAGGGAACCGCCGAAGACTATGGTCGGCTCCGGAGATCTTTCGACATCCGGTCGAGGCTTGAAATACTCGACGTCCACACCGTTGGGTGCGAGCATCACGTTGCCGGAAGGCACGTTGTACTTCTCGGTCATCGCCTTCTCAAACTCGGACACGGAAAGTATGAGGTCGAAAAGCGGAAAGTATGCTTCCTGCAGTCTCCTGTTCTTGGCTGCTTCGCGGCTGCAGAAGATCCTGTAGAGGGGGTTCCTGATATGTTCGGCGAACTTCTTCCACACATATTCGTCCAGGTTGTGCTGATCCATCAGGAGCAGGGGCCTGGACCCCGGGGCCCCCGACCACGCGGCCAGGTACCCGTCAAGGTATGTGGCCATGTTCAGAAAGTTCACCCAAACCACATCGAAACCGTTCTCATCGAGGAGCCTTCTCAGAAGAGAACCGAACTCCCGGTTCGAGAACTTGACCTCCCTGTAGGTTCTGCGGGACAGGAAAGACCT
>JAADGG010000031.1:0-4572 GCA_013152485.1 Nitrospirota bacterium | reverse complement strand
TGGCTTTCCCATTCATGATCAGCGTCGTTCCATACCCCGACATATCTCCTGTCTCCCAGAGAGACCGCCACAACCTGGTGTGACCTGGAGAGGCCTTGCATGAAGGCCATCATGCGACGCTTCGTCCCGCTGTCGGTGGGAACCGGATACGTCGGTAAAATCATGAGAATGCGCATGCGCCTCGACGAACTCAACCTATGCCCCTCCCGCGTCCTTTCCCCGGGCAGCGAGCAGGTTCCTCATTCTCCTCGGCACCCCCCGGAATAGATAGAAGAAGTCCCCCTGGAGGACATACCAGCCCGTCCTTCTCAGGAGGCATATCGTCTTCCAGAAAGAAGTGCTCACCCGCCCGGGTATGCCTCGTGAATACCCCCTGCGTATCTCAATGCGTTCGGCGAGCCCAACGTCGTTCAGTATGGTGGATGTCTTCGTCTCCTCGTGGATCCTCAGACAGCCGAGATGTCTCCTGATGAAACAGAATCCGGCCCTTGCGTGTCCAAGACGCAGCCACCAGTCGAGATCCATCGCAAACTCCAGGGAAGGATCAAGGTAGCCGTGTTCCTCGAAGAGTTCCCTCCGCCAGAAAGCCGCCTGGTTCGAGATCCCGATCCCTTCGAGCAAGGAACACCTGAATGAGAAGGGCGTGAACCTTATGTCACGGATCGGCTCATCATCGGAGTCCACGAGCCAGAAGTTTCCGAAGAAGACCGCCGAGTCCGGCCTCTCGCGAAACTTCTCGGCCACCGTCATGAATGCTCCCGGCATGTAAAGATCATCGGAGTTCTGCCAGGCGAACAGGTCGCCCGTTCCAAGCTTGAGCCCCTTGTTTATGGCATCGGCCTGCCCCTCGTCCTTCTCGCTCACCCAGCATGCGAGGTACCGCTCGTACTTCCTGATGATGTCTATGCTTCCGTCTGTTGATCCGCCGTCGATGATTATGTATTCAAGGTTGGGATAGTTCTGGTTCAGGACGGACAGGATGGTCCTCTCGATATACCTGGACTGGTTGAAGGAGGGGGTGACTACTGTAATCCTCGGGTACGACGGGTCATTGCTCAGGACTGTTTCATCATCGAAGAGGGGACCGGAGACGAAACTTCTTATGTCTGGAACCGCCTTGTTCCTCATCTGCAACCGGGCTTCGAATCCGTCATGAAAGTCACCGCTGACGGCAGCCTACTCATCAAAGGTATAGTTGAAGAGTTCGATATCCTCTCTGAAGTGCTCATAAATGAGTTGCTTCGTTCTCTCGTTGTAGTAGGACCTGTAGTCACGGCGCTGGGACCTGTTCTCATGCGGAAGTGACGATCGAATCCCTATCTTTTTGCACACATAATCGAAGTCCTTTTCCAGGCTCTCGATCTTGCCGATGAAATCTACAATAATGTTTCCGTAGTCATCCGTTACGAACTCTTTCTGAAGGTGCTTGTCCTCTGTTACCCTCCATTCAATGTACTGATCGAAGCTTTCGAACGACTTTATGAACTCATGCTGATAATGAGTGGTCTTTCTCAACATATAGTGGTACAGGGAGACCTGCCAGTCCCATGGATTCCGCACGAATGCAAACTTAAAGAAACCATCGTATACCTTCTTCGGCAAACTCTTCTTAAGCTCCTTCGCCGTTATGTGTGTATCGTAGTTTCTGTAGTTCAGTTGTTTCTCCGGGTCCAAAAGCCCGAGTTTCTTCAGTGATATCCCTGTTATCCTCTTCAGGCGTACAGGAAGCGGCTCGTATTTTCCCAAAGCCTTCCTGATGCTGCTGCCCGCCACCTTGTATACGTGAATGAATATGAACCTATGGCTGAACGAGATCAGCATTTCAGACATTCCGCTCCATGACATGAACGCGCAACATCCTCAGGTCGAGGGAAAGCCTTTTCAGCAGGCCGAGGAAGAAGCAGCTTGCAGAGAAGTAGAGCACGGACCCCTGCAGCACTGGTTCTATCAGAAACCCAACCATGAAGGATACACCGACGGAGACGATAACGAGAACGAGTATTGTCGGGAGGTCCGCACGGACGACGCTTACGAAACTCTTCACGTGCAGCGCATGGAACAGCAGAAGAAACATCACCGGAAGGACCCCGGCGTCATAGATAACATCGAGCCACAGATTGTGAACGTATTCCAGCCCTCCGATGTAGACCAGCCGTCCTCCGGCAAGGTGGGTCGGAAGGGCCTTGAGCATGTACATCCACGCATCGAACCTGCTCGTCTCCAGTCCCTGGACTTCAAACCTGCTTACAAGCGAGTACCGGGAGTAGTCATACCCCATGTACAGGAACATGTAGGCAAGCACTCCCAGAAAGATCACTATATAAGCAATCGTTTTAACCTTCTTTCCCGGACTGACCCTCTTCACGAGGAAGAAAAGCACGCCGGCGCCCACGAAAGACAGAAGCAGCGCTATGAAGGGCGACCTGTTCTGGAGAGTAAGATTGACGTATACCCCCGCGGCAACAAGGGCGGAAACGGCCATTGTCATCAATGTAGAACGATGTCTGCCGATGAACTCCCCGGATCCGAAAAACAGTACCGGTGCGAGGCACAAGCCGAGGGATGCAAAAATTCCGAGAATGGGACCGTTGATCTGTTCACTCGCGACCCAGAAGTTGGGTGCGGAGCGAAACAGTATGTCACTGACGTGTCCCGAGGACATGGCGGTGTATACGGAAAGAAACGAGAATACCGCAAAACCGCTCACCATCGCCAGAACAGTCCAGACGAAGCCGTACGGCCAATCAGGAACATTGGACCGGTTCAAAGAAAAACCCAGGGCATAAGAGGACGTTATCAGGAGGGAACTGATCACTACGTCGGCAAGATCCTTGAAGTCATAGAAGTACATCGTCACGTAGTAAGTCAGGGAAAAGATCAGCAGCACGGAGATTCTGACCAGGAAATCGTAGACGACTTCCCCTCTCCACCTTACAAATACGACTCCGAGGGCGGCCGGTACGGCCAATACCGATACCCTGGGGATGTTCAGCCCGAGAACGAACAGGATTAATGCACTGAAGACGAAGAACCCCCTTCTCACCGTCTTTACGTCAAGCGCAACAGGCATCACATCGCCCCTCCGGTCAAACCACTAACGGGATCCGGCACCAGCCAGATCCTCGACGATCTGTTCTATTCTATTCTTGTTTACCTCGTATCCGAGATCTTTTCTGAAGACGTCGAAAGCCTCCGCGGCAATCCGGGCTCGCAGATCACCGCTCGACAGCAGCTCTCCGGTCTTCTCTGCAAACATCACGGGATCATCGGCAATCATTATGCTTTCTCCGTCTGAAAAAGGAAGTCCCTCGGCCCCCACAGAAGTGCTGACAACGGGGGTTCTACATGCAGCGCTCTCTATGATCTTCGTCCTTGTACCGCTTCCGTGCATGACGGGGACCAGGGTTGCGAGGGCGCCTTTCACGTAGGGTATCGCGTCATCCACCTCTCCGGTAAGGACCACGCGGGGAAGGCCATCCGCGAGCCTCCTGAGCTCCCTGTATCTGTACGAGTCCTGTGGAGGCAGTTTGCCGACGAGATACAGATGAAGACCTGCGTGCCTTGCTTTTATCAGGGGCCATATATCCCGTAGCAGGAACAGCGCGCCCTCGTAATTCTGAAAAGAGTTCATGCTGCCGACCATACATATATATTCGTGGGGAGGACTGAACCCTTCGACCCCCTCGATATCCGTCTCGATGTAAAAATTCGGCAGGAGCCCCATTTTCCTGCTCGAGACGAAGGAGCCGTAATATTCCATGTCGATTTCGCTTATACACAGAAACCTGTCCGCCTCGGGGAAAAAAAGCCTCTCGTGAAGATAGTTCAGGAGTATCACGGGCAGTGTCACGATCTTCCTTGCAACGCCTCCCTCCGTCTTCCACCAGAGATAGTCCAGGTATGCCTGAGCATTATGAGACGCATAAACCGTGGGAATTCCCCTCTTGCTGAAAAAACGGATGTATTGGCCGAGATAGGAGTATTCCACCCATGCCAGGTCGGGACCGGTCTCCTCCAACGATCGTTTCGAGTTTCGCCCCCACTTCCCTGTCGAGGTGAAGCTTTCTTCTCAATATTTCAAGTCTTCTGCCCACAGCACCGTTTCCGACCGGTATTTTTATGAAATACTTCCTGCACTCTATGTCAGGGTCTGTCCTTATGGACTCCATGTCCTCTTCATTCCTGTAGGGGAAGACACACGTGAGTTCATACAGGTCCGAAAGACATCTGAGGACGTTATAAATCCTCACGCGTTGACCGCAATTCCTGTTGAACGGGATCTCTTCCGATAAAAAAAGGATTTTCTTCTGTTTCATACGAGAATCCCTGGACGGCCAACATGCCCTGCTATCATTACAATCATGACGTTCAGCATATTTTCAATCAGGAATTAAAGCTCAACAGAACACCTATCAAGTCATCAAGAAAATCGTTCTATATTGTTTAAGGAATTCCACTCGACTATTCACGCAACTGACCTCTACAACCACGACCGTTTTCTGGCAAAAAGCAGGGCATACCTTACCGGCGCGGCAAACGCCTTGCTTTGCATAAGGCCTGTCTCGAAAAGCC